>CAYOVP010000005.1:0-65959 GCA_964407495.1 uncultured Thermodesulfobacteriota bacterium
TAATGGGCCTTGAGAAGAAGTACCTCGAACTCCTGGAGTACGCCTCCATGCTCCATGACATAGGAAAGATAGGCGTAAACGAACGCGTACTCAACAAGAGGGGTCCGCTCAGCCCCGAAGAAAAGGAACACGTCAAGATACACCCCGAACTCGGCAAGAAGATACTCAAGGGCATACCCCTCATGGAGAGCGTTGCCGAGATAATTGTCTCGCACCATGAAAACTACGATGGAAGCGGGTATCCCCGCGGCCTGAAAGGAAAGGAGATACCCCTTGGTGCGAGGATCATCTCTGCCGCAGACCTCTACGACGCCATGAGCAATGACCGCCCCTACAGAAAGGGTATAGCGCAGGAACGAATAATAGATGAGATGAAACGCGTATCCGGCACTCAACTGGACCCCGAGATCGTCAGCATCTTTATCGACAACATGGATAGCATAGTGGGAGAGGCCGATGAACCGGGCGAGGACAGGACTTTCGAGAGGCTGAGGGTCTATGTTTAGGAACGAAGAAGCAAGGCCCATTCAGGACTGGAAGCAGGCCGTTGATATCGTAAAGACTGTCCGGGAACTCAACGGGATAAGCACCTACCTGCAGATGATACTCGACAACTCCAAGGCCCTCATCGTGACCACAGACCGCTCCGGGGCCATAGTGGAGTTCAACCGCGAGGGTGAGCGCCTTCTCGGATACTCAAAACGCGAACTCTCCGGCAGGCCCGCTTCCGTACTCTTTGAGGATAAGTCGGAAAAGAACGACGTGCTACGCGAATGGATGAAAGGGGCCCGGCGTCAGGACTCTCTCACCAACCGCGAGGTTGTCCTCAAGTCCAAGACAGGAAGCCTCGTGTACATCAACCTCACAGTCTCTCGCATGGTCAATGACTCTGGCAGGGTAATAGGGGCCGTTGGCATCGGAAAGGACATCTCCGAGGAAAAACGCCTCCAGTTCAAACTCATGCAGGCCGAAAAACTCGTGGGTATCGGCACGCTGGCAAGCGGCATAGCCCATGAGATTAACAACCCCCTTGCAGGGGTACTGGGCATGGCAGAGGCCATAAGAGACGAGGAAGACCTTGCCACCATAAAGGAATACTGCGAGGACATCATCCGCTACGCCAAGAACGCGGCGAGCATTGTGCGCGAACTCTCCGACTACTCGCGGGCCGCAAACGAAGAGTCTGATACCATCTTTGACCTCGCGGGTGTCATGGCACGGGCCCTCAAGATGGCGAGCCACTCCATCGCCGTTAGTCCCGTGGAAATCATAAGAGACTTTGGCGACGACTGCCATATCACTGGCAATGAGGGCGAAATACAGCAGGTCTTCGTAAACCTCATCCTCAACGCAGTACAGGCCATGGAGGGAGCCGGCACACTCAGGCTCTCGTGCTACCGGGAGCGGGGCCGCGTAAAGGCCGTGGTCTCGGACACTGGCCCCGGTATACCACCAGAGTTCATAAACCACATATACGACCCCTTCTTTACTACAAAGCCAGTGGGCATAGGCACTGGCCTCGGGCTCTACGTAACATACCGCATCGTCTCACGGCACAAGGGCACCATAGACGTGGATACAGCGCCTGAAAGAGGTACTGCCTTTACCCTGAGTTTTCCAAGTCCTTCTGCAGAAGGCTTCTTGCAGGAATTATAAAAGAACAGGACAAGACCAGGCAGGCGCAAAGATGATAGAAAAACAGAAGGCCGCCCCGCTTTGGGGGCGGCCTTCTGTACTCTCGACCCTTACGCACCTGCCATCAACTGCCCTACACCGGACCACGGAGAAGGGCAGGGCCCCTCAAGGTTGGAAGAGGCGGCGCCAACGCTCCCCCTGCCCTAAGAGAAGCAAGAGCGGCCATTAGGACGCCCTCTACGGGCAAGAGGACGGTTCAACGCCCGAGTACTCGGTTCTCTAATACAAGGGAGACCTCGCCCCGGACTTACCCCTAACCCATGCGCCAGGGCAGACTATATGTCACCCACATCCCTTACAAAGACATAATGAAAGGGCTTCTGAAGAAGGACCTTGGCCGTGTCGTCAACAGAGTTGGTAATAATGGAATAGGGAAGCGTTGCCACGAAGATGCCGAGCCCTGCGGCCATCATACCCAACCCGGCGGGCCGTAGTATGGCCAGGTCGAGGAGTATGCCGACGTCCGAAGGCTCTTCGTGATGCTCCAGGGCAAATGAGGCCGTACTGCTCATGAGGACGGCTAAAAAACAGAAGGCAACCAGTATCTTCTTCATACTCTCCTCCTCCTTCCATGAAAATGAGGCCTATAGACAAGGCCCCTGGCGGGCTCTATTTCTCAACCCCTTGACAACCCATCGTTGAAGAAGCGGGGATAGGTAAAATCCCGGACCTTCAGCACCTTGCATCTTCAAGTATATATAACTGCCGAGTGGGCCGCCCCGGTTCCGGCGGGTTGTAAATCCAGGTCAATCGGTCTATACGCAGAGCCATCTCCCCTCTTGTAAAGCCTCCCCCCCCTCGCCCCCCCGCAGGTCCGCCGTTGAATCGGCCATCCCCCTGAGTATACCCATTCTCAGAAGAAAATCACAGCCTTATTTTGCCCCCCACTCCATACTCCGCGCCCTTACCCGTCTGTTTACGAGGTCGCGGAAGGCCGGGTGATAGGGGCCTGCCACAATGCTCTCTCTCAGTTCCTCTGTACTCTGAAGCCCCATGCGGATTATCCTTATGCCCGCCTTGTCGAAGAGTTCCGCCATCTCTGCGCAGAGTTCTGTCATCTCATCCATTGTCCAGGGCCTGTACTCGCCAAGTATGTACATCCTCTCAAGGGGCGTACCCTTCATGACGACTGTCGGGTATATACGGACAAAATCTGGCCCAAGGTCTATGACCGAGCGTGCCGTGCGGAGCGCCCTGACGGCGTTGTCACCAGGTAGACCCGGCATGAGTTGAACCCCGGCGCCGAGCCCGGCCCTCTTCAGCGTAAGCATAGCACGCACCGTGTCCTCTGCGCTGTGACCTCTGTTGCATAATCTGAGGACCTCGTCGTCCATGGACTGTGCCCCCAGTTCTACGGTTGCCACCCCTCGGTCCTTCAGAAACTCTACCTTTCGTCTGTCAAGGCAGTCCGGCCTCGTAGATACCCTGATGCCATTGATACGGCCATCGCGCAAAAAAGGGCCTACCGGCCCGAGGCAGGCCTCCTGCTCGGCCAGGTCCATGGCTGTGAAGGTACCGCCGTAAAAGGCAACCTCTCTGGTTCCGCCACCGCTCCATGTTCCAAGACAGGTCTCCACTCTCTCTCTTATCTCCTCCGGGGCAGGTATGCCAACGGCCCCTGTCACTGCCTTCTGGTCGCAGAAGACGCAGATACTGGGGCACCCCCTGAAGGGGATGAAGAATGGGATTATGAGGTGCCTGCTCATGGGGCCTCCTCTTCCTGCCTCCCCTTCTCAGGTTCATTCCTCCGGAGCCTTTCCATGGCCTCTCTTGCCGCGGCCTGTTCGGCCTCTTTCTTGCTTGCCCCCCTTCCCCGGCCAATGACACGGCCCTTTATGGAGACCTCCACTGTATAGGTCCTCCTGTGGGGCGGACCACTGGTATCCTCAAGCGTATATTGGGGCGGCTCTTTAAAGAGGCGCTGAGTGAGTTCCTGGAGTTCGGGCTTGAAGTCAAAGTACCCGGGCTCCTCCGCCGCCTCTTCCAGGAGGGGCCCGAAGAGGTCCTCTACCCTTGCAAGGAGGGCATCAAAGCCTTCCTCCATGTACCTGCCTCCAAGGTATGCCTCGAAGAGCCCGGCAAGGACTCTCTCGTTCGATGCACCACCAGAAGCGGCCATGCCCCTGCCCATGAGTATATACCCGCCAAGGCCGAGGTCACGGGCAAGGCCGGCAAGAACGCGCCTGTTCACGAGACGGGCACGTATCAGGGTGAGCCCGCCTTCGGGCGTTGAGGTAAACTCCCTGAAGAGTATGTGGCTTATGGCCGCACCGAGGACGGCGTCGCCGAGAAACTCGAGCCTCTCGTTCGAAGAGAACTCCCCGGGCCCGCCTGGGGCCTCGTTCAGGAAGGAACTGTGCGTAAAGACCTCGCGAAGGAGAGCCATGTCCCTGAAGGGAGGGTCGAGACTGGCATTGAACTTCTCGAGCCTCCTCATGTAATCTCCCATGGAGTCGACCAAGCATCTCTCTCTCATAACGTCCCCCCTGTCCCCTGCGCCAGTGCCTCGCAAGGTGCCTCAGGGCCGGGCCCCTTCGAGGGGCTCAACGCGACGTATAGCCCACGGGAAGTGAGAGGCCCGCCAAGGACCAAGGTGGTAATCTCGCCAGTAGGCAGATTAAGGCCCGGCCTCACGAGTACGGGTATGTAGTTACGCGTCTTGCCCCGGAGTTGACCAGGCTCGGCATAGCGCCCTGCCTCCACAATCACCTCGGCCTCGCTCCCAACGAACCTCTCGTAAAAGGCCCTTTTCTTCTCTTCGCCAAGGGCGCGAAGCATGGCAGAGCGCTCCTTGATGACTGGCCCAGGTACCCTTGCGGACATCTCCGAGGCAAGTGTGCCACGGCGCGGGGAGAAGGGAAAGACATGCAGGTAGGCCACTGGCAGGTCTTCGAGGAGGCGGTACGTTCTGTTGAACTCTGCCTCGCCCTCGCCGGGAAAACCTGCTATCACGTCAACGCCTATGGATATGTCCGCCACCGCCTCGGTGAGGGTGAGCACCTTCTCACGAAAGAGGTCCGCACCGTGCGTCCTTCTCATGGCCCGGAGTATGCCGTCGTCACCACTCTGCAGGGCGAGGTGCAGATGGTTGCAGATGGAGCGGCTCTCCTTGAGGATATCAACAAGTTCGTCTGTCACCTCGTCCGGGTCGAGGGAACTTATCCTGAACCTGCAGGGAAGGGCCTCTTTATCGAGGAGACGAAGGAGCGAGGGAAGGCTCTCGCGGGGTTCAAGGTCCCTGCCCCAGGCCCCCAGGTGTATGCCCGTGAGGATTATCTCCCTGAACCCCCTTGCTGCCAGGTCCCGCACCTCGGCAAGTATCTTGTCCGGCCCCAGGGAGCGCGAGGCCCCCCTGGCCCGGGGGATTATACAGTACGAGCAGTGCCTGTCACAGCCGTCCTGGATCTTGAGATTCATGCGCGTCCTGCCCGAGGCCGAGTCCGTGCGCAGCGACCACGGAACGCCCTCTCCCGCGGGCCCCCTTACCACCACGGGCCGGCCCTTGCGCCGGCCTCTCTCGAGATACTCCATGACCTCGGCCTTGGCCCTGTTCCCGAGGATATAATCGGCCTCCTCCACTCCCTGGAGTTCCTCTGCCGAGACCTCGGCATAACAGCCGGTGACAATGATAACGGCCTCTGGGCTCCTCCGCCGTGCCCTGCGTATGAGTTGGCGCGACTGGGCGTCCGAACTCGCCGTCACAGTGCAGGTATTTATGATGCAGACGTCGGCCGGCCCAGGGAAAGGGACCTCGCGAAGCCCCCTTGTAGAGAGAAGCCCCTCTTCCATGGCCGCGGTATCGTACTGGTTGGCCTTGCACCCAAGGGTGGTGATACAGAAAGTCCTCGCCTCACCTCTCTGGCTCATCTCAGGGCCTCCTCTATCCAGGCCCCGCCGACCACCACGTCGTCCCTGTAGAAGACAACCGCCTGACCAGGGGTAATGGACTTCTGCGCGCTCTCGAACCTCACCCTTACCCTGCCGCCTGGTTCCGGCTCTGCGAGACAGGGAGCAGGCAGTGAGCGGTATCGTATGCGCGCGCCGAGGCCCGGCCCGAGGAGGTCGTCTGGCGCGGCCCCTCCGGTAAGTACGAGCCCCGAGGCGATGAGCCCGCGGGCGTAGAGGGCCTCTTCTGGGCCCACAACGAGGCGTCTATTCTCCCTATCCATATCGATGACGTAAAAAGGACCGCCAGAGAGGCCAAGACCCCGTCTCTGGCCTATGGTGTAGTTGAAGAGCCCTCTGTGCTCACCAAGGACATTACCGTCCAGATCCGTTATCGGGCCTGGCACGGCTTGGGACGGCATTGCTGAGGATGGGCCCGAAGAGCCCCCTGTCTCCAAAGGGGCCTCACGGGAGCGCCGAGCACCGAGGCCCGCCTCTGCAACTATGAAATCCCTGTACGAGCCGCCCTCGACAAAACATATCTCCTGGCTCTCCTTCTTGTCATGGATGGGGAGCCCCAGAGTACGGGCGATGCTACGGACCTCGTCCTTTGTCATCGTGCCCACGGGGAATAAGGTCGAGCGCATCTGGGCCTCTGTCATGGTAAAGAGAAAGTAACTCTGGTCCTTGGACGGGTCTAGGCCGCGAAGAAGGCGGGGGCCATCG
Source organism: uncultured Thermodesulfobacteriota bacterium (assembly GCA_964407495.1). Taxonomy (GTDB): domain Bacteria; phylum Desulfobacterota; class GWC2-55-46; order GWC2-55-46; family JADFVP01; genus JAJRZX01. Next base: position 6,307 of record CAYOVP010000005.1, read on the forward strand.
CCGCTGTAGTCAATGCGGGCATAGTGGCCCGTGGCGAGATAGCCGGCCCCAAGGGCCCGGGCCTTTGTCATGAGGACCTCGAACTTCAGGACCTCGTTACACTTTATGCATGGGTTCGGCGTCCTTGCGTCAAGGTAGGCCGTAGTGAAGTAATCCACCACCTCGCGCCTGAAGGTCTCCTCCATGTTGAGGACATAGTAGGGCACGCCAAGGGAGTCGGCCACGCGGCGCGCATCGCCAAGGTCTTCGAGAGAGCAACAACCACCCACCACGTCCCCAGAGGGGCCGTCTTCCGGTGAGTAGTCCCAGAGGTGCATGGAGACGCCTATGCAGTCATATCCCTGCTCCTTGAGAACGGCAAGGGCAACGGACGAGTCCACGCCGCCGCTCATGGCAACCACCACTCTATCTCTTACGCCTGCTCCCAAACTACTGCCTGTCCTCGCTTGTCTCGGTTCTTCATCTCCTGTGCGGCTACGCAAACAGTGCGTCTTCGCCAAGTCCTTGCCCTCATATTATATAAGAAGGCGGGGTCATTGGATAGAAATAAAAAACAGGACACAGAACCATCAGGGGTCTGTGTCCCGAATCCTGCCTGTACGCTTGTCCTGCCCTTACTCTTCTTCGCCCGAGTGCTTCTTCTTGTAGTCCTCTATGGCGGCGTGCAGGGCATCGGCGGCAAGGTTGGAGCAGTGCATCTTCACTGGCGGGAGTCCGTCAAGGGCCTCAGCCACTGTATCGTTGGAGATGCTCTCTGCCTCGTCGAGTTTCTTGCCCTTTACGAGTTCCGTAACCATGGAACTCGTGGCAATGGCCGCGCCGCACCCAAAGGTCTTGAACTTGACGTCCGTTATCTTGTCACCCTCGACCTTTATGGTGAGTTTCATTATATCGCCGCAGGCCGGGTTGCCCACAGTGCCCTCGCCGCTGGGGTCTTCTATCTCACCCACATTGCGCGGGTTTGTAAAGTGGTCCATAACCTTTTCACTGTACATGCCTGGTATCTCCTTAAGAAGGTTTTTCTTTGTGTTCCTATGACTTTGTTCCTGCGTAAAGCGGGCTCATGCTCCTCATGCGTTCGACGATGGGGGGCATGATCTCTATTATATAGTCTATCTCTTCTTCTGTGTTGTGTCTACCGAGGCTGAACCTCACGGAGCCGTGGCTCATCTCGTGCGAGAGGCTCATGGCAAGGAGGACATGGCTCGCCTCGAGGCTTCCGGAGGTGCAGGCCGAGCCGCTCGATGCCGCAACCCCCATCATGTCGAGGTTCAGAAGGAGGGACTCGCCCTCCACGTACTCGAAACTGATATTGGCCGTGTTGGGGAGCCTTGCCTCCGGGTCGCCGTTCACCTTGATATCGGGTATCTTCTCCATGAGGCCCTTTTCGAGCCTGTCGCGAAGGGCCTTCATCCTTGCAACAGACTCTTCCATGTGTTCTGCCGAGAGTTCACAGGCCTTTCCGAGACCCACGAGGCCGGCAACGTTCTCCGTGCCGCCGCGGCGGTTGCGTTCCTGGTGGCCGCCATGAAGAAGGGGCACGAGACGCACGCCGCGCCTCACATACAAGGCGCCCGTACCCTTTGGCCCGTAGAGTTTGTGTCCCGAGAGGGTGAGGAGGTCCACCCCAAGGTCCTTCACGTCTATGGGTATCTTTCCCACGGCCTGCACTGCATCTGTATGGAACGTGACGCCCCTCTCCCTCGCTATCTTTGCTATCTCCTTTATGGGAAAGATGACGCCTGTCTCGTTATTGGCATACATTATCGTAATCAGGATGGTCTCCGGCCTTATGGCAGAGCGCAGTTCCTCGAGGTCGAGCCTTCCCATGGAATCGACCTTGAGGTACGTTACCTCGAACCCCTCTTTTTCCATGTACTTGCAGGTGTTCAGCACCGCCGGGTGCTCCACCACGGTTGTGATGATGTGGTTACCCTTGTTTTTTCTTGCAAAGGCCGCGCCCTTTATGGCGTGGTTGTCGCCCTCTGTGCCCGTGGAGTTGAATACTATCTCCAGGGGCGCGGCGTTGATGAGGGAGGCCACGCGCTCCCTTGCCTTTTCGAGAGCGGCCTTGGGCCCTCTTGCGGCCCAGTGTACGCTCGAGGGGTTCCCCCAGTCGTCGCGTAAAAAAGGCAGCATCTCATCGAGTACAGCCGGGTCCAGCGGGGTCGTTGCGTTATGGTCTACATATATCTTTCTCTTCAAGTCTGTAAAGACCTCCTTTCAGCGTCCAGTCTCTCTTTGGTAAAGGTGCCTGCCCAAGGGCCCTCAGCGTGGCCCTGTCTTTAGCGCTTCTGTTGTAATGTCTTCTATGCTGATGGAGTTGAGAAACTCCGATATCTTTCCTGCAAGACCCTTCCAGACCGCCTTAGTAGAGCAGTTGGCCGCCCGTTCGCAACCCCTGGAGTCCTTGTCCAGGCAGGCAACGGGGTTGAGGGGTTCTTCCACAACGGAGATCACCTCGCCGACACTGATCTCTGATGGAGACTTGGCAAGCACGTACCCGCCGCCAGGGCCGCGCACGCTCCGCACTATCTGCCCCCTCCGGAGTTTTACGAAGAGTTGTTCGAGGTAAGAAAGTGATATGCCCTCGTGCTCCGAGATATAACGTAGCGAGACAGGGCTACCACTGCTCTGCCTGGCGAGGCTCACCATGGCCCTCACCGCATATTGACCCTTTGTGGATAATCTCATGATATAAAATGCCCTCGCCAGAAGGGAGCATCATCTCATCCCTCCGGCGCTTAGAGGTCCTTGTGCCGCAAGAAGGGGAAAGCATGGTTGTCATCCAGGGCCCCGACTCCCTGCCCAGGACACAAGGGACTACCTTTACCCCGATTTTTTAAATTTAGTATACCTTATTATTTTTGTCAAGTATTGTTTTTGAGAGGGTCTCCCCTTCCCTTGAGGCCTGTCTCACGAGACAGGGCCAGGAAAGGGTGATCGCGGCCTCTCTGGGAATGGGAAACAAGGGGCAGCGCAGAGGCATGCTGGGCCAGAAAGCCCTGCCGCTTCTACGCCTCGGTCTATCACGAGTCTGAGCGGATCTTCTCTACCTTTTTACGAAGGCTCTTCACGAGGTCTTCGTAGGACGAACGGCGGATTATCTTGCCGAACTGTGTACGGTAATTGCTCACAAGGCTTACGCCCTCTATCACTATGTCATAGGCCACCCACCTCTCGTCCTTCTTCATCATGCGGTAGAAGATGGGTATCTCCGTACCCTTGCTGGTAACGACCTTTGTCTTTACGAGCCCCCGGGTGCCCTTCCTGTTCTGCCTCTCATCGAGATACAATACCTTGTCGTCCTTATCTGTCTGTTGCTCTATCTTGGATATGTAGGAGTTCTCCAGAAGGTCGCTGAAGAGGTCGACAAACTCTCTTCTCTGCTCTGGCGTAATCTTTCTCCAGTGTACGCCCAGGGAGCGGCGCGTCATCTCCTCAAAATCTATGGTATCCTCCACAACTGCACGTATACGCTCGCGCCGTTCCTTCTTGTGGGCCTTGCCCTGCAGGGCAGGGTCTCTCAGCACAGCCAGGGCGCTGTCCACGGTCTGGCGGATACGCTCGGTCATCTGGCCGGCCACTGCGGCATTGGTAGTAAAGAGGATAGCCAGTAGGGAAAAAGCCACGAGAACAAAGATAGTCCTGTTTTTCAAGATCGCACCACCTTTCTTCAATATTCACCTATTTCAGTTCCAGTGAGACCGCCGCCTCAGGGGCCCTCGACAAGCGCCCCTTCCAAGGCCTCCTCGGTGCCGACCCGGTTTATCCCCAGAGTCCTTTTTAACACAAAAGGCCCTTATACACAAAAACTTAATTTCCTGTACAACCCCCGCCTCCAATCCCCTTGGCCTATGGTCTCAAGGGCTGGGGCCAAGGCACAATCTCTACCGGTGCGGGCCTTGCCTCATGTCCCTTTATATAATATACTACAAGACAAGGGTCGGCGCGGCAGGTCGTAAAGTGACTCCAGTCATGATTGAAAGTCTGATTGATTCAGCCATATCTTCGGCCCATGGAGGGGCCGCCATTTTCAAAACTACAAGTCCTTGAAAATGTGAGGGAAAGAAAAACCGCGCTCTTTCTTTTACGCCCCAGAATAATTCAGGGACGAATCAAGGAGAGGTCCCTTGATAAGGATAGGTAGAAGGTGAGTAGGAGACAGGGGAAGCACATAGGGTATCTCTCCGGCGCCGTGGCCTTGGGCCTCCTCGTCCTCGTCCTCAACCTGGCAGTTCCGAGAGTCACACTCGGCGCCAGGCCGACAAAGGCCGAAGGGGCAGAGGCAGAGAAGGTCATAGAGACCCTGGACAATACCCTTCTCATGGTCATGAAAGACGCCAAGAGACTTGGCTACAGGGGGCGGTACGAGATCCTGAAGCCCGTGGTAGAGGAGACCTTCGACTTCGAGAGCATCACACGCTACTCTGTAGGCAGGCTCTGGAAGACCTTTGACGAGAAGGAGAAAGAAGAACTCGTCCAAAGGTTCACCACACTCAGCATAGCCACCTACGCGGCCCGTTTCGACGGATATGGAGGAGAGAAGTTCCGGCTCGCCTCGAGCAAGCCCTTAAGACGAGGCCGTTACCTCGTACGGACAGAACTCGTAAAGGCAGACGGCGAGATAATACACATGGACTACGTGATGAAGAAAAAGGGCGGCAAGTGGCGCGCCGTAAATGTAGTGGTAAACGGCGTGAGCGACCTCTCCCTAAAGCGCGCTCAGTACACGTACATACTCAGAAAAAAGAACTACGAGGGCCTCATCCGTAAACTCGACAAGAAGATAGCGGCCTACGAAGAGGATTAGCCCACCGGCAGGGGCCGCCATAGAGGTCACGGTGCCTGCCCCTCCCTACCGGACCACCACCCTACCCTATCCCCCAAAACCGCCACTCTCTCATGCAGATATTCAGTCCTTACTTTACTTATCGGACCCTGGCAGGAGTAGCGGCAGTACAAAGAGCGTAGAGACAACTGTAAGGACTATGCCCACGGTAAGGAGGTGTCCCATACTCGCCATGCCCCTGTGGTGAGAGAAGGCGAGGCCGCCGAAACTTATGACAGTGGTAAGGGCGCTGTAGAAGACCGCCCTCGAGGTGCTGGACCTCAGGAGAGCGCCCGGCGCCGTGGGCGTGGTGCGCGCCCGGTGCACCACGTGTATGCCGTTATCCACGCCAATACCGAGAAAGAGCGGCAGGGCGATGATGTTGGCAAAGTTGAATGGTATGTGCAGGATGACCGTTGCCGCGCCCGTAAGGAGCCCGGCGTACACGAGGGGCAGGAGTATGAGGGCCGTGTCCCTGGCGTCGCGCAGTATGACGAGGAGTATGATGATTATGAAGACAAGGGCATAGATAAAGGCCTGGCGAAAGGCATGCACAACCGTTCGGCCCGACTCCACTATGACCACCGGAAGGCCCGTTGCGTCCGGCTCTACGGTGCGCACACCCTCCACGAACTCGGCGAGGTCGGCAGGGTCAGAGATGTTCTTCTTTGGGAAGACCTTTATGAGCCTCGACCCGGTGCGGCCCACCCAGTGCCCGACAAGGTCTGGCGGCAGGTCGCTGAAGGTCACTGGCCCGGCCTCGAGGGACTCTCGAAGGAGAGCGAGTCGTGCCGGCAGACCGGCAAGAAGGGCCTTCTCGAACTCCGAGACAAGGGCCTCTCCCTCGCGGGGCCCGGTTTTGTCCACCTTTTCCATGAGCGCCTCTATTGCGCTGAGGGTGGCGCCTGCGGCCTCCCTCTCCCCGGGCCTTACTGACTCAGAGGATGCGTATCTCCTGAGCGCCCTCTCAAGGTCTTTTAGGGCCTCGATACGCGAGGCCCCCTCTTTCCCTGCCCCTGCCGGAGCCGTCTCTTGGCCCCATGGTTCGAGGCCAGGGCCCATGAGCATGGATATCTCCTCAATTATATCGAGTTTCTCGTCCTGGTCCCTGGGCACGAAATCATATATGCTCACTGCCTTGTCAACGACTGGAAGGGCCTTGAGTTTCTTTACGCTCCGGGCAACGTCCTCGCCCTTGCCCTTTACCACCATTATGGTAAGCGGCGAGGAGCCCGGCTCCTTCATTAGTTCGTTGAAGGTGGCAACAGACTCCATGGAGGCGTCGCGAAGGTTCATGGGATTACCGTCAAAACGCACCCCGCCCAGAAGGGCCACGGAGCCGGCGCCTACGAGGGTAAGGAAAAGGAGTATGGGGAAGCGCCTGGCGCGGGCCCTGTCCATGAGGCCAGGCCCCGGCGGAGTGCCCGGGGGGGTCTTCGGGTCATGGCCACGCACCCTGAGGGGCCGGAGAGAGACGAGGGCAGGGAGAAAGGTAAGGCTTACGAAGAGACTGATGAAGATACCCGTGCCTGATATGAGGCCCAGTTCAGATACGCCGGAGTAGGCTGTCGGCATGAATGAATAAAAGCCCGCGGCAGTGGTGATGGTACAGAGGACAAGAGAGGCCCCAACGTCTCCTGCGGCCATTCGCATGGCCTCGGCGTGAGGGCGCCCCTCAAAGACGAGTTCACGGTAGCGCAGGCAGAGATGGATGGCAAAGTCTATTCCAAGGCCTATGTACAGGACGGCAAAGGCCATGGAGATCATATTCAGGTTGCCAACGGTTGCCGTGGCAAAGGCCGCTGTGCCTATGATGCCGCAAAGGAGCGTGACCATGGAGGCCACGAGCATGGTAAGGCTCCTGAGGGCCACGAAGAGTATGATACAGACAGCGAGAAAGGCCGCTATGCTCGCAAGCCCTGCGCCTTGGCTCACGCTCTTGAATTCCTCGTTGGCGAGGGCCACGGACCCGGTAAGGCGCACACGCACGCCGCTGGACTCTGTAAGGGAGAGTTCCTGCACCAAGGCCCGTATCCTCTGCATGGCGGCCTCGCCCTGGAAGAGTTCGGAGAAGTTGAGCCTGGGCTGGACTATGATGAACCGCCTCCTGTCCGAGGGTTTGCTCTTTTTGCCGAGCATTATGTCCTGCCAGGCGAGGCGGTAAAAACGCCCCTCTCTCGTAGCGCGCGCCGCTTCCCCAACACCCTCGAGGACAGGCCTCAACTCGAACTCCTCGCCCACGTCGCCCTCTTCCACGGCCTTCATCGCCTCTTTGAGCATGGAGAAGAAACCACTTAGGCTCTGGTCTGCCATGAGTTTGCCGAGAAAGGGCTGGACCTGGGCAAGGTGGTCTGAGAGGTCTTCGAGTTTCTCCACGCTAAGGTACAGGAGCCCGTTACGCCTGAAGAACTCGCTCCCACCAGGGCGGTACACGCTCTTGAAGAGCGTCTTCTCCTTGCCAAGGCGCACCTCGAGCCTCTCTGCCGCACTCTCGGCAAGCCCTGGTGTGGCGCCGTCTATGACTATGGCTATCTCGCCAAAGTACTCTGGGAACTCCTTCTTGTACTCGAGGTAGGTCTTCCTCCAGGGGAGTTTCTCGGAGATCATCTTCGAGGCATCGGTGTTGATGCCTATGTGGTGAACCGTGTAGTTGAGAAGGAAGGCCGTGAGGATGAAGAAGGCGATGACCACTGGCCAGGCATGGGAAGAGACAAAGCCCACCCATGATGAGAGCGCCCTGCCTATGAGACCTGTACTTATGCTCTGTTTCATGGATACCCTCAGATCTCCCCCTGGGGCCTTGAGGGCCCTCGGCCAGGCCCCTTCTGCGAACAGGCCTTTGGTTCACCTCAGGCCGGGCATCTACCCTCCTGAGTTGTCTTTTATGCGGCGCTGTGATATCTTTTGCCCGACGCGCACCCAGGTTTCCCCAGAGGGGCGAAGGCCGGCGCATGGGCCCCTGAGACCAACACCGCGATGGTCATGGTACAGCATGACATATTGCAACACCGTGACCGAAAATACAAGGCCTCTGCCGGGCCGGGCCCGGATTTTACATGAAAAAGAGAGAAAAAGACAGCCCTGGCGCCCAGGTATCCACGGCGGTCATCGTGGCCGCAGGGCTTGGTACGCGCATGGAGGGGTACGAAGAAGGGGCTGATCCAAAGCCACTCCTGCCCCTCGTGGGCGTGCCCATCATTGGCCGTGTCATGGCCGGCGCGGCAAGGGCAGGCATCAGCCGCCTTGTCGTTGTAATAGGCAACAAGGCAGAGGCCATGAGAGAGCGCCTCCCAACACTCACACCGCCAGGGGCTGAACTGATACTCGTAGAGAACACCCGATACAGAGAGCCCAACGGCCTGAGCCTCCTTGCGGGCCTTGGCGCAGCACATGGCCCCTTCGCGCTCCTCATGTCCGACCATATCTTCAGCCCGGAGCGCCTGGAACTCGCCATAAAGGCCTTTGGCAGGGACGGTACGCCGAGGCTCGTTGTAGAGAAGAAAGAGGACTTCACAGGAGACATCGAAGACGCCACCCTCGTAGGCGTAGACAACGAAGGCTTCATCCGTGCCATAGGAAAGGGCCTTACAGAGTATCACGCTATTGATACGGGCATGTTCGTCCTATGCCCAGACCTCGTGCGTGAGGCCGCAGAAAAGGCCGGCCCCTCGCCCTCCATCTCGGAGATAATGGGCGTACTCGCAGGAGAAAGAAAACTCAAGGCCCTCTTCCTTGATGCCGGCTACTGGCAGGACGTGGACACTCCCGCCGACATGCAAGAGGCCGAGAAGAAACTCTACGCATCTCTCGTAAAGCCTGCCGATGGTTTCATGGCCCGGCACGTCAACAGGAAGATAAGCCTCTTTATAAGCACCCGTATCTGGCGCTTAGGCGTAACGCCCAACATGGTCACCACCTTTACCCTTGTCCTCGGCCTCCTGGCAGGCCTTGCCTTCTCGCGCGGCCCCGGGGCTGGCTGGGGGCTCCTTGGGGCCGCGCTCTTCCAGGCACACTCCATAATCGACGGCGTGGACGGAGAACTCGCCAGGCTCCTCCTCAAGGAGAGCAACCTTGGTTTCTGGTACGATATCGGTGCAGACAACATCACGCACATGGCCGTCTTCGCGGGCATTGCCATGGGGCAGAGGGCAGGGGGCGTGCCCGGGCCATGGGTGGCACTGGGCATTTTTTCAGCCCTCGGTGTCCTCGTCAGCGTAATAGCCCTCTCGCCCCTGCTGAAACCAGAGAGAAGAGGGCAAAAAGCGGCCACCAAGAAGAAGGGCCTCAAGAAGACAGTGGAGGCCCTTACGAGCCGGGACTTCTCCTATCTCCTCTTCCCCCTTGCCGTACTGCACTGGCTCGGCGGCTTTCTCTGGATAATAACCATAGGCACATGGATATACTCGGCACTGGTGATACTACTGAGGCTCAGGGCGCGGCCAGGGGGCGAGGGGGCCGCGGCCTGAAGGCGGTCCTTGTTGGGGCCGGTCTCCTGCTTGCGGCCTGGCTCATCTGGAGACTGGGCCCGGCAGAGGTCTGGAAGACCCTCGCAGGGGGGTGGTGGCCGGGGTTTGCCGGTGTAGTGGGGGCCTATCTCCTCCAGCAGGGCCTGGGGACCTTTGCTCTCTGGCTCCTTGGCACACGGAGAAGCGGGCCTGGATGGGCCAAGACAGGGGTCATGGGCCTTGCGCGCATCCGGTACATAGGCGAGGTCCTGAACTATGCCATGCCAACGGGAGGAATAGGAGGCGAGCCCTACAAACTCCTGGCCCTTTCCAGGAAAGAAGGGGTCAACTCGTCTTTCATGGCCCTTGCGGCGGCAAAGTTCCTCCACGTTGCGGCAGTAGGGCCCTTTGCCTCTGCTGTCTTTGCCGGAGCGGCCATAGAGGGCATGGGCGGGCCCAAGTGGCACCATACCTTCACAGTCATGGCCCTGGTCATGGCAGCCATGACCGTCTTCCTCTGGCTCGTCGTCCTCTGGAGCCGGACAGGCCGCGAACTCCTTGGAGGTTACTACCGCGTAAGGCACCGGGTGCCGAGAAAACTCCGCGGCCTCAGGCGCTTTCTCCACATCGATGTTGCAGCCTCAAAGGAGATAAAGCGCGCTCCGGCACGGGCCATTGTGGCATATGCCTGTTACATTGGCATGTGGGTAGCCGCATCCACCGAGTGGATAGCCATCTCTCGTGTCATAGGGGGGGGAGGCACAGGGCTCGGCCTCATCGGCGCCGGGCTCTTCGAGTGCGCCACGATAATAGTAGCCGCCGCTCTGCCCGTACCAGCAGGCATGGGCACCCAGGAGACAGGGAAGGCGGCTGTAGCGGTCCTACTCGGCCTCCCGCCCCAGGCGGGCCTTGCCATGAGCCTCGTCAGGAGGGGACGGGAGATACTCATGGTGGTAACGGGCATAGCCCTTGCCCTCTCCACCAGGAAAAAACAGGCCCCCTAACCAAGATGTGGCGATACCAAGGGGCGCGCCCTTCTTGACACTCTGCCCCCCTGGTGCTAACTTTAATCAAGGCCCTTACCACGCATATTCTCCAGAGACCCAATACCCGGACAGATGAAGATACATATAATCCAGCCCACGCACTTTGCGGCGCCGGGCTCACGCAAACTCTTCAAGACGAGAAAACTCAACCTCGTTCCCCTCTCCATCGCCTACCTCGCGGCCCTCATGCCAGAGGGGAGCGAGGTGCGCCTTACAGACGAACGGGTGCAGGACCTCGACCTCGACGAGGGCTTCGACCTCGTGCTCATCAGCGTCTGGACCATAAACTCGCTTCGGGCCTACGAGATAGCCGACGCCTACCGCTCCCGTGGAGTACCCGTCATACTGGGCGGGCCCCACTGCTTCTTCTATGCCGAGGAGGCCGCCGCCCACGCCGATGCCGTGGGCATAGGCGAGGGCGAGGTCATACTGCCGGATATCTTCAAAGACCTCAACAAGGGTAATCTAAAAAAATTCTACCATGCCCGCAAGTTTCACGACCTAAAGGGACTGCCCCTGCCGCGCCGAGACCTCCTCGACAGACGGGCCTTTACGCGCTTTCACACCGTTGCAGTGCAGACGAGCAGAGGGTGTCCCTTTTCGTGCGAGTTCTGCGCCGAGAGGTTCTATCTCGGTTCGAGGTACCGCATGCGGCCCGTTGACGAAGTGGTGGAGGAGATAAAGGCCACGGGGTCACGCCGCATATTCTTTGCGGACAGTACGTTCTCTGGCAATCGTGGCCGTACCATGCGGCTCATGGAGGCCCTTATTCCGCTGAAATTAAGGTGGAGCGCCCTCTGGACGGCCAACCGCGTCCTTGAACGCGACTTCATGGAACTGGCCAAGAAAAGCGGGCTCCTCCACGTGAACCTCGGCATAGAGAGCATCAAACAGACCACCCTCGACGGCATGCACAAGAAGACCTCCAAGGCCGCTACCCTCAAAGACGTAATAAGGGCGCTTCGAGATCTTGATATCAGTTTTTCCTTCAACCTCATCTTCGGCTGGGACACTGACCATGTGGAGGACTTCCAGACAACCCTCCAGTTCCTTAAAGAGAACAAGGTTCACGTCGCCTTCTTCAACTCCTTCTGCCCTTACAAGGGTACGCCGGTGTACAAGAAGTACCTCGAAGAGGGCCGTATAATAGACCCTGAGAACCTGAATCGCTGGCCCGGCATCTCGGCCCGTGTACGGCCAAAAAACTTCACTCCCGAGGAACTGGCCCGCGGCATCAGCGAGATGTACAGGGACTTCTACTCCTGGCCCTCCATACTCAAGCGCCTGCCCATGCCAACGTCCATGGCCTCCATTACATCCTGGGTCATGAACATCTCGCAGAGAAAGATGGCCACAGGGAAAAACACCAACTTTGCAGAGTACTGAACCTCTGCCGGCACCGCTCTCCGGCAGAGGCTCCTGGCACTGATCTTTCCTTGTTCCTGTTTTCTAATGAGTTGGTTGTTGCGGGCTTGCCCCGGCCCTGCCTCGCTGACCGAACCTGCCGCTAATAGGGGTGTTCCCTGACCCGCTTTCTTTCTTGAGGATGACGATACTGTGCCCTGCGCGAAAGCCTCCGCAGGGGAACGTCAGGTCTGCGCTAAAAGCGGTTTTCTTTGTCTTACTTTCTTTTTTCCAAAAGAAAGTAAGGTGTTTTTTCTGTCATTTTTTCCCTCTTCTCTTCTCTCTCCTGCCAGAGAGGGTCTTTCTTCCGTCATTACCTTTCATCCGGCAGGTTTGCAGGGCCGCACCCTCTGTGTTAAACTTCAGGGGTAACCTCGGAACACAGTACTGGCCCAGGGAGGGCCTTGGCAGAGATCATCATATGAGAGAGACCAAGAGAGCAAAGACGAGGCCTGGCCCCATATTCATCTTGAGGGGGCTCAAGAGGCTCTATGACTCCAAGGCCCTATACGCCCAACTCGCCGTAACAGACGACTGTAACCTCTCGTGTTCATACTGTAACGAATTCACTCCCGGGGCAAGTCCTCCCGCCCTTTCAGACCTCAAGGCCCGTGTCGACCGTCTCTCGGCACTCGGTGTCATGGTCTTCGATCTCCTCGGCGGAGAGCCCCTTCTGCACCCCGATATCCTCGAAGTCATCGGCTACATCAAGGCGCCGGGACGCAGAGCAACCATTGTAACCCTCATTACCAATGGTTTTCTCCTGAGCGAAGACATGGTTAAGGGGCTCAACGACTCTGGCCTCGACATGATGCAGATAAGCGTCGACTCCGCGCATCCCACGGCGCAGTCCGAAAAGTCTCTGAAGTCGCTCCTGCCGCGCATGAAGATGCTCGCAAGAACGGCCCGGTTCAAGGTAAAGGTCCAGTCTGTTCTAACAAAAGAGACTGCGCGCGAATACGGTGAGTTCAGGAGGCTCCTGAAGGGGCTTCCCTTTGACTTTGGTTTCTCTCTGCTCCACAGGCCTGGCGGCGGCGTGGCGATAAAGGGAGAAGAGTTCGTCCGACTCCTGCGCGATGAGAATCTCTTTGCCGGCATGAACCTCTACCGCAGGCACGCCGAGGAGGCCCTGCTGGGAGATTTCTCCAGGCCCTGGAAGTGTCTTGGGGGGAGCAAATTTCTCTATGTGAACACCCGGGGCGAGGTCCAGTACTGCAGTCAGAACAGGGAGTTCAGGCGGCCCCTCGAAGACTTCGGAAGTAATGACGTCAGGGCCAACAGGAGACACAAGTCCTGCGAGGCAGGCTGTGTGCTCGGTTGCGCCAGGCTCATCTCCCATGCCCTCGGCGAGCCGGTGCGGACCATGCAGACGAGTATCGCGCTTCTAACCGGCATAAGGCGGGCCGGGGCAGAGGCAGTACGAGACCAGGGACCACCTCACAGCGCAAGAGGGCCGCGGCCCAGTTAGACGCTCGAAAAATGACCACCCTTGTTACAGGCGCAACGGGTTTTGTGGGATCTGCAGTGGTGCGGGCCCTTCTCAATAGGGGCCGGGCCGTACGGGTACTTGTGCGCCCTGAGAGCAACAGGCGCAACATCGTTGGCCTCGACGTAGAGGTCGTTACCGGCGACCTTACCAAGAGGGCCTCGCTCGTCCGCGCCATGAGGGGATGCGTGGCCTTGTACCACGTTGCCGCAGACTACCGCCTCTGGGTGCCAAGGCCCGAGGAGATGTACGAGGCCAACGAGGCCGGCACGAGGCGGATCATGGAGGCCGCGCTCGAGGCAGGCATCGAGCAGATAGTATACACAAGTAGCGTAGCGACACTCGGGCTCCGCGCCGACGGCAGGCCTGCCGACGAAGACACGCCATCTAGCCTAAAAGACATGATCGGCCACTACAAGAGGAGCAAATTCCTTGCAGAGCAAGAGGTCAAGAAACTCATAAGAGAAGAAGGCCTCCGGGCAGTCATCGTCAACCCCTCTACGCCCGTTGGCCCTCGCGATGTGAAGCCCACACCCACGGGACGGCTCATAGTCAATGCCCTTGCAGGCAAGATGCCTGCCTACGTAGACACGGGCCTGAATATCGTGCACGTGGACGACGTTGCCGAGGGGCATGTCCTCGCCATGGAGCGGGGAAGAATTGGCCAACGGTACATACTCGGGGGAGAGAACCTCACTCTCTCGGAGATACTCGAACGCCTTGCCACGATAGGAGGGAGAAAACCCCCGCGCATCCGCCTGCCCCACGGCCTCGTAATGCCCCTTGCCCATGTATCAGAGGCCTGGGCAAGGCTCACAGGCGCCAAGAACCCCATGCTTACGAAAGACGGGGTAAAGATGGCCAGAAAACACATGTTCTTCACGAGCAGAAAGGCCATGGAAGAACTGGACTACCGCCCAAGACCCGCCATAGAGGCGCTCCGCGATGCCGCGAGATGGTTCAGAGAGAATAACTATGCCTGATGGGACTTGTTTCTGCTATAATTATGAGATATGGTCAGTAGGAGGAAAGAGCAAGGCCCTGGTTTGGCACCATGAAAGACCTTCCCCTTTCTTTTAGAAAAAAGAAAGGGGAGCAAAGAAAAACCAGTTTTTGCCTATTAATCCAGGAACGAAAAACACAGGGCAAAACCCGCGTCTCCATAGAGAGGACAACCTGGCATGAAACTTCTTCTTGCAGAACCAAGGGGCTTCTGCGCAGGCGTAGAACGCGCTGTACTTACTGTGGAGAGGGCTCTCGAGAAGTACGGGGCTCCCATATACGTACGCCATGAGATAGTGCACAACCGCCACGTGGTGGACAGTCTAAAGAACAAGGGAGTAATCTTTGTAGACGAACTCGACGAGGTCCCGGACGGCTCGGTGGTCATATTCAGCGCCCACGGCGTGTCAAGGAAAGTCAAGGCAGAGGGTCAGAGACGCGACCTCATCGTGATAGACGCCACCTGTCCTCTTGTGACAAAGGTGCACAGGGAGGCGCGGAGAAACGCCAGTGAGGGCCGCGAGCAGATACTCATCGGCCACGCAGGCCACCCCGAGGTGGTGGGGACGATGGGGCAGGTGGATGGCCCCATGCACCTCGTCTCCTCGCCAGAGGACGTGGAGGCACTGGAGATAAAAAACCCGGACAACGTATCATACGTGACACAGACCACGCTCAGCATGGACGACATGGCCGACATAGTGGCGGCGCTAAAGAAACGCTTCAGGAACATCCGGGGCCCCATGCGAGAGAACATATGCTATGCGACTCAGAACCGCCAGAACGCCGTCAAGGCAGTGATAAAAAAGGTAGACCTACTTATAGTCGTAGGGGCCAGGAACAGTTCGAATTCCAACCGCCTCCGTGAACTGGGCGCAAGGTACGGCGTACCATCCTACCTCGTGAGTACAGCAACTGACATAAGAGAGGAATGGCTCAATGGGGCCAGGAGGGTGGCCATTACAGCAGGGGCCTCGGCGCCCGAACTCCTCGTAAAGGAAGTCATCGAGTACCTGAAGGCCAGGTCTGGCGGCCTTACAATCGAGGACATAAAGGTAACGGACGAGAACGTGAAGTTCAGCCTCCCCATATAGCCCGATACGGCAGAAGGGATAGAGGTAAGGCATGGGTGTACCGCTCATACAACAGGTCCGCATAGGGGCCTATATCATGACGAGGAGCCTCAGGAGGGAGAAGCGCTTCCCCCTCGTCCTCATGCTTGAACCCCTCTTTCAATGCAACCTCGCCTGCGCAGGTTGCGGAAAGATAGACTACCCGCCCGAGATCCTCAAGAAGAGACTCTCTGTGGAGGAATGTGTAG
The DNA here is from genome assembly GCA_964407495.1 of uncultured Thermodesulfobacteriota bacterium. Lineage (GTDB taxonomy): Bacteria > Desulfobacterota > GWC2-55-46 > GWC2-55-46 > JADFVP01 > JAJRZX01. The sequence continues at coordinate 21,842 of CAYOVP010000005.1, forward strand.
ATGCGGCCCTTGAGTGCGGGGCGCCGGTAGTATCCATACCAGGCGGAGAGCCCCTCATACACCCGGAGATAGGCAGGATAGTACGGGGCCTTACGGGGCTGAAGAAGTTCGTATACCTCTGTACAAACGCCCTTCTTCTGAAGCGCAAGATGGACCTCTTCGAACCAAGCCCCTACCTCACCTTCAGCATACACCTCGACGGCCTCGAGGAACGCCACGACAGCCTCGTGTCCTGCGAAGGGGTCTTCGAGAGCGCCGTGGAGGCCATAAGACTTGCCAAGAAACGGGGCTTTCGCGTTACCACCAACACCACCATTTACGGGAACGAATCGCCTGAAGAGGCAGTACGTCTCTTCGAGTTCATCTCCGGCCTCGGCGTAGAGGGCATGACCTTGTCACCAGCCTTTCACTACGGCAACGCAAGAGAAAAGAAAGATTTTCTCGGACGGGAGGAGGCCGTGCTCATCATGAGGAGACTTATCAGGGAGGGCGCGATCCGGGGTTGGAAGTTCAATCACAGCACTCTCTTCCTCGACTTCCTCGCAGGCAACCAGGACTACCGTTGCTCCCCCTGGGGCAATCCCACGCGCAATATCTTCGGCTGGCAGATGCCCTGTTATCTCCTCAACGAGGGATACGCATCTTCTTACAGGGAACTCATGGAGAAGACGGACTGGGAGGCCTATGGCTATGACAGGAACGCCAAGTGCGCAGACTGCATGGTACACTGCGGGTATGAGCCAACGGCTGTCATGGACACACTTCGCCACCCCCTGAAGGCCCTCGTGGCCAAGTTGGGAGGCGTGGACCGAAAGGGGGCAGAGAGGCCACGCCCCGTAAAGACCATTCCGCCCCAGGAGACAACCTAACCCCACCTACCCTTAGCACCCCCAGACAACCTGGTCGCCGCTAAAACCCTATGGCAAGAGTAAGGAGGATCTCGTCCTCTCCAGGGTTCTTGTCGTGCACATTGGCATTGGATAGGTGGCCAAGGCGGAGCCCGACCCTCATGCGTTCCAAGACCTGGTAGTCGAAGTTGAGGGCAAGGCGGAATGTAAAGACACCGCCGAGGTTTCTGCTCGACCCCTTGTGATACCCGCCCATGGCCGCAACAGGCGTAAGAACGAAGTCTCCATACAAGAGGTCTGCGTAAAAGCCGGCATACCCGTAGAACGCGCCGTCTGTGTTTGCAAGGATACCTATGAGGGGACCCACGAAGTAGTACTTCTTTCCAAAACGCAGTTCCCCGTTGAGTTCGCCCGCGCCGTCTCCATCGTCCACATTGTGAAAAGAAAAGGCACCTGCCCCAATATCTGCGTAATTGTACGAATCCCCTGCAACACTGAAGTTGCCAGATGAATAGAAGGGCGTCTGCCTGCCACCGGCAAGGGCCGTAGAAGCGGCAAAGAGGAGGAAGAAAAAGAGAATGCCTCTTGTGAGAAAAATGCGCACCTATTTCTCCTTTGTAGTAAAGACAAGGAAGGCAGAAAAAAACCGCTTAGTAAAAAAAGGAAAATACTTAAGGGAATCGCGTTACAGCGGCCCTGATCCGTAAAAGAGGCCGTTTCTCAGGGCCCAAGGCAAGGTGCAGCAAAAAAATCGCTTCTGGAAAGACGGTGAGACTATAACACTTGATGAGCGAGATGTAAAGCAGTGGACTGAGGACTCGAAAGGATTTGAGGCAAGAAAGCCTGGCCAGCAGACCCCTCTTACCCTCACTGGCCCTGCGCTCCACTGCCAGGGACGAGTGCAGAAAAAAAACCCTCGTCCACGAGGGCGCGCCAGGCGCGGCCCAGGGAAGATGTTGCCGAGTCAAAGGACTTCTTGAGATGCACCATCTCCTTCAGAAGGGAGGGCCGCTTCAGACATCTGCCAAGAAGTCTGCCTGTCATCAGACCACCCTCATCGTCCAGGCAGTCGTAAAGGTCTTCAGATATGCCTTGCTCTGCCGTGTCGCAGACAGCGCGCATCACAAGAAAGGGCACGCCCTCTCTTGCCGCCAGAGCGGCCACGGCCCCGCTCTCCATGTCAACGGCAAGGGCCCCGCTCTCCCGGAAGAGCCTGGCCTTGGCCCCTGCAGTGAGTACGGCCCCCGTGGTGCTCACCAGAGGGCCACGCGTAAAAACCACCCCCGCCCTCTTCAGCGCACCTGCCGCAAGGTCGAGTAAGTCCTTCCGGGCGGCATGGAAACCGCCCCCCCCTTCAAGTATGACCCCTCCGGCGAGAACCACGTCCCCTGAACCGAGTCCTGGTGAGAGGGCACCGGAGACGCCAAGACTGAGGAGCAACTCCGCCCCCTCATCAAGGGCCAAGGCCGTTGCCACGGTGGCCCGCTCCATGCCCACGCCAGAGAGCACTGCTATGAGTTCACTTACACCAAGGCTCGTCCTCGCCACGGTTGGCCCGCCCTTGCTGGTGCCGCCGCCTGAGGCCTCCCACCTTACGCGGCCAAGCACTGCACGTGCCTCGGCCCTGAGCGCCAATACGAGACCAACCCTCACAGCCCGAGTCTCTTGATGACCGGAATGGTCCAGTCTGGTGGGCGCTCGAGAGATACCTCGTCCTGGCGGGTCTTTCCTGCATCCTTGAGCCGCCTGTACATGCCAAGGGCCCAGAGAGGAAAGTACAGCCTGTAGCCATGGTACTTGAGATAGAAGACGCGGGGAAAGCCAGTGCCTGTATAGAATCTCTCATCCCAGGTTCCATCTGGCTTCTGGGTCTGAAGGAGATACTCGATACCCCGCCTCACGGCCTCATCGTCATGACCCGCAACGGCCATAAGCCCCATGACGGCCCATGCGGTCTGGGATGGAGTACTCGGGCCCATGCCTGCAAGGCGCGCGTCGTCATAACTCCGGCAGGTCTCGCCCCACCCGCCGTCGTCGTTCTGGCGCGAGCGAAGCCACGCCGCGGCCTTCTGTATGTAGGGCTGTCCCATCTCCTCACCTGCCCGCTTAAGGCCAGCCAAGACGGACCACGTGCCGTATATGTAATTTACGCCCCATCTTCCGAACCATGCGCCGCACTCTTCCTGCTCGGCCCGGAGAAACTCGATGGCACGGGCTACAGGCGGAAAATCGCGCCTGTAGCCCAGCATGGCGAGGACCTCTACACACCGGCCCGTAACGTCAGAGGTGCTGGGGTCGAGGAGCGCACCGTGGTCGGCAAAGGGGATATCATTCAGGTAGGTGTAGTTGTTGTCGATATCAAATGCGCCCCAGCCGCCGTCCGAACTCTGCATGCCTATTATCCAGTTTACGGCCCTTGCTATGGGTTCCCTGTATTCTTTCTTCTCCATGGCGCCTGCACGTAGAAGAGACATCACCACCATGGCCGTGTCGTCAGTGTCGGGATAGAAGTCATTCTCGTACTGAAAGGCCCAGCCACCAGGCTCCAGATCAGGGGCATTCACAGACCAGTCGCCCCTTACGAATATCTGGTGCTCGAGGAGCCACTTCACGGCCTTCCCGGCCCTCTCCTCCAAGCCCTCTCCGCCTGCCTCGGCCATGGCCGAGAGAGATAGACAGGTGTCCCAGACCGGAGAGAAACAGGGCTGGCAGAACCCCTCGTCGCCGTGCTCCACGAGAAGGTCGTCGAGGGCCTTCATGCCATGGACCATATCAGGGTGGTCCTTGCTGTACCCCAGTACGCTCAGGGCGATGAGGCAGTTCACCATTGGAGGGAATATGGCCCCTATGCCGCCCTCGCCTCGCATGCGCTCCAAGATGAAACGCTCGGCAAGTGCGGTGGCCCGGTCCTGCCAGAGTCTCGATATGATGGGATCGAGTCTCTTTATGATACGGTCCACGAGTATGAAGAAGTTCTTGCGCGGCCTGCCGGTGACAAACTTGTCTATGTGGCCGATCTTGTCCGGAGGTGATACGAAGAGTTCATAGAGACACTCCTCGGGTCTGAGCGTACAGACCGTCCGGCGGGAGCAGAAGACGAGGAGCGTGACTATCACGGTGCGCGACCAGTATGAGACCTTGTCGATATGAAAGGGAAACCAGCGCGGCAGGAGCATTATCTGCACGGGTATGGCGGGTACGGTGCGCCAGGGTATCTGACCGTAAAGGGCAAGGAGTATGCGCGTAAAGACATTGACTCGTGCGGCCCCGCCCAGGCTGAGTATGAGTTGCCTTGCGCGGACCATGTGGGGTTCGTCCGGCGAGTCGCCAGAGAGTTTCAAGGCAAAGTAGGCCTTCACAGTGGCGCTTATGTCCGAGAACCCGCCCTCATAGAGCGGCCAGCCTCCATCGGCAAGTTGCCCCCGCCGTATGTAGCGCGTGAGGCGTTCCTTCAGGGCCGGATCCATCTCGCGTTCGAGGAAACGCTGGAGTATTATGTACTCGGCGGGGATGGTGACGTCGGCCTCGAGGTCGAATACCCAGTTTCCAGCCTCCGCCTGCAACCCGCCAAGGGCCCTGAAGGCCCTCTCTGCAGACTCTTCGAGCCCAGGGTAGGCCCCCAGCCGGTCCTCGACGCGCCGAGCCGCCGGGCCGGCTACCCTGAGCCTCCCTCTCGACCTCTTCATCATGCCAAAGACCTTCTTCTCCTTCATCTCGCTCATGCCTATCTCTCTACGACGCTCCTCAGATATGATGATGCTCTGAAAGAAAATAAAGGGTTGATTACAGTACTCGATTCTACTAAGGATTAATTGTACCCATGTTTCTGTCCATTGCAAGCGAAAATAGGGCGAGACATGCCTGCCGCGCCCCAGTACGTAAGGCCGCTTCAGGGTCATGGGGACTCAAGGGTTTTTTCTTGACTCTTGTTTTTTTTATACCTAAAATGCACAGATACATCCATGCCCGTTGCTATTGGCCCGCCGTACCGTGGGGCTACGCAATCGGAAGCGAGACAGCGGGTTGCAAGGCCTGTATGTCAAACCATCTAACAGAACCTTTATTCATCTTGTCTTGAGAAGATGCAAGGAGGGCCACCCCCCATGTCCAGCATAAAGGTAGCCATAGTGGGAGCGGGCAACTGCGCCAGTTCCTTTATCCAGGGGATTCACTACTACAGGACAAAGACCCCTGAGGAGGCAGTAGGCCTCATGCACTGGGAGATAGGCGGGTTCAGGCCCGGTGACATAGACGTAGTTGCGGCCTTTGACATAGACGGGCGCAAGGTAGGCCGTGACATTTCAGAGGCCATCTTCAGCCCGCCCAACTGCACCCTTGTCTTTCAGGACGATATCCCACCTACAGGCGTTCGCGTAAAGATGGGCCGCGTGCTCGACGGCTTTCCTCCTCACATGGAGAACTTCAACGAAGAGCGGCGCTTTGTTCTCGCCAGCGAGGCAGAGCCCACAAAAGAAGAAGTAGTGGCCACGCTCCGTGAATCCGGGGCCGAGATACTCCTCAACTATCTCCCCGTTGGCTCGGAAAAGGCGACCCGCTTCTATGCCGAGTGCGCCCTCGATGCAGGTCTTGCCATGGTGAACAACATACCGGTCTTCATAGCCAGTGACGAGACCTGGGCCGCGAGGTTCAGGGAAAGGGGCCTGCCCATTATCGGCGACGACATAAAGGCCCAGCTCGGTGCCACCATCACGCACAGGACACTTACGGACCTCTTCAGGAAACGGGGCGTACGCCTCGAACGTACCTACCAACTCAACACAGGGGGCAATACCGACTTTCTGAACATGCTCCAGAGGACACGCCTCCTCTCCAAGAAGATATCAAAGACCGAGGCCGTCCAGTCCGTGGCAGGGGAGCGTCTCGACGAGGAGAATATACACGTTGGTCCAAGCGATTACGTACCCTGGCAGAACGACAACAAGATCTGCTTCATACGCATGGAGGGCAGACTATTCGGCGATGTGCCCATGAACCTCGAACTGCGACTCTCGGTGGAAGACTCGCCAAACTCGGCAGGAGTGGCAATAGACGCTGTGCGTTGCTGTAAACTGGCCATCGAGCGCGGTCAATCGGGCGTACTCTGCCCGCCATCGGCATACCTCATGAAACACCCTCCGGTGCAGTTCAATGACGATGATGCGTACAAGATGATAGAGGACTTCATCAGCGGAGACCATGAAAAGAACGAAGAACCGGCCATAATGGAGAACCACAAGAAGGCAGGTTGCCTCTAAAAAAAACGACCGGCCCTGCGCTGAGGGCCTGCGAATAAGAGAGAGACAGAGAAGGGGGAGGCCATGAACATGGCCTCCCCCTTCTTCTGGCAGAGTTCTCATAAAGACTCGAGGCGCTTATATCAGGACCATGGCCTTGGGACTAACCTTTCTTGTGGTGATGCTTCGGCGCATAGGGTTTTCTGCCCTTGAGTTTCTTCTTGAGGCCCTTTACGAGGTCTTCGTATGACGAGTTCTGTATTATCTGGTTGAACTGCGTGCGGTAGTTGCTCACAAGGCTCACGCCCTCGATGACGATATCATAGGCCACCCACCCCTTGCCCTTCTTCATCATCCTGTAGTCTATGGGCACCTCGGTATCCTTCCTCGTCACTACCAGGGTCTTGACCACGCCTCGGGTTCCCTTCTTGTTAATCTTCTCTCCCTTGAAGTAGACCTTGGCGTCATAGTTGGCCTCTATCTTGTCCATGTACGAGTCCTCGAGGAGTTCGCTGAAGAGGGCCGTGAACTCGCCTCTCTCTGCATCCGTGCGTTTTCGCCAGTGTATCCCAAGAGACCTCTTCGTCATCTCCTCGAAGTCTATGGCATCCTCGATGGCGGCGCGGACCTTGGCCCTGCGCTCTGCGGTATGTTCCTTGCCCATGAGGGCCGGGTCGTTGAGCACCACAAAGGCCCTATCTATAGCGGATCTGACCGTGGCGGTCATGGCAGTTGTCTCGGTAGAGGCGCTGAGGCGCGCCATTGCCAGTACAAGGACGAGCGCTACAGCCAGTGTGCAGAGCCTGGAGATCTTCTTCATGGCAACCACCTCCAGTTTTAGAGATGCAGGGCCCTACTTCTTTATCTCACTCACGCGGTGTTGCTGATAGGCGTTCCGGATGAAGATGTAAGGGTCGAGGGCGTCACGCTTGATGCCCTCGTAAAGGCCTATGTTGAGGGAGGCCTCGTTGACCTTCTGGTAGGCGTTTATGCCTACAACGATCTCACGGTCATTGGGCAGGATGTACGCCGTAGGGCTCGCGAAGATATCGGCCACCATGCCGATGGTGTCCCTGATGTTGGAGGGCCCGAAGACCGGCAGGTTCAGGTACAGCCCCGGGCCGAATCCGTAGAAACCAAGAGTCTGGCCGAAGTCCTCTTCATGCATCTCCATGTTCCACCACTTCTTGGCAGGGTCCATGAAACCGGCCACCCCTAAGGTGGTGTTTATGACAAAGCGCGCGACCTCTTCAGCGGCGTTCTTGAACTTGAATTGAAGTACGTTGTTGGCAAAACGCACGGGCGTGTACGCATTGGCGAAGAACCTCCTAACAGCCACACGGCCCGGCTCCGGGACTACGTGGCTGTATCCAAGGGCAACGGGGCGGAGGAACCAGAAGTACAGTTTGTCATTTATCTTGAAGATCAGCCTGTTGAACCCTTCGAGGGGGTCTGCTACAGGCGCCGCTTCCTCGCCGTTCAGCCCCGCAAGGTCTTCTTCCTCCTCATCAAGAAACTCGTCATCCGAGATAGATTCATCCGTTCCTGTGCTGAGACCTCCCTTTTCCCCCTCTTCGGCTACCGACCCCTCTTGAGCAGTCCTGGTGGCACGCCTCTGCTCAAGGCCTCCTGCCCCGCCCTGGGGGGCACCTGTAGTGTATAGCACTGAGGACTTGACTGGCGTTCTCTCGCTCGCGGTATAGCCCTCTTCGAGAAAACTGTAATCCATGGGCTTAACGTCGCGGGGTGGTCTCTTCTTGGCCCTCGGCACGTACCCCTGGCCGAGCCCTCCGTTGGTTACGTATATGACCCGTGAGCCCCCTGTAGCCGCGGTATCGGAATCGGCCCTGGCAGGCACAAGGCCGTAAAGCAGGAGGGCCAGCACAAAGACCGGGACCATCATTCCCTTCTTGTATGTCCATGTAAGGCGCATGATATGTCTCCCTCGTTAAGGTACGCGGCGGAGCGGGTTACTTTGTGCTGAAGATGTACTTGCTGATAAGTTCCTCCAGGCTCACCGAGGACTCGGTGTCGTTTATGGTATCGCCGTCCTCGAGGTACTCCTCAGAGCCGCCTGGCACTATCTTTATGACCTTCTCGCCTATGAGGCCGTTGGTACGCACTGCGGCTATGGAGTCCTCTGGAATCTTCACGTCTTTTCTAATCTTGAGTTCCACGCTGGAGAGATAGTCCTTCAGGGTAATACGCCCCACAGAACCTATGCTCACCCCTGCTATCTCTATCCTCGCCCCCGACCTCAGCCCTGCCGTAGAGTCGAAGTCAGCGTGTAGCACATAGTTATTCTTGTCAAGAAGCCCGATATTGCCAAAACTCACGGCAATGTAGGCCATGGCGATGATACCCACGACCACGAAGGCTCCGACTATGACCTCTATACTGTGCTGTCTCATTACTTCCCCCTCTTGTTCGATAGGGTACCTGCCCGGTCACCGGACAGGGCGTGTTAAAGGTTCAGTACAACTGTATGGGCCCCTCGGGGCTACCTGCGAGAAACTGCCTTACAACGGGGTTATCAGACTCCGCCATCTCGTCTGGCGTGCCGCAGGCGATTATCTCTCCCTCGTGGAGCATGGCCACCTTGTCGGAAATCTTCATGACCTCGCCTATGTTGTGGCTGATGACAATATCCGTACACTGGACCTCTGCCGTGCAGGTGGTCATGAGTTGATGTATGTTGTTCTCCACTATGGGGTCGAGGCCAGTGGTGGGTTCGTCGAAGAACATGTACTCAGGCCTCATGGCAAGGGCCCTCGCTATGCCCACCCTCTTTGCCATGCCTCCGCTTATCTCATCAGGGTACTTGTGCTCCATGCCGGCCATACCGATGAGCCTTATCATCTCCCTTGCCCTCTCAACTATCTCTTCTTCGCTCATGGTGGAGAGTTCTCTCATCTGAAAGGCGATGTTGTCGAGCACAGTCATGGAGTCGAAGAGCGCGGCGAACTGGAAGACCATGCCGAACTTTCTCTTCACCCGCTTGAGTTCTCTTCTGCTCATCTTGGTGATATCCTCACCGTCCACGATGATACTGCCGCTGTCCGGGCGGATGACCCCTATGAGATGCTTCAGGAGTACGCTCTTTCCTCCACCGCTGCGGCCAATGATGGTGGTGGTCTCGCCCTTTTTTATGGTGAGGTTCACTCCACGGAGCACCTCTTGTCCGTTGAATGATTTTCTGAGATCTATTACCTCTATCATGACAACCTCGCGCGCCCCTGCCTGCCCATCAGAGCAGGAGAGAGGTAAGGAAGTAATCGAGCACAAAGATGAGTACCGAGGCCATTACCACGGCCTCGGTAGTGGCGTTACTCACGCCCTTTGCACCGTGTTCGCAGTGATAACCCTTGTAGCAACAGACCCACGAGAGTATGAAACCAAAGACCAGGGCCTTTATGAGTCCACCGTACACGTCCTGGAATACGAGCGCCGATGTGGCCGAGTCCATGTAACTGCCGTGACTTATGCCCAGGAGCCCAACGCCAACGGCATAGCCGCTGAAGATACCCACCACGTCGAATATGCTCACGAGGAGCGGAAGGACCAGGATACCCGCCAGGATCTTGGGTGTAACAAGATACTTGAGCGGGTCGATGGTCATTACGTCCAGGGCGAGTATCTGCTCGGTAATCCTCATGATGCCTATCTCTGCGGTCATTGCCGAGCCCGCCCTCGCCCCCACCATGAGGGCCCCGAGCACAGGGCCCAGTTCTCTCACCAGGCCCATGGATACCGTGGACCCCAGGAGAGCCTCGGAACCAAAACCTCGAAGTGCGTAATAACCCTGGAGCGCGAGGACCATGCCCGAGAAGGCGCCTACGAGAATGATGACAAAGAGAGACTTTACGCCGATGAAGTGCATCTCCTGCACCACGCGTCCTATTCTCAGGGGACGCTGGAAGATGGTAATGAGAAACTGGACGAAGAAGAGCACCATCCTCCCCATCTCCCTGAGGATATAAAGGGTGACCTGCCCAATGAGAGATAGTGCTTTCAAGGTAACTGCTCCGTCTGTGATCGTGTTCTTCTAAGGGGCCGCGTCTCCACGCAGAGACCGCGGCTCCCGTTCCACAGGCATCTACCGTGCCACTGAATATATCATAACCCTTTACAAAGGTGAACAATGTAATAGGGCTTACAGGGCGTTGTCTCGAGGGTGTAATCGAGGGTATAATTAATGGGGGGCTCGCTCAGTGAGAGGCCTTCTCGCCCTGCACCTTGGCACCACTATCAGGGGCCTTGCCCTGGGCACCGGCCTTTTCCATCTCAGGGCCTGCCATCTGCCTGAATACGTCGGCGAATATCTTGACCCTGTGACGGCCAAGGTAGCAGTGGACGTAGAACTTCCTGTCGGCACCGGACTTGAGCAGATACCCTGCAAGACGGCGGGCCTGTTCAATATTCGACTCGTCCGAGAGATTCATGAAGTCCATGGGATAATTGAGGAACTCCATGCCATACTTCTCTGCCATGGCCTTTTCCTTCTCCACGAAGCCTCCCTCCACCTTTGAGTCAGGGTCCATGAGGCTAACGAGTACATCTATGTCCATGCGGTCTCGGAGCCTCTGCCACTCGGTCTTGGCCGGGTATGGCCCTATGATGACGTTCTCGGCCAGGGGTCTCACCTCGCCACGAATGAACTTGAGGGGGTAACTCTCGGGCCTGAAGGCGCTGTAGAGTCCGAAGCCGAAGAGTACTACGAAGAACAGCACAAGTAACTGGACCTTCTTTTCTGTACGCATGATATCACCCGGACTGTCTCGATGTTTCGTTCCAGTGGTCTCCTGACCACTGGTTATCCTGCCTCACAAGACCCGGCCCGTCCCGCTTCAAAGGCAGGCCAGGTGCGTCCTAAAACAGGTAGTCAAGCCCTGCCCTGTATTCCTCGTACTTGAAGCCTGCCGCGCTTGCAAGTGCGCTCCTGGCATACTTTGCCCCGCCCCTGATGACAAACCTCTCGGTAATATGGCCCTTGACCTGGAGCGAGAGTTTAACCGTTGACTCGGTAGTGGAGTTGAAGGACTGCAGGCCCCCTGCCGCAAGGGCGTCGTACTCGATGCGACCGCCGTAGAGCCCTCCCCTGGCCCTGCCGTAGAAGGTATGGGCAACAAAGTTCGAGGGGTCGAAGTAGCCGCTGTTGAGGTCCTGGTCAAAGTCGCGGTAATCGAGACGGTACCCAAGGGTGAGAAGTACGCCCCGTACTTCATGGCTCTTCGAGAGGTCCAGGAAAAAGTCCTTTCTCCTGTTGCCGTCCGAGTAGTCTCCATACCTTACGCCCGTTGTAAAGTCAAGAGAGATGGCCTTTCCAGAGACATAGGCGAAGAACTCGTCTATTCTGATGTCATTTCGTATGAGTTGTGCCGTGTCCAGGAGCACGTAACGGCTGACCCCAGCGCCTGCCCTGAACCCGCCGGCCATCTCCCGGCGCAAGGATATGCCTCCCGTGACCTCGGACGTGGGATTAAGGGGGGTGTCGAGGCTGAGGAGGGAAGAGCGTAGCGCGACCGTGTTCTTCTCCAGAAACCTGTAACTCAGACGAAGGCCCAGCGACCTTGCGCGCGACCGGTCGGTATGCCGCGAGGCCTCGAACTGCGAGAAGACAAGGTTGAGTTTCAGTTCTCTTCTTGGTGAGTAGTAGAGCCCGGCGCTGTATATCTCGAGATGATTACTGTCCGAGTCATCGGATACGACGAAGTCGAGGCTAAGGAGGGGGCCTGTCGCGAGGTGTATCTTGTGTCTCATCTCTGCGGCCTCGGCGTTGCCGGGGTCATCGGCAAGGACGAGGCCGAGTTCACGCCTTGCGCCCTCTCTATCGCCCATCCACCAGAGTGTGCGCCCGAGGCCGAGCCTGGCCTCACTGTCAGAGGGGTCTTCCGAGAGAATGGCCCTGTACGTGGCAAGGGCTGTCCTGTAATCGCCCTTCCAGGCAAGGGTGCGCGCAAGGCCGAGCATGGCCTCCCTGTCCTTGGGATGGGTCTTGAGGGCCTTTCCATACTCCACTACGGCCTCGTCGTACTCTCCCTTCCACGAGAGTGTGCGTGCAAGGCCGAGCCGGGCCGAGACCATCTCGGGATAATCTTTCAAAAGGCCCTCATATATCTCTATGGCCTGGTCATAGTCATGGGCCCAGGCCAGGAATCCAGCCTCTGTTACCTGGAGACGGGCCCGTTCAGGCCCCCTTTCCATGTCTTTTACATTCTCCCCGATGAGGGCCGCGGCCTCACGGTAGCGACCCTCTTCCTTGAGCGCGGCTACGCGCTCCGTCAATCCCTCTACAGGTACGGAAGGGGGCTCTCCTGTGCTCACCGGGCCGGAGCCGGCCTTGGCGGGAGAAGGCCCCTGTTCAAAAGGAACCTCCCCTGCGCCGCTATCGAGGGTATCAGTGCCTGCATCTATGACGGTGCTATCGGCCAGGGCGAGCATAGCGGCTGTTCTCGAGGCCCTCGAGGCCATTGCCATAGAGGGGCTCAAGGCCTGGCCCACGAGTATCAGCGCCCAGAGAAGGAGCGCAACACCTCCCCTTACCACGGCACACCGCAGGTCAGACTCACCCCTTGTTCCACTCATAACCATGTTTCTCCACCCTCTCCCACCTTCTGCGTCCAAACAAACTCATTACGAGCGCCTCTGTCCGCCAGAGGCTGTTCATCTGCCTGTAGCCGAAATTCTCAAGAATACCGTATATTATAAGCGTGATGAAGTCGCTCTTTCGCGGATACCTCATGTAGGTCATCTCCTCAAGGAGTATGGCGCCGGTTGAGAGAAGGACGCCGATGAGGATGGCCATGGTAAGAAAGAGGACGAAGAACCTGCCGTCAATAATACCAAGGGCAAAGCAGATTGTCACCACTACATAGCCGAAAATTTCCACGAGCGGGCCGAGCATCTCCACGAGCAACTGGTATGGAAGGGAAAAGAGGCCAACGAGCGAGTACCTGGGGTTGAAGAGCATGCCCCTGTGGCAGAAGATGGATTGCACGAGCCCCATGTGCCAGCGCCGCCTCTGGCGGGCGAGCATCTTGAAGGTCTGCGGCGCCTCGGTCCAGCAGACAGGGTCTGGGACAAAGAGTATCTTGTACTTTCGGCCCTTGTCCACGAAGCGCTCGTGAAGGGTGAGAATGAGGTCCATGTCCTCTGTGACCGTTCTCGTCGTGTAGCCGCCCACCTCGAGCAGCGCCCTCTTGTTCACCACCGAGAAGGTGCCCGAGATGATGAGAAGCGAGTTGATGGCACTCCAGCCGGCCCTGCCAAAGAGAAAACTCCTCATGTACTCCACTATCTGAAAGCGTGAGAGGCTGTCTTCGGGCAGATTGAGTTCTTCTATCCTTCCGCCCCTCACCTTGCAACCGTTCAGTATCTTTACTATGCCGCCAGTTGCGATAACGGACTTGGGGTCTTCTATGATGGCGCGCATGAGGCGCTGTATGGCCTTTTCCTCAAGGATGGAATCTGCATCCACGGAACAGACATATGGCGACCTCGATACATTTACGCCAACGTTCAGGGAGTCGGCCTTACCGCCGTGCTCCTTGGCCACTATTGTCAGGTTGGGTATGGAAGGGTTTATGTAAAAGGCCTTGACGTCCGAAGTATCGAGTATCTTGCGGTACACGAGGTCAACGGGTTCGAGGTCAAAGGCCTTTATAAGGGCGCTGAGCGTTCCGTCCTCAGAGCCGTCGTCCACCACTACGACCTCATAATCAGGGTAGTCCTGGCGAAGCATAGCCTTTACGGTCTCGACGATATTGTCTTCCTCGTTGTAGGTGGCTATGATCATGGTGACGGGCAGGAGGAGCGATGGGTGCAGGTCGGCCTGGTAGCGGCCGTATCTAAGGCGCCTCATGTGCCTTATGATGACTATGGTTGCAATTACGAGGAGAAAGGCATAAATGAGGTTGGCCAGGCCGTAATAGGCGATTACCGCGTAATTGAACCACGTTACTATGGTGTAGGCATTCACCGAACATACCTCCGGTATGGGTATTTTGTCTTGCGTATCATGGAATCAGGGATATCCGAGGGCCGCTCTTGCCGCCCTTCTGACCTCAGGGTCAGCGTCTGTATCTGCCACGTTCTTTACTGCGCGTTCGAGGCGCTCCTCTCTGAAGCGGCCCAGTATGGAGACAATGACCTTCTTTGCCGCGGGAGAAGACTTTCCAAGTGCGTTTATGAGCGGTGAGAAGGCGCCGTTCCTGGCTATGGCATAGAGCGTCTCCTCGGCAAGGCCTCTCACATCCTCCCTGCCATCGTCCAGGCTCTCTACTATGCGCCAGACAAGGCCCGAGCGCTGGAGTTCCTCCACCACCTGCTCCCTTGCGTAAGCGTCGTTCTTCTTCAATAGTACATCACGGAGGGCCTCAAGAGAGTGTTCCTTCATCATGCCGAGAGACTCGGCGGCGGCACGTCTTACCTGCCAGTTCGTGTCGAGGAGGCGCTCCTTCAACCTCCCTATGGCCTGGGGAGCGTATATGAGCCCCAGTGCGCGGGAGCACTGGAGGCGGACGAGCCAGAAGGGGTCCTCTGTTAGTATCATGAGATCTGGTATGGCCGAACGTCCCCGCTTCTGTCCCAGGGCCCTTGCGGCCTTTGCCCTTACGTCTGGCTCGCGGTCAAAGAGAGCGAGGGTGAGTTCGTCCACCACAGCAGGGTCATCGATATTGCCGAGTATCTCCACGGTCACTGCCCTTACGCGCCAGTTGCTACTCTTTAGGCCGCGCCTGATGACCCTTATAGCCGGCCGTCCGTAGGAGATGAGGGCAGACTTCACGATCCTTACGGAGACTTCCTCCAAGGGGCCGAGGCAATCGAGGAGACAACGCATGATGGCCTCTAAGCCCTTATCATCACCAAGGAGCCCGAGGGCGTAGATCGCCATATTGCGCACATCCCTCGCCTCGTCATCAAGGGCCTCTATGAGCGCCGGCACCGCCTTTCTGCATCTTATTATCCCGAGCCTCTCGGCGGCCTGGGCCCTTTTCCAGACCTTTGCGTTTCTAAGTAAATCAAGGTAATGATCGACATAGCCGAGTTGTTCGAAGATGACGTAGATACGCGGATAATGGCGGGGCTCGACAAAACTCATCTGGTCCAGGAGGGCCTCTTCAACGACAATCCAGTCGAGCGAGCCCTTTCGGGACCTTATACGTTCTATGGATAGGGTTCCTGGAAACTGAACCATGGATGTGACAACAGGGTAAAGGAGTGCGCGTTTCCTGTCGAGACGGAGAAAACGCCTGCGTCTGTAGAAACGCCTCAGAAAGGCATAGACTATGATGAGAACAATGGAGGCGAGGATGGAGAGTATCAGGATAATAAGGGCGTGGCGGGTCACGGTAGGAACTCTTTAAGAGGTTGACGGGTCACTCTCCTGTCATGATGACAGGGGTGATGGAGGATGGAAGGGTGATGACCCTTGAGGTTTGATTGCGGCAGGAGAAGGCACCACGTTTAGCCGCATTGCAATTTTACTACACCTTCAACTCTGAAGTCAAGTGTTTTTTAAAGGATCTCTGAATGTCCGGTCACTGGATCGTACCTGGACGGGAAGGAAAAAAGCGCTTTTCTTTCTCTCTCATTTTCCATGACTTAGAGCCCTGAAAATGGCGGCCCATCCATGTACCGAAGAAGGGCCAGAACTAATATCGGACTTTCCTTAAAAAGGTCTCCCCTGCCGGCAAGAAGCCGGCAGGGGAGGCAGGTAAGACAACAAGGCCGCTGGTCAGTCTCTCTCCCTCTCACCACGCCAGTGTTCGGCCCCAGAGATTATCTCCAGATCAAAGGACCGGCGCTGGTCAGGGTTCAGGATATTTCTCATCTTCACGATATGGGAGTACCGTTTTGTCAGTATCTTCTCCCTTATGGCGCTTATCTCCCTTATCTTTCTCTTTATGGCTCCCATATCGGGCTTCTTAGTGGTTACGAGGTTGCGTAGTTCGGCCTTTCTGAAGGCGAGTTCTGCCCTCAGGGGCATCATGTCTCTCTTCAGCGAGAGATGGAGGGCCTCTATCTTCTCACGCTGTGTCCTGTCCAGCGAATTCTTCCAGTTGTAATGGCCTCTCATCTGACCAAATGCGCCGCCATGGGCCCTGGTCATGGCAGAACTGTGAAGCATTACGTTCTTGTGAGACTCGGCCAGGTTCTTTCCCTCCTTCTTCTCACCCGCAAAGGTCGGCCCCGCGAGGACAAAGACCACGAGCGCCACTGCCATGGTGCTTGTTCTTATCAATCTCATGCCACTTCTCCCCTGTCTTCTCGGTTGCTGTTGATAAAAAACCCATTCACTGCCACTGTTATTATACAAATACGGCCTGAAATGGCAATGTTTTATGCCCTATTCCATCAAAAAAAGGCCAGACGCCCCCTTGAGGGCGTCTGGCCCGGCCCATCTTCTCCAGGCTCTTGGCCTACCTTCTTACGGCAACCCTCGAGCCCCCTGCAAGCCTGTAAACTGCATGCCTGTTCTCGTGGACGCGCTCGGTGCGCGTATACCCAAGGGCCTGGACCCTGCCATCACATACCCTGAAGTCACGAACCACCTTTACCACGGTCTTTTCCCCCTCTCCCCTGCGCTCGAGCCTTACAGAATCACACCTGCCGGTTTCATCCCTCCCCTTGTAGGTCCCGTAGTATCTCTTGCCGCCAACGTTCTTTACAAACCCGGTCTTGAGCGCCGCTATCTCGCGGGCCGTATCCTCGAGCGTGGTCTTATACCCCGACCACCGGCCCTCGAGCTCAGTGAGCCTCCTGGCCTCGTGCCTGCTGTTTCTCACATAGTCCACGCCCTCAAGGGCTACTCCTGGGGCAAATTCTACGACGGCCTTGCCGTCATTGACGAAGTTGTAGTTCTTCATTACCTGGAACCTGCCCTCTCCCCTGGCGTCACAGGCGAGAAACCAGACCCCCTCGGTTCCGCTCAGAAGTAGGTACCTGAAGGCCTCGAGCGCGCTTACCTCGGTAAGGCGGCTGAATCTCCCGTACTTGCGGGGGATTACGTACAGGAGACGCGCGCCGCGGTGAAGACAGGCAAGTGTTGCGGCCTCGAAGACATCGAGGGCGGAATACCCCGTAGATGATGGCATGAGCGGGTCCCTCGTGAGTTGCACGGCGCCCTGGTCAAGAAAAGAGAGCGGCCCTGCACCCGGGTCCACCCCTATCATGGGCTCCTCGGCATGCTCCACCATGAAGCCATGGAGGCTGTCCTCGCCGCCGCCCTCATAGGTGCCAAGTACCCTGTAACCGTCACTTGCCGCAAACCCGCCGTGCCCGATGACAAAACTATGCCTCCTGTCCACGCTATAGACGGCCTCCACGCCCGGCATCTTGGCAAGGGTTGGTCTCTCTGCCATGGCAGAAGCCGGCAAAAGACCGAGCCAAGCGGAAAAAAGGAGTATCAGACTGAGCATCAGGGTATTGATCATCACGAGCCTCCTCCAAGTAGAATCGCCGGCAGGGCCTGCCGGCCTCGACACATGGATGTTGCACAGTCTGTGCCAAGGGGGCCTTATTGGCCAACCCCTTGTAAAAAAAGAACAAAATATTGCAGGGGCCTTGCTCTCCCAAAGCATGTGTGGGCGCTTTTGGTATGCCCCGAAAGAGGAATGGGGCCGCTTGCGCCGCAAAAAAACACCCCTGCCCGCTCCTTGTGCTCCTCTACGGCATGAAGTGTGCGTTTTTGACCATGGGCGGTATCGGCACGCAGGGTGCCCGCCCCCCCTATCAGCCGATTCCTGTTGACCACGCGTCCCCAGGGGATATAATGTAAGGAGTGCACATGGAGGTAAACCGCTACCAGGGGGTTAGAGGCATGGAGGAGCGCAGGGAAAAGGAGCGAATAAGCACCAGAAGGAACGTGCGCTATGGCACGACAGACCCACCAGGGCACATCTCCTTTATCACAGACCTATCAGCCAGGGGGCTCTGCATACACTCCAGCAAGGTCTTTGCCCCTGGCACCAGGCTCTTTCTCCAGATAGAGAGCGCGAAGGGGCCCCTTCGCGCCGAGGGAGTGGTCGTCTGGGCGAGAAAGAGCCCTCCTCACCTCGTGCGCCACGTCCTGAGCGGCATGGGCGTACGCTTCACGAGTATAGACAAGGATGCTCTCGAGGCCCTGGGGTGCCTGGGGCCATGAAGACTCGGCCCAGGGGAAGGTGAAGAGACGGATTTTTTCCTGCCTCCCGAGGGCCTGTCTCCCGCCAAGTCAGATCTCCCCTATTTCAGGCGCCCGCCTCGGTCGCCCTTTCAGGGACTTCCCTTTGGCCGCCAGAGACGCAGGAGGCCTGCGGTGACGAGCGTCCTTCTTTCCAAAGCATCACTACTGTGCTATTATTGAACAATACGCTTTCACCTGAAACGTCCTTGCCATGATAAAGAAGACCTCGCGGCTGAGGGTGCCAAACGACCCCGGCTACATAAAGGCCATTACCGCCTACTGTCGAGAACTCTCCCGCAGAATGGGCTTTACGCCCAAGGAGACAAGGCAGATAAACCGCGCGCTATCGAGCGCTGTCTTCAGCGTCATGACCGAGGCCTACAACCCCTATGAGGACGAATCCTTTGATATCTCCTTCGAACTGCACGAAGACGGCCTCCAGATAAACATCGATGACATGGGGCTTCCTTTCTCCTTTTCCATGAGCAGGGGGAAGGGGCACGGCGGAGGGCTCAAGTCCATAGAAAAGAACGTAGACCGCCTGGTCTTTGTAAACAGGGGAAAGAAGGGCAAGGAACTCCAACTCTTCAAGTACCTGAAGGGCCGCCACGTAGAGGACATCTTCAGCCCAGAGGAACTCCAGCCCTTTGGGTTCTGCGAGTTACCGGCGCGAGACGAGGACCTCGATATCCGCCCCATGCGGCCCGAAGAGGCCACCGAGGTCTCGCGGTGCATATACAGGACATACCGTTACACATACCTGAAGGAAGACCTGTACTTTCCAGAACGTATAGAGGCCATGAACCGCGATGGAAAGATGGTCTCCATTGTAGCGGTCAACAACAAGGGAGAGGTAATAGGCCACTTTGCCATCATGCCCAGGCCCAACGGCAAGGTGGCCGAGATAGGCGTTGCAGTGGTGGTGCCGCGGTACAGGGGAAGGGGGGTGATGAAAAAGATGCTACTGCGCCTTGTGCAGGAGGCAAAAGACCGCTCGCTCTACGCCCTTTACGGGAACGCCCTCACCATACACGCCCTGAGTCAGCGCGCCAACCTAAAGTTCGGCTTTCACGAGACAGCCCTCCAACTCGGCTGGATACCACCTGGCTCCACGAAGATAATAAAGGAGCGGGGGTTAAAGGGTGCCGGTAATATCCTGACCTTTTTCAAGTACTTGAGGGAGACCGACCCCTACCCTGTCTTCATACCGCCGCGCTACTCCAAGATACTGGAGCGTATCTACACCGGCCTGGGCCTCATGCGCATACTCGAAGACCCCCTGCCCATCACAGCCGCGGTCCTTACAGAGGAATCAGAGATAAGGCTGAAACTCAAGCCCCTTCACAGGACAGCCATTATAGAGGTCCGCAGGTATGGAAAGGATTTTTACGAGCGCCTCAAGACCAAGACCGAAGAACTCTGGAAGAAGAACTTCAATGCCCTCTACATGGACCTCGAATTAAAAGACCCCTTTACGCCCGAGGCCGTCTTGATGGCAGGAGACCTCGGCTTTTTCTTCTCGGGCCTCTTGCCGGACTTCTCTGACGGGGATATCCTCAGGCTCCAGCATTACACGACAACGGTCTGTTACGACGAAATCCATACCTCATCGGCCTTTGGTGCGGAACTCACGGAGTACATAGGCGCTGAGGACAGGAGGTTTCACCTGCGTGGGGGTGCGGCGGGCTGAGAGGCGCGCAATAAAGGCCCGGTCTAGGACAACCTTGCGGTCAAGGTCTCTGATACTCTGGCTGCGCCCACCACACTACCCGGCCTCTCCCTTGACAAGGGACAGACCAAGGAGGAGCCGTCTCATGGCGCCAATAGGGTTGTCTATGATGCCCACGAGCCTGGAACTCTCGTAAAGTTCCCGCAGGGGAAGCCTCGAACGGTGCGCAAAGTATATCTTCCTCCTGGTGACGCTACTGTCGCGCATCTGCCCCTCACAGAGTCCACCGCCAAACCTTGCCTTGAAAAAGGACAGTCCCTTGAAGGAGTATACCCCGGCGCCCCTCTCATAGAGAAAACGGAAGATATGTTTCATCAGAAGGGAGTGCCTGTAAGACGAGTCCTCGACCTCGCAGAAGGGCGATAGCCCAAGGGAGAGGACCTCAATGCCATCACTTCGAAAGGTCTCTATGGCGCGGCTCATGATGAGGGCGAGCGTTCCTCTGTGAGCGCCATGCCTGGTTCGGAGCGCGCTTGCGAGATACCCGTAGACCCGGCCGTCCCTGTACATTGGGTCAAAGAAGATGAAACCAACGGCCCGGCCCCTCTCCATGGCAACGAACTTCCTTACGTCAGGCTCCCTTTCATACACGGCCCTTCGGACGAGAAACCAGAACTCCCGGTCTCTCACCGTCTTTGTAGACAGCCACTCGTCCGATATCTTCCTGAGTTCTGTCTCCATATCCGGCCTTCCGTCATACTCGCAGACATGGAGCCCGGCTTCCGCGGCCCTCCTTATCATCCTCCTCATGGACTCCTTGTACCTGCCCCGGTACGTGAATCCGCGAAGGCAGAGTTCTGTCTCCACGCCCATCTCGTTCATGTAGAACCCGAGTTTCGCAAGGCGCCCCGCGGCCTCTGGCGTCACATGAAGAAAGGCTACGCGGGGAAACCTCTCGATGAAGGCCCCCACAAGCGCCGGATAATCATCGAGAGAGCAGATGGGGTTGGACAGGGCAAAGGCCATGCCAGAGGAGGCCCTTGCATAGGGGATGTAGCCGGTGCCAGGGATCATGAAGTACTCCAACCCATCCTGAAGCGAAGAGTAGGCAGGGCTGTGGGAGCCGTGCTTGATGAGATATTCCCGGAGTCTGGACTTCATCTTCCCTTCCCTCTTGCTTGGTTGAGAGGCATTTTTACATTAAACCACCCATTGGCGGTCTTTTCAAGGGCCTGACGCCGGCCCTTCGCCCGTACTGCCTGTACGAGGGCCGCAACGGCCCCGGCAGGGTACTGCCTGGGAAATGTATAGAGGCTCCTGTTACCTCGAAGGAAGCCCTCGAAGAAGCCTCTTCTCATGAAAAAGGGGTATTAGGGCATGGGTAAGGAGATACCTATCATCTGGGGGAACCCCTGAACAATTCATCCCTGCATTATTCAGATATGGAAAAAAGCGCGGTTTTTTTCCTTCCCACATATCTTCAAGGTCTTGCAGTTCACAAGATTGCGGCGCCTTCGAACGCCGCCGGAGGGTCTGCATCAATCTGGTCTTCGTGACAAAAGGCCTCTAATGCAAGGGGCTTGGTGTGCGCCAGATCAGGGACCGAGGCCTGCGTGACAAGAGGGCAAGAGACCATTGGGAGGCGTTCAGATGTAGTTCCCCGGGTAATGATGCGCAGGGGTAGGGGTAGAGATAGAGATAGAGATGGTTGTTGGATCGTTGTCCTCGAGAATGGGTGGGATGTGTCAGGGATGTGTTCTTGAAGCCGTCTGGCTACTCAAGGGTAATAGAGGCAGAAAGACCGCGCGGCCCGTGGACCGGCCCAGGAAAGTGAACAGGAGGAGAGACCGTGGTCTGCGCCCCAGGGTCCATTGCGAAGCGCCCAGAAGGGCCTCCTCGAAGAGGCCCCAAGGCGCCCCGCCCTCCAAGAGACGTACGCCCCGGGCCTCGCAGGGCCGCCATCAGCCCCCTTTACTTCAAAGGCCCATTCATGGCCCCCCATTCATGGCCCCCATACATCGCCCCCTCCCCCCTCATAGCCCCTTCAAAACCACCTGTCAGCCCCCCCCGCTCCCTATTGTCTCGCATCGTCTCCTCCAGGGCCCCCTCAGCCCTCCGCCCACATAGGGCCCCATCAGAATCTTCTCGAAATCCGTGCCCTGCCAAGGGGCCTTGGCCCGCCGTCGAACCAGCCGCTCTCGCGGGCGCTGAAGTGTTCGTCGCGGCCTATGATGATGTGGTCCTGTACCACGAGGTCCACGGCGCGGGCGGCGCGGTGGAGCATACCCGTGAGTTGCCGGTCAACTGCAGAGGGAGCAGGGTCGCCACTGGGGTGATTATGGACGAATATCATTGAGTGGGCGTTATTGCGAAAGGCCCTCTCAATGACCTTCCTGGGGTATACCACGGTCTGGTTTATCGTGCCCTCGTGGAGGGTCTCGATGGCAAGGAGTTCGTTACGGGAGTTGAGGAATAGTGCGATGAACTTCTCCACCCTCTCGCCTGAGAGCGAGAGGTTCAGATAGTCAAGGACGTCCTTTTTCGAGCGTATGACGTCCTTGCCCATTATTCTTTCCCGTAGATAGAGGGCCGCCATCTCTTTCATGAACTTGATGAGTACAACGGCGTTCTCGCTGAGGCCTTCTATGGAGCGGAGTTCATCTGCCGGGGCATCGAAGACACCGCGAAGCCCCTTGAAGGCCTTGAGCAGGCGTCTTGCCACAGGCCTTACGTTGCTCCTTGGCATAGCGAAGGATAGGACGAACTCTATGATCTCGTGTTTCTGAAAACCATGGAGCGAGGTCTTCATGAACCTTGCCATGAGTTTCTTTCTGTATTCTTTTGCCGCAGAAGCCCTTCCCGTCATCAAGAGACTCCTTTCATGCTACATCGCCTCCCCCAGCCTCACTGCCCGCGGCATGAGATGGCCCGGCATCTCATGAGACGGCCAGTATCGAGAGCGCAAATATCCTCCTCATATCCACCATGATACAGGAAGCAAAGGATTTTGTCTCCTGTACCAGAGTACAGTTGAAAATCTTTAATTCTATAACTTTTCGTTTATATTTTAAACTGTCATGGAAGTCAGTTACGCAACGAAGCGATTCCTGTTAAAAAAGCGCCATGGAACTCATGGTGCAGGAAGACAACTTCATCATCAAGACACTCAGCGCACACGAAGAACTTGAAGCAGGCTACAGGCTGAGGCACGAGGTCTTCAGCGAGGAACTGAAGTGGGTGCCAGTCTCGCCAGACGGCATGGAGGTAGACCGCTATGACAGCGGGCCAGTGAGTTATATCGGGGTATTTGACGAGTGGGGGACCCTCCAGGGCTACGCGCGCCTCATTACCTCTCCCAACACCTTCATGATCGACAGGGAGTTCGCCTGTCTCCTGGAGGATGGCATGTGCGTGGAGAAGAGCCCGGACATGGCGGAGATAACGAGGCTCTGTGTGAGGAAACGTGGGAGAAAGGGAGACCTGGTCATGAGGGTCTCCAACTTCCTTTACAAGGGCATATACCTCTGGAGTACGAAAATGGATATAAGACACCTCGTAATGGTGGTGGACAACAGGTACTACCGTCTTCTACGCTTTACAGGTTTCCCTGTAAGGACGGTGGGCGACTTCATAGAGATGCCCGACAGCGTGCGGGCCGCGGTGATAAGGCTTGATTGGAGGGAATTCGATAGGATTGCAGTGGAGAAGAAGCCCGAGTTCTTCCACTGGATATCTACACAACCAGACCCCGTTCCATCGCCAGTGCTATTGCGTGGGCTTTATTGACGGCATTGAGTTTGTGCTCTATGTTCTGAACGTGAAACTTCACGGTCCTCTCGCTGATATTCAGTATCATGGATATCTCCCAGTTCGTCTTTCCCTCCTTTACCCATGCAAGGACCTCCCTCTCGCGGGCCGAGAGGTCCATTGTACTCCTTTTCTCAAGCATGCAGACCCTCTCCAGCGCCATGTGAACATGGGGTACGAGGGCGTTGAGAATTTCCTTGTGATGGTCACGGAAGGAATCATCAGGGCCTGAGAAGGAAAAGACGCTCATGAGCCCTGTTTTCTGCTCGGTCAACCCGGCGGCAACGCCATAGCGCAGGCCGAAGTCGCCGGCAAGGCGCATGAAGGAGATGGCCTCGTCCAGGTCTTTTCCGGTTATGGCCTCGTTCCACATGAAACTCGACTCTGCTACGACATTGTGAGATACAATGGGGTCGACACTGTAAAGTTGCCTCTGCGCGTAGATCCTCATCCACTGCGCAGGGTAATCGAGGTTGTATATCTTC
This sequence comes from uncultured Thermodesulfobacteriota bacterium, assembly GCA_964407495.1. Lineage (GTDB taxonomy): Bacteria > Desulfobacterota > GWC2-55-46 > GWC2-55-46 > JADFVP01 > JAJRZX01. The sequence continues at coordinate 46,051 of CAYOVP010000005.1, forward strand.
TTTACACCAGTAAGTTTTCCAGAGTTTACGATACCAAGGCCGCAGACCCCATGGTCTGCCTCAACGAGTTCCTTGATCCTCGCAAGCAACCTCGTAAGGTCGGCATCGTTCCTGCACGCAAGGGACGAGTGTATTATGTCGAGGATCTGGGTTAGTTCTCTTCGTGAGAAATCCTTGTAAGCCATAGGGAGCCTCTCCTGGTTGTTGAGGTACGGGTCTTCCTACTGAACCACCCTCCTTCTCGATATAGTGGCCGGTTGCAGAGGTATCTCGGGCCGCCTATCGCCGGTAATAGCCATGTTCAGGTGTAGTGTGAGGGCGCCGAGAAGTTCCTTGTGCCGCTCGGTGAAGACATCTTCTGAGGAGGCGAAGCAAAAGAGGCTGAACATGCCCGTGCCCGGCAGGTAAACGCTCGATGATAGGCCGTATCTGAGCCCATAGGCCGCGGCCCACTCGGTGACGGCCAGGGAGCGCTCATCATTGGTTTTCTGTCTTATCTCGGACCAGAACGCAGGGGCAGAGAACTGCATGTGGTGACGCATGACAGGGTCGTAACGATAGAGGCCTTCCCTGAAGTAGAGGTTAAGCCACTCGCTTGGGTAACCGGAATCTAAGATGGTCTCAATATCCATCTTCCCGTTCTCATAGACCCGTCCCGTGCCGCAGACGGCAAACTCCGCACCGAGCAGGTCCCGTACTCTCGTAAGGAGAGCCGCTGCCGCGTCCTCTGAGGCACAACGGCTGAGGTCATCGATGAGTTCGATGACGCTTATGAGGTCACGCTTTGGCAAGACGCTGGAAATGTTCATGAGAAGCACCTCTTCAAGCGATTATAGTGGCCACAAAGAACGGAAGAGACGTCGTATTCTACCCTTTTTCTCTGGTTTTGTAAAGTGGGGGTGTGTCTTCCTGAACTCTGCCATCTCGTCGCGCCTCATCTCCCTACGCTGGTCAACGTTCTTCACTGAGTGGCACTTGAAACAGTTTCGTATGGGAAAGGCCACCCTGTCATGGCACCTGGCGCAGTACCTGCCCTTCCAGATGGCGAGCATGGAGATGCCGCTTGCACCCGCCTTTTTCCTGAATATCTTGGGATGGCAGGGTGCACAGCCGAGCCACTGGTTGTGGACGGAGTGGGGGAAGATGACATCGGGCATGAACTTGAGTTTGGCCTTGATGAGTACGTCGTCGTTGAAGGCGGGTGGCGGCGGGGCCGGGCTTCCAGGAAAGGCGTCTCTCGGCTTTATGAGCCCCTCTTTCAGCGCCTTTGCCCAATCGACGAAACCATACTTGTCCTTTGGGAGGTACTCGAGGGGCTTGACCTGGGGCGTTGGGTCCATGATGCCCCACTTGTTAAGTTTTACGGTAGTGCCTTTTCGCTCTTCGTAGTGCATGGACGGCCTGTCCACCGGCGCAGGCATGAGAGGCAACTCTTCAGCCACCGCGCCAGCGGCGGCAAGGAAGGTAAGGCTGATGAGGATATTGAGTATAAAGCGTCTCATGGTCCTTACGTCTGTACATGGTGGTACCGTGCCACTGCGCCGGGGCATACACAGGGGTATGGGTCTTTGGCAGAGGTGTAGCAGGTGGTAGCGCCAATCTCCCCCCCACCAAGGCACCTGGGCCATCCTCCATCCAGCGCCAGGGGTCTAGCCCCCCGGCCTGCACCCCATTACCCGACCCCTTCGAGAGGAAGGCGCGCTGGAGCGGCAGAAAGGCCCATGCCGCGGGCCTGGACACAGAGCCCTCACCAGGCCGAGTTCCAGATGTCATGACCACCGGATAAAATGGAGAACAAAGCCGTATTATAACGCCTTCAGATCTCTATGACAAGGGGAAGTATGACGGGTCTTCTCTCGATTGTGCGGTTGAAGAACCTTCTAAGTGCCCTCTTTATCTCTTCCTCCACCTCCAACTGCTCGGTCTTGGCCTCTGCGTTGAGTTCTTCCATTGTCTTGATGACTACCTCGCGGGCCCCCTCGAGGAGTCCGGGGGTCTCGTCCTTGAAGGCAAATCCGCGCGTGATGATATCAGGCCCGAAGATGACGGCACCAGTGGTCTCGTTTATGGAGAGGAGCGCGATGACCATGCCGTCGCGCGCAAGGTGACGCCTGTCCTTGAGGACCATGTCGCTTGTCTCGCCAAGCCCCTTTCCGTCCACGAGGACGCGGCCCGAGGTAACGGTGCCAGCCTTGAAGGCGCGGTCCCGGGCAATCTCTATGACATCGCCGTCCTCGGCAACTATGATGTTCTTTTCAGGAAGGCCCACGGTACGCGCCAGGCGGGCATGCAGAACGAGGTGTCGGTACTCGCCGTGTATGGGCACGAAGAAGCGCGGCCTCGTCATATTGAGCATTATCTTCAGTTCTTCCTGGCTCGCGTGGCCCGAGACGTGAATCTCCGAGACCTTCTCGTATATGACCGTGGCGCCCCGGCGGTAGAGGTGGTTCATCATTGTGGTAATGGCCTTCTCGTTGCCTGGTATGAGTTTTGACGAGAGTATTACTGTATCACCCTCTTCCACCTTTATCTTCTTGTGGTTGTCCATGGCCATACGCGTAAGCGCGCTCATGGGTTCGCCCTGGCTCCCTGTAGTGAGGAGAAGTACCTTGTTGCGCTCGAGGTCCTTGAGCCTCTTCATGTCCACGATTAGCCCCTCCGGGGCCTTGAGGTAGCCCAGGCGCATGGCTATATCCACGTTTGTGACCATGCTCCGTCCGTTGAGTATGACCTTTCGCCCGCAACGCACGCAGGCATCGAAGACCTGCTGCATCCTGTGTATGTGCGAGGCAAAGGTGGCCAGTATCACCCTGCCCGTGGCCGAGGCGAGTATTGCCTCTATGTTGGATCCGATCTCCTTTTCCGAGAGGGTATAGCCCGCCTTTTCAACGTTGGTAGAGTCGGAAAAGAGCGCCAGCACCCCGCGCTCGCCATACTCGGAGAAGCGGGCATAGTCTATGACCTCGCCGTCCACCGGGGTCTGGTCGAGTTTGAAGTCGCCCGTGTGTATGACTACGCCAATGGGCGTGGTGATGGCAAGGGAGCAGCCGTCTACAATGGAATGGCTCACGCGGAGAAACTCCACTCTGAAGGGCCCTACGGAGACCGTGTCCCGCGGCCTCACCATCTCGAAGACAACGTCGTCGAGCATGCCATGCTCTGCGAGTTTGGCCTCGATGAGCCCGAGCGTAAGGGCCGTGGCGTATACAGGGGCGTTTACTTCCCTCAACACAAAGGGCAGGGCCCCTGTGTGGTCCTCGTGTCCGTGAGTAATGAAAAACCCCTTCACACGGTCTTTGTTCTCGATGAGGTAGGTGACGTCCGGGATCACGAAGTCTATGCCCAGCATGTAGTCCTCAGGGAACATTAGACCGCAGTCCACGACGATGATGGTATCTTCATACTCGTAGGCCATCATGTTGAGGCCGATCTCACCGAGCCCGCCAAGGGGCACTACCCTGAGCCTTGTCCGACTCTCTTCCATTTGTTCTTCCTTTATCCTGTTTTCATTGCCTCTTCGGCCTCATGCGGCCCGTCCTCCTGGCCGAGCATGGCGAGTATGGCCCGGCGCGTCATATCCATGAGTTCCTCGTCTGTCCTTCCCCTCGTTGAGAAGGGCCTTCCTATGGAGATGGAGGCCTCTGACGGCGCTATCATGAGCGAGCCCTTTTTCATGATGTCCTTTGTACCGGTGACGGCTATGGGTACTATCTCGACGCCGCTCTTTCTGGCCAGTATGAAGGCCCCTTTCTTGAATGGCAGGAGGCGGCCCGTGGTGCTCCTCGTGCCCTCGGGAAATACGACCACAGAGGTGCCGTTCTTTATCTTCTCTGCCGCCTGGAGAAGGTCCCTGAAGGCCTTCTTCCTGTTCTCCCGCTCAACGGCGATGTACCCTGCAAGGGTCATGGACCAACCAACTACAGGTATCCTGAAGAGGCTCTTTTTCGAGACCCAACGGAACTGGAGCGGGAGGTACCCCTGGAGTACGGGGATATCAAAGGCGCCCTGGTGGTTGGATAGAAAAATCCTCGGCCTGCTGCCGGCGAGGTTTTCCACACCCTTGACGCGCACCTTTACTCCCCCCAGTGCGAGGATTATCCTGCACCAGAGTGCGCCTATGGAGTGCACGTAACGGCCGCTCCTGTCTATGATGAGGGATAGGAGTATGACGAGGAAGAGAAGGGCTGTAACTGGAAGCCCTGCTGTCCAGACGAGGAATGTCCTTAAATACATGATAAAATTCTACTTTTTTAGGGGATATAAGTCAATTCCTACTTTTACGCTCAAAGTGTCTTCTTGACATTGCATACCATGCTGGTAAATTAGAAGTACGCACAAAAAAAGAAAGCAGGGCAAAGAAAACCTCCCACTGTCTTTTGGGAAAAAGAAAGTGGGGCAAAGAAAACCAATATTTCAATAAGGAGCCTCAGATGGCGGGAGTAAACAAGGTTATTCTCATTGGCAACCTTGGCGCAGACCCTGAGATAAGGTATACGCCAGGTGGGACGGCTGTAGCCAACTTCAGCCTTGCCACCACCGAGACCTACACGAACAAGGAAGGCGAGCGGGTGACAAAGACGGAGTGGCACAGGATAGTTGCCTTCAGGCGCCTTGCCGAGATCTGCGGGGAGTATCTCTCCAAGGGCAGGCAGGTCTACATTGAGGGCAAGATCCAGACCAGAAGTTGGGAAGATCGCGACGGGGTAAAGAAGTACACTACAGAGATAGTAGCCGACAACATGCAGATGCTCGGCACGAGGGCCAGCCAGGGCGGCGGAGGCGAGCCTCCTGCGGGCGGCGCGCCGGGTTCAGACCTCGACGACGTGCCTTTTTAAGAGGCGGTTTTTTCCAGCGGCCCCTGGCCGCTGGCATTGGTTTTATTTGCCCCACTTTCTTTTTCCCAAAAGAAAGTGGAAGGTTTTCGGTATGCGGCCTATGGCCGCTTCTTTCGCTTTTGTGTCTTTGGTCATGAAGGATTCTCTCAGAAAGGCCGAGGTCATTGCCCCGGCGGGCAATCTCCGTTCATTGAAGGCTGCCATAGAGGCGGGTGCAGATGCGGTGTATCTTGGTTTTCGAGATGCCACGAATGCGCGCAACTTCGAGGGTCTGAACTTTACGGATAAAGACCTTGCCGAGGGTATTGAAGTGGTGCGCATGGCTGGGAGGAAGTTCTTTGTTGCCATAAACACCTTTCCTCAACTCGGAGATTTCACCACCTGGTACGGTGCAGTGGACAGGGCCGTGGAGATGGGTGCCGATGCCGTCATAATTGCCAACCTGGGCATACTCAGGTACGCGAGGGAAAGGTATCCGGACATCAATATTCACCTCAGCACTCAGGCCAGTGCCTCCAATTACGAGAGTATAAATTTCTATGCCGAGCACTTTGGCATCCGGCGCGTCGTACTTCCGCGCGTGCTCACCATAGACGAAATAAAGGATATTGTGGCCCATACGGATGTGGAGGTAGAGGTATTTGCCCTTGGCGGGCTCTGCATAAACATCGAGGGAAGGTGTTATCTCTCGTCCTACGTGACAGGTGCCTCTACGAACACAGAGGGCGCATGCTCGCCCTCGAGGTTCGTAAAGTTCAGGAGCGGGGACGGGGGCTCCATGACCATCTCGCTGAACGACGTACTCCTGAACCGCCTCGGCCACGGTGAGTCCTCTCCCTATCCCACCTGTTGCAAGGGTCGCTACCTCATGCCCAATGGGAGTCCTGTTTATGCCTTCGAGGAGCCTGAATCTCTCAATATACTGGAGATACTGCCGGGCCTCGTCGAGGCCGGGGTGAGTGCCTTCAAGATAGAGGGCCGTCAGAGGACGGGTGCCTATGTTGCGGCCATGACGGGCGTGATGCGTGAGGCCCTTGATTCCTATTATTCCTCGCCCGGAAGTTACAGCGTAAGGCCCGAGTGGCGTAATAAGACCCTCTCGTCCTTTGAGGGCTCGAAGGAGACAATTGGTTCGTACTTGGTGAAGTAGGGGGTCTTGTTCGAGCGCCTCTGCCTGCCCCCAGTAGACGTCAGGGCAGATGGTATGCCGTCACCCCGTCAAAGGGTCTCTCTCACCCATCTTCCGAAGCCTTGTACTGCCTTGGCAGTATGATGGTCATCTCCGTCTATTTAAATCCGTCATTGGCACGCGTCCTGGCCAGTTACTATCCGGGCATTTTACCTGCCCGCTGATTTGACAACGGCCAGGCACGCTCCTACAATAGAGTTAGAGATCATAGCCATAAATGAAGGAGGTCTTTTTTTATGCCCATATACGAGTACAGGTGTCCTGACTGCGAGAAGGTCTTCGAGGTCATACAGAAGTTCAAGGACGATGCAATAACCAAGTGCCGCTACTGTTCAGGCACGAACGTGGAGAAACTCATCTCGCGCTCCAGTTTTGTGCTCAAGGGCAGCGGGTGGTACAAGACTGATTATGCCCGCAAGACATCCTCTACGCCGCAGACCTCGTCCACCTCGGACTCCGCGCCCCCGTCGTGCGCTGGTTGTCCTTCGGCCAAGAAGGCGCAATGAACCTCTGCGAGTTTGCCATTCCTACTCCTTCGAGCCAGAGGCGGACCTGAATGGAAATCCGTAAGGTTGCAATAGAGGCGGCCCTCGAGGCCGGCGCCCTCCTCAAGGGCCGTCTTGGTCATGCCGGCAGGGTTGACTTCAAGGGCGAGGTGGACATTGTCACGGAGATGGACCGAAGGTCCGAGGGACTCATCGTGGAGAGGATCAGGCGCGAGTTCCCGGGCCACGGCATCATTGCCGAGGAGAGTGACGAGCGCAAGGCAGCGAGCGGATACCGATGGATAATCGACCCCCTTGACGGCACCACCAACTACTCGCACGGCTTTCCCGTCTTCTGCGTCTCCATTGGTTTCGAGGCAGAGGGCGAGGTTATCCTCGGTGTTGTGTACAACCCCATGCTCGACGAACTCTTTGTGGCCGAGAAGGGGCGCGGTGCTCTCTTGAACAACGCACCGATCTCAGTATCGAGGACGGCCTCCCTCGGACGCAGCCTCCTTGCCACGGGTTTTCCCTATGATCTTCGCACTGCCAGTGCAAACAACTTCGACCTCTTCAGGAACTTCTCTCTCCGGGCCCAGGCCATAAGGCGTGCCGGCTCGGCGGCTCTCGATCTCTGCTATGTGGCCTCTGGCCGCTTCGACGGGTTCTGGGAGATGAAACTCTCGGCCTGGGACACTGCCGCAGGCACGCTCATGGTGACCGAGGCCGGGGGTCGTGTCACGGATTTTGACGGAGGCCTGTACTCCAACTTCAAGCCCCGGTGTCTGGCCTCGAACGGTCTCATCCACGAAGAGATGATGGAGGTCCTTGGTACTGGGCGCTGGTGCTCTGTTCGCAAAGGGGACGGCTGAGTACCACGGACCCCGAGGCAGTAAAGGACGCGGTGTTTGCGTGGATACGGGGATATAACAACAATTGCATATATGACGAATTGTTTTCTGAACAATCTCCATAAAAGGTACATTCCGCGACCTTTTTCGCGAGAAGGCGCAACGTTCGTTTGCATATATAACGAAATAGTAATAATAAAAGGTACTTACGTCCAGGTTCTTACCCCTAAACGGTAAGGAGTTGCCTCAAATGACCATGTTTTACTTCTCAAGGCGAATCCGCGTCTTCAGGGATTCATACCCAGAAAAGGACGGACTAATGAAAAACCTCGTACTCCGCCTTGCCATACTCGCAGTAGGCATAGCCCTTGCCGTGTACATCGTGCCTGGCATGGAATCCGTCGGATACGGCCCTGTCATAGAGGCGGCCATTGTCCTCGGCGTCCTTAACCTCGTCATAAAGCCCGTCCTCTTCATCCTCACCCTGCCCATCAATATCCTGAGCCTCGGGCTCTTCACCTTCATACTCAACGGCATACTCCTGCTCATCGTGGGCGCGCTCGTGCCTGGCCTCGATGTGCAGGGCCTTGGAGTGGCCATACTCGGCTCCATAGTCATAAGCCTCTTCAGCATGGTGGCGGGCTGGCTCGTAAAGTAAGAGGCAGGAGAAAGAAAGGGAAAGGAAAGAAGCAGCACTCGAATGCATATTGAGATATTGCGCTTTCTTTTGGGAAAAAGAAAGTGCCCAAAGAAAAACCGGTTCCATCGGCCCTTCGGGCCGGTGGAGGGTTCGCAGGCGTTGATAACCGCGAGCCTGTAAGACTATCATTCAATCAAGAAAAGGAGGGTTCCATGGGGGCGTCTGGTCCGGGGCCGGAGAGAACAAAAATACTGAATTCAGAACTTGCCGATTCGGCCATAGGTGGCGACACGAAGAGAGTGGAGGAACTTCTCGCCGAGGGCGCTGACGTAGACGCTAAAAACGATTACGGACTTACGCCCCTTATATTCGCCTCCATACAGGGCCATCCCGATGTTGTGGCGGTTCTCCTCGAGAGAGGCGCCGAAGTTAACGTCAACTCCCCGGAAGGGATCACCCCTCTCATAGCCGCCTCAGCGGGCGGCCACCTGAGCGTAGTCAGGCAACTTCTCGACAAGGGCGCTGACGTGAACGCAAGAGCTCAGGGGGGCGTGACGGCGCTTATCTTCGCCTCTGGCGGAGGGCACTCCAAGGTGGTGGAGGCGCTCCTTGAAAAAGGCGCCGACGTGAACGCCGAGACAAAGACAGGCGAGACTGCCCTGGTCTTCGCATCAAGAGGGGTACACTCCGGAACAGTGGCGCTCCTCAAGAAACACGGGGCCTCTGAATAGGCTGGCCTGCGGTAGTCAAAGGGCCTTGCCCCGCTCTGTACCCGGTGTGGAACGAGACCCGGCTCAGCCGCTGTAATGGGCGTATACGCGGGCTATCTTGCCGCGCTCATCGAGATACATGAACTCGCCTGCCCGCACGTTGTTCTGGTTGGTATAAAAGAGCACGATGCTCCTCAGTCCGCACATTACATCCTGCAGTCGAAACTCGAGGTCCGGGTAGGCCTCGAGCCCCTTCTGAAAGTACTCCCTCAGGGCCTCCATGCCCCTCACCTCCCCGTTACCGAGAAGCCTCTCTGCTATGGGCGAAATAAGGACCACTGACTCGGAGTAATGAGATAAGATTTTTTCGATATCATGTGCGTTCCAGGCCTCGGTCCAGTCTTTCGCAAACTTCAGGGCGTCATCTCTTGAGAGCACCTCTCTAAGTCCTCCTTCTGGCATTGAATAGAGAAAAGCCTCTCTTAAGCGTTGCTCCGCAAGGCCCCGTGGCCTTGCGTTGGCCTGCCCCAGATTGGCGCCAGGGCCTGGCAAACGCCACCGATCATGTCCCCACCCGTAGACTGCTCGCCCTCGCCCTCCCCCCTCAGGCGCTCTCTATGAATATGAGGTTCGGGTCTTCGAGGTACTCCTTTACACGCTTGAGAAAGGTCGAGGCCTCTACTCCGTCCACCACCCTGTGGTCAAAGGTGAGCGAGAGGGGGAGTATCATGCGCGGCACCACCTTGCCTTCAAATATCCATGGCCGCTCGGTAATACGGCCCGTGCCGAGTATGGCTATGTCCGGGTAGTTGATTATGGGGGTGGCGTATCTCCCGCCAAAGGCGCCGTAGTTGGTTATGGTGAAGGTAGAGCCCTTGAGTTCACCAAGGGTTATCTTTCGCTCGCGGGCCCTTTTGCTCAGTTCCTGGAGTTCCTCTGCTATCTCCAGTATGGTCTTCTTCTCCACATCGCGCAAGACCGCCACCATGAGCCCATCGGGCGTATCCACTGCAACGCCAACATTGAAATATTTCTTGATGATTATCTCTCCGCGCTCCTCGTCCACAGAGCCGTTGAGGAGCGGATGGCTCTCTATGGCATGGCGCACGGCCTTCATGAAAAAGGGAAGAAAGGTAAGGTTGATGCCCTTTTTGGCGGCAGCCTCTTTCTCGTGGTTACGGAGGTTCCAGAGGTCTGTCACGTCGGCGTCGTCCATGCCCGTTACAGAGGCCGTGTTCCTCTGCGAGGCCATGAGGTTACGCGAGATGCTCTTTCTTATGCCGCGAAATGGGATGCGCTCCACAGGGCCCCAGGGGTCGCGGTCTTCGCCCGCGGGCGGCGGTGCGGGTGGTGCGTGGTGCGGCGCCGGTGGCGGTGGAGGCGCATGGTGAGGCAGGGGTGGAACCGGCCTTGCCCCCTGCGGTGGAACGGCGGCTTTCCCAGGGGCAGGCGCCCCTCCGGCGGCCAGCACATCGGCCTCGGTGATGATGCCGCCCGGGCCCGTGCCCGTAATCTTGGAGATATCAATACCCCTCTCCCGTGCCAGGGCCCGCGCCTTTGGCGCGGCGAGGACACCTATTGAGGGGGGCAACTTACCGACAACAGATGCAGCCTCTTCTTCCTCTTCATCCTCATGGGCGGGCGCGGCCTTCGGGGCCGGCGCAGTCGGCGCTTCAACTCTCGACTCCGGTCTGGCGGCCGCCTCCTCTGCCACGGCGCCCTCGGCCTCTTCACCGCCCGTCTCTATGGTAAGAAGGACCTCGCCAACGAGAACGGTATCGCCCTCTGCCTTGTTGAGTTTCAGAACCTTACCCTTCTTTGGCGAGGGGACCTCTACAATGGCCTTGTCCGTCTCCACCTCGAGGATCACCTGGTGCTCCTCCACAAGGTCGCCCTCACGAACATGCCACTTTACGACCTCGCCCTCCTTTATGCCCTCGCCAAGGTCAGGTAACTTGAAATCAAAAGGCATGAGAGACCTCCTTATTTGAAAGAAAGAAGAAAAAAACAAAAGATTTCCTTACTTTCTTTTGGAAAAAAGAAAGTAAGACAAAGAAAACCAATAATTAGAAGTTGATCTTTTCCAAGCCGCGCGAAGCGCGGCTTGGCATCAGTTTTCTTTGCCAGGCTTTCTTTTTCAAAAGAAAGCCGAAATTATCCTATTAATTTCTCTCAGTACTTCATTACCTCTTCGAGGGCACTGCGTATTCTCTCTACCCCTGGCATGTACTCGTCCTCGAGTCTTGCCATGGGCATTACGGCCTCAGGTCCGGCCACCCTAACAACAGGGGCCTTCAGAGAGAAGATCGCCTCCTCGGAGACAAGGGCCGATATCTCGGCGCCGAGGCCGCAGTTCTTGGTGGCCTCGTGCACTATTACGAGGCGGCCTGTCTTGCGGACCGATTCAAGGATGGTCTCCTCGTCAAAGGGTTTCAGGGTCATGAGGTCTATTATCTCGGCGTCAAGGCCCTCTGCCGCGGCCATGGCCCTGTGCAGCATTGCGCCCCAGGCGACAACCGTCACTTCAGCCCCTTCCTGTAGAACCGCGGCCTTCCCAAGGGGCACGGTGTACTCCTCTTCTGGCACGGGCGTCCTTATGGCGCGGTAGATGCTCGCAGGCTCCATGAAGAGCACGGGATCGTCGTCACGGATGGCCGAGATGAGAAGGCCCTTGGCATTGTATGGCGTGGATGGGACCACCACCTTGAGGCCGGGCATATGGCAATACACGGCCTCTGAGGACTCGCTGTGGAGTTCCGGGGCCTTTATGCCGATGCCGTAGGGTGTACGTATGACAAGGGGGCAGGTAAAGCGTCCGCGCGAGCGCGAGCGTATGCGTGTTGCATGTGAGAAGATCTGCTCGAAGGCCCCGTAGGTAAAGCCCATGAACTGGATCTCTGCAACAGGCCTGAGGCCGTAGACAGCCATGCCAATGGCCGTACCAACGATTGCGAGTTCGGCCAGCGGCGTATCCATGACGCGCTCTGGCCCGAATTTTTCAAGAAGGCCTTCTGTTGCGCGAAAGACCCCGCCGTCTACGCCCACGTCCTCACCAAGGACCACGACGTTGGTGTTGCGCTCCATCTCCTCTGCAAGGGCCCGGTTCACGGCCTGTACTATGGTCAGTCCCTTTCCCATCCCAGGGCCTTCAGTTCCTTTCTCTGTCTCCTGCTGAGTTCACTCGATGTATATCTGATGATCTCCGCCGGCTCTGGCGCTCCAAAGGCCTCGGCCTCTTCTACGGCAGACTTTATCTCGGCCTCCACCCCGGCCTTGATCTCCTTCTCAATCTCTTCTGTGAGGATGCCCCTCTGGCGGAGGAACTTCGTGTATCTCTTCAGGGGCTCCCGTGCCTCCCACTTCTTTACCTCTTCCTCTGTCCTGTAACGCGACGAGTCGTCGGCTGTGGTGTGGTCGTCGAGGCGGTAGGTATAGCACTCTATGAGAGTGGCGCCCATGCCTGCGCGGGCGCGCTCCACTGCCTCTGCTGTTGTCTTGTACACGGCAAGGACGTCGTTTCCGTCTACCTGTATACCAGGGATGCCGTAGCCCGCGGCCCTCTGCGCTATGGTCTCTGCGGCTGTCTGGCGAGAGCGCGGCAGGGAGATTGCCCACTGGTTGTTCTGGCAGATGAAGACCACCGGGGCCTTGAAGACACCGGCAAAGTTGAGGCCCTCGTGAAAGTCGCCCCTCGATGAGCCGCCGTCGCCAAAATAGGTGACTGCAACGCTTCTCTCACCCTTTATCTTCATGGCCATTGCAGTGCCAACGGCATGGGTTATCTGGCTCCCCACGGGAACGCTCATGGGAAAGATGTTCTGCCCAGGGGGGGCCTTCATTCCCCGCTCGTCGCCCATCCAGTAACGGTACATGAGCCAGGCCGGGTATCCTCGCGTAAGGAAGACACCTGTCTCTCGAAAGGATGGGAAGATCCAATCTTCCTCTGAGAGGGCCAGGGCCGAGCCTGTCTCGCTGGCCTCCTGGCCAAGTATAGAGGCATAGGTGCCTATGCGTCCCTCTCGCTGTAGGTCCAGGGCCATGTGGTTGAAGGCCCGTGAAAAGACCATGGCCCTGTACGCGCGAAGGAGGTCCTCGTCGGAGAGGGGCGGGAGAAGGGCCTCGTCGAGAGCCCCTGTCTCGTCTAATACCTGGAGATAATCCACCCCAAAGGTCTTTAATGTTTTTTCAGGCATGTGGAGAGTTTAGCATTGCTTTGCAAGGGCGTCAAGCAGGGCCGGAAGCACATCCTTCTATTTTTTCTTTGACTTGCTCTCGGCTTCCGAGGCAGGGAGTCACTTGCTGGGGAAGGGCCTGCCAGGGGCGTACTTGGACTGCAAAGAGAATCAGGTTTTCTTTGTCTTACTCTCTTTTTTCCAAAAGAAAGTAAGGTCTTTCAATGTGTTGGAAGGTTTCTCCGGGGCCCCCTTTTTTCACCTACTTTTTTCTCTTCTTTCTCTCTTTTTCACCTGATTTTGTGTTAGAATATATGGTTTCAACAACTCATCGAGATGGTTTATGAAAAGAGAAGTTCTGAATAGGAGGGTATGTTCCCTGGATGAGGCCCTGGAGGCCTCTTCGGCCATTGGCCCTGGGGAGAGACTCGTTGTAGGGGGTCTTCACGGCTCATCGGGTGCCTATGCGGTAGCCTCCTTCTTCAGGCGCTACGGCCGTGCCGTGCTCGTCGTGGCCGCTGATGAGAGGGCGGCTACGGCCATGGAGGAAGACCTTCTTTTTTTTCTCGGAAGTGACCATGTCTTTCTCTTTCCCTCTACCGAGGTCCTCCCCCTCTCGCTCAAGGCGCCGCATCCCGCCATTCTGGCAAAGAGAATGGAACTTAACCAGAAGATCCTGGAGGGCCGCCCCTTTATCACCATTACCTCTGCGCGAAACCTCATGCAGAGGATACCCCCGCTCCCAGCCCTTGAGAAGGGGATCACGAGGCTTGCACGTGGTGAGGAACATCCGCGTGACAACCTCGTACTGACCCTCGTGGAGCACGGGTTTACACGTGTGCCGATGGTGGAGGGCCCGGGCGAGATAAGCGTGAGGGGGGCCATAGTGGATATCTTTCCTCCTGGCCACGGCCTGCCTCTGAGGGTCGAGTTCTTCGGCGATACTGTAGAGTCGATACGCACCTTCAGCACTGATACTCAGAGATCTGTGGAGCGCCTCGACGAGGCCATTATCCTGCCCGCAGGAGAGGCAGACCGTACAGAGGCGGCGCGGGCAAGGGCAAGGCGCAGACTCATGGAGAGGGCCGCAGAACTGGGTCTCGACCCAAGTGCCTGGGAAGGTCTCTTCAGGGCCCTGAAGCAGGCCTCGCCGGAAAACGATGCCTATGGTCTCTACCCCCTGTTTCACGAGAGCCTCGAGCCCATCACAGAGCGTCTGCCAGAGGACACGGTGGTCTTTGTTCGGGAGAGGGCCAGCGTGGCTGAGGCACTGGAGGTATTCGAGGAAGAGGTACAGGAATGCGAGGCAAGGCTACGAGAGCGGGGAGAATTTTTTCTGCCTCCAGATGATCTCTACACCAGCGCAAGTGAGGCAGTCGAGATACTCGACAACTTTGCGGGCGTGGACCTAGAGGGCCTCGCTAACCCTGCCCCCCATGCCATCGAGGTGGCGACAAGAACGCAACTGGACCTCAGTGCCGAGATAAGACACGCAAAGACCGGCAGAGAACTACCCCTCCGGCCCCTTGCCTCTGCCATAGAAGAATGGCTCGGCAGGGGCGCGGCTGTCTGCATCTCAGCCCACAACAGGGCCCAGGCCGAGCGCACATCCGAACTCCTCGCTGGATATGAAATAGGTACGAGGCTCATAAAGGGGTCCGACTTTCTCGATATGAAGGCAGGCAGGGCCTACATTGCCGAGGGCTCGTTGTCTGCAGGCTTTCTCATGGAGGCCCCCTGCATAGCCATTGTCTCGGAAGAGGAGATCTTCGGCGCACGTGTAAAAAAGCGTCCGCCTCCCCGAAGACGTCCGGGTGAGACCTTGAGATCCCTCACTGACATGAAGGAGGGAGATATCGTGGTCCATACGCTCCACGGCGTGGGCATTTATCATGGCATCAAGAGACGCGCTGTAGAGGGTGTGGCCCGCGACTTCATCCTCATAGAGTATGAGGGCGGAGACAAACTCTATCTTCCCGTGGAGAGGATGGACCTTCTGGTCAGGTATCATGGTTTCGAGGGCCGAGAGCGCCCTGCCCTCGACAGGCTCGGGGGATCGAGGTGGAAGAAGACAAAGGGCAGGATAAAAAAATCCATAGAGGAGATGGCAGGCGAACTCCTGCGTCTCTATGCCGCGCGCCGCGCGGCCCCTGGGTTCGCCTTTTCTCCCCCAGACGCCATGTTCCACGAGTTCGAGGCTGCCTTCGAGTTCGAGGAGACTCCGGACCAGGCACAGGCCATAGAGGAGTGCATAAGAGACATGACCTCTGCGTCGCCCATGGACAGGCTCGTCTGTGGTGACGTGGGATACGGCAAGACAGAGGTGGCAATGAGGGCGGCCTTCAAGGCAGTGCTCGACAACAAACAGGTGGCAGTGCTCGTCCCAACAACAGTCCTTGCCCAGCAACACTACCTTACCTTTTCGAGGCGTTTCGGGCCATACCCTGTGAACATCGAGGTCCTGAGCCGGTTCAGGACCAGGAAGGAACAGGCCGGCACCCTCAAGCGTCTTGCAACCGGGGAGGTAGACATAATAATAGGGACCCACAGGCTCACGCAGGGGGATATAATCTTCAGGGACCTCGGTCTCGTCATCATAGACGAAGAACACAGATTCGGCGTACGCCAGAAGGAGCGTCTCAAGAAACTTCGCAGTACTGTTGATGTACTCGCCCTTACGGCCACCCCCATACCCCGTACGCTCCACATGTCGCTGGCGAGCATACGCGACCTCTCCATCATAAACACGGCCCCCGAGGACAGGTGCTCGGTACGTACAGAGGTTCTTCGCTTTGACGAGGGCGTTATAAAAGACGCCATTGAGCGTGAGATGGACCGTGGGGGGCAGGTCTTCTTCGTACACAACAGGGTCCAGTCCATGGCGCCCCTCGAGGATATGCTCCGGCGGCTCCTGCCGCGTGCCAGGCTGGCCGTGGCCCATGGCCAGATGCGCGAGGCTGAACTCGAAAAAAAGATGCTCGACTTCGTGGCAGGCAAGGCAGACATACTCCTCTGCACAAATATAATCGAGTCTGGCCTCGATATCCCCAGGGCCAATACCATAATCATCAACCGGGCCGAGTCCTTCGGCCTTGCCGAACTGTATCAACTTCGCGGGCGTGTTGGCCGGTCCAGCCACCGTGCATATGCCTACTTCATGATAGGCGAGAGCGCAAACCTCGGCCCAGAGGCGCGTAAACGCCTCGACGTCATCCGCGAACTCTCTGAGCCAGGCTCAGGGTTCAAGGTGGCGGCCTATGACCTCGAGATACGCGGCGCAGGCGAACTCCTCGGCACCAACCAGTCGGGCAGGATCGCGGCAGTGGGGTTTGAGATGTACGCGCGCATACTGGAGGAAACAGTGCGCGAGATGAAGGGCGAGCCCCTGGTGGAAGAAGAGCGGCCAGAGGTGAAACTCCGCGTCTCCGAGTTCATACCAGAGGACTACGTGCCCGACGCAGGGCAGAGGCTCGGACTCTACAAGCGCTTTGCCTGCATTGGCGGCGAGGCCGAACTCCGGGCCCTCGCAGAAGAGGTCCGCGACAGGTACGGGCCCCTGCCAGAGGTGGTGGAGAACATAGTGGAGACAGCGTCTCTCAGGCTTCTTCTAAAGCGCCTCGGCGCACGGGAACTCACCGAGAAGGCAGGGCGCATACACCTGAGTTTCAAGTTCAACGAGGCGGCCACGCAGAGCAGGAGAGAGGAAATACCAGTTGTCGACGAGGCCGTGGTCAGAAAGGCCCTCGAACTCGTGGCAGCCGACCCAGTGAAGTTTCGTATCACGGGAGACGGAAGGTTCTCTGTGCGTCTTGAGAGCAGGGACAAGAGCGTGGAGACGGCCCGATATGTATTGAAAGAACTTCTCGGCGAGTGTTATAGTGAGGTTTGAGATAGGACAGGCGGATATGAAGAAGTATGCATCTCTCCTACTCCTCGTCATTGGCCTGTGTTTCTTCCTGCCCGGCTGTGGCGGCAGAGACAAGAAGCCCCCTGACGAAGAGGTCATAATCAGCGTCGGCGGCAGGCCCATAACCCTTGCCCTGCTGAACGAGAGGGTAAAGCGCTATCTTGACGGAGCGGCAGAGACCAGGGCCGTTCGCAAAGACGTTGCCGCTGAGTTGATAGAAGAAGAACTCATCCTCGGCGAGGCCGCCCGCCTTGGTCTCTCAATCCCTGCCGAGGAACTACGAAAAGAAGAGGCACGGCTCAGAGAGGAGACAGGGCCCGAGGGTTTCTACGACTCCATACGCTCGGCCTACGGGTCTATAGACAAGTGGAGAGAAGGACTCCGAAGACGACTCCTCATAGAGAAGACCATTGAGAAGGCCCTGGGGGCCAAGATAAGAGTTTCGAAGAAAGAGGCCCTTGATTATTACTCCAGACACAAGAAGGACTATCTCCGAGCCGAGAAGGCGCACGCCCGTATGATAGTCCTGGCCACAGAAGAGGAGGCGCAGAAGGTGCGCTCAGGGCTCACAAGAAAGAACTTCGCCGAGACTGCGCGCAAGGTCTCCCTGAGTCCGGAGGCCAAGGACGGAGGAGACCTTGGCACATTCGCGCGCGGAGAGATGCCCGAAGAGTTCGAGAAGGCCGTCTTCGCCCTGAAGCCAGGCGAGATAAGCCAGATCGTCAAGACAGAGTACGGCTACCACATCTTTCTTCTCGAGTCCCGCATCCCGGCAAAGCGGCTCTCCTTCAAGGAGGCCGCCCCGGAAATATACGCCAAACTCCGGCGTATGAAGAGGGAGGCCCGTTTCGAGAGGTGGATGGAGGTACTGAAGAAAAAAACCGTAATAGACGTGAGAGAGGAGTTCCTGTGAGAATAGCGAAGAGAAAGGAAGGGCCCATGAGGGCAAGGGCGGCGGCCCTGCCGCTTGTCATCCTCGCCCTTATGACTCTCATTGGCGCGGGCGTGGCAGGAGCAAAGGTCCTGGACAGGATTGTTGCCGTAATCAACGACGAGGTGATAACGCTCTCTGAACTCAACGCCGCTGTGGCCCTTGCAAAGAGTTCTTTTGAGGATAACCCTGGTGAGAAAAAGGGCATGACTGTCTCGCGGGAAAAAATTCTCAACAACCTGGTAAAGGAAAAACTCATCAAACAGGCCGCAGACGAGATGGGCATCGAGGTGAGCGAGGAGGAGATAGACAACGCCGTAAGGGAGATAAAAGACCAGAACGGTTTTACTCAGAAGGAACTCCTCCTTGCCCTTGCCGGGAACGGCCTGACCCTTGACGAGTACAGGGCAAGACTCAAGGAGCAGATAAGGTCAGTAAAGTTCATGGACATGAAGTTCCGCTCGCGCATAGACATAAAGCCCGATGAGGTGGACAATTACTACAGGCAACACCTCGAGGAGTTCTATGGACCCCCCTCCTACAAGATAAGCATCATATTCATAGATGGCGAGGACAAGACAAGGATGAAAAAACGGGTGAACAAGGTCCTGAGGGGCCTGAAGAGGAAAAAACCCTTCGCAGAACTCGCCAGGCTCTACTCTGACGACGAGAGTTCCGCATCGGGCGGCGACCTCGGCTATGTCAAGGCAGGTGAACTGGACGAAGATCTTGAACGCGCCATACTCAAACTCAACGTCGGCCAGGTGAGCCAGCCCATAAAAAAACCTGAAGGCACATACTTCGTAAAGTTCGTGGAATACAGGGCCGGTGAACCCGCTCCGCTGAAAGACGTCCGGGGCAGGATATACCAGAAACTCTTTGACAGGACATACAACGAGATGGTCGAGTCCTGGTTCGAGGAAGAAAAACGCATAGCCAACATAGACCTGAGGCTCTGACCATGGCGAAAAAGCCAAAAATAGCCGTCACCATGGGCGACCCTGCGGGCGTTGGGCCCGAGATAGTCCTGAAGGCCGTTGCCGACGAGGATGTCCGGAAGGTGGCCGACCCCGTTGTCTATGGCTCGGTCGAGGCCCTTGAGATGGTGGCCGGGAGGCTCGGCCTCGATCTGCCTGCAAGGCCCGGGCTCTGCGAGGTAACCACCATGGAGACCACGGGCCTTACGCCGGGCCTGCCCGACCCGGAGGCAGGCCGCGCCATGATCGAGTGCATTGAAAAGGCCGTGCTGGACGCCCTTGCCGCAAGGGTGTCGGCAGTGGTGACCGCTCCCATAAACAAGGAAACCGCAAGGCTCGCAGGCCTGCCCTTCCCTGGCCATACCGAGTTCATAGCACACCTCTGCGGCAAGGGCATGCCTATCATGATGCTCCGCGGCCCTGGCCGCTACGACCTGAAGGTGGCACTCGTCACAACACACGTAGCCATACGAGACCTACCCGAAAAAATTACCGAGAGAAAAGTCCTCAGCACCATTCGCATCACAGCGCGCTCGCTCGAAGAACTATTTGGAATCTCCTCCCCAAGGCTCGCAGTGGCCGGGCTCAACCCCCATGCCGGAGAGGGAGGCATCTTCGGCACAGAAGACGAGAATGAAATAGCCCCTGCCGTTGAAAAGGCCCGCGCCGGCGGGCTCGACGTGCAGGGCCCCCTGCCCGCAGATACGCTCTTCTACCGCGCCGTAAAGAAAAAAGACTTTGACGCAGTAGTCTGCATGTACCATGACCAGGGCCTCGGGGCCCTGAAACTCCTGCACTTCAACGACGGGATCAACGTTACCCTCGGACTGCCCGTCATACGCACCTCGCCAGACCACGGCACTGCATACGATATCGCCTGGAAGGGCAAGGCAAGCCCCGAGAGTTTGGTCTCGGCCATAAAAATGGCCGCCATGATGGTGAAGAACAGGGAAAGATACCTGTGAGAGAAAGACAATAGAAAAAAGCGGCCTTCGGCCGCATATTAAAAATCTTCCACTTTCTTTTGGAAAAAAGAAAGTGGAGCAAAGAAAACCAGTATGGTGGGCTGCGCCCACCAAAAAAATCGTAGGCTGTAAAATAAGACAATCAGTGGTAGGGTGGTCACTGCCCACCAAAAACAAGGAATACTTTCGTCGGGTTGCGCTTCGCGCAACCCGACAACCAGTTTTCTTTGCAGGCTTTCTTTTTTAA
>CAYOVP010000006.1:0-60706 GCA_964407495.1 uncultured Thermodesulfobacteriota bacterium
GCCGGGTCTGTAGAGGACTTTCACCTCCGAGTGGGTGCGCCCTGCCGGGCGCACAGCATAAAAAAAGGGGCCCTTTCAGGGCCCCTTTCACGTTTACGATGTGCCTTTGATTGACTGCAACCCGCCTCTCACGGACAGGGCACCACCTCGGGCAGTCCCCTCAGCAGATAACAGGCCGAGAGCCATGACAGTGTCTTCACGCCCACATCAAGGGCCTCCTCGTCAATATCAAAGTCCGGTGAGTGGAGCCTCGATGTGATGCCCCTTTTTTTATTGGATGTGCCGAGGCGAAAGAGCGCGCCTGGTATCTTCTCGGTGAAATAGGCAAAGTCCTCGGCCCCCATCTTGGGCTCAGGCATTGTGACGACATTGTCCTCGCCAAGGATATGCATGGCGCACCTCCTGATGAGACCATCCACAGCCGGGTCGTTCACAACAGCAGGGGTCCCGAACTCGTACTCCAGTTCATATCCGCCGCCCATGCCCTCGGTAACCCCCTTTATGGTCTCTTCCACGAGGCCCCGCACCTTCAACCGTTCCGACCGGCTTAGGGTTCTCACAGTACCCTCCATCTCCACCCTGTCGGCAATGATGTTTACGGCTGTGCCGCCGTGTATCGTACCTATGGAGATGACGGCGTGGTGAAGGGGGTCTGTGCGACGGCTTACAATATGCTGAATGGCATTCACCACGAGGGCCGCAAGGAGCACAGCGTCCACACACTGATGGGGCCTCGATGCGTGACCGCTCTTGCCCTTTACCACCACCTTGAACTTGTCCGCCGCAGCGGTCATGATGCCGGGCTTGTGGGCTATGGTGCCAGCCTCCATCTCAGGGAAGCAATGCAGGGCCACGATGGCGCCGGGCTCCGGGTCTTCGAGCGCACCGTCCTCTATCATGGCATGGGCGCCGGCAATGCTCTTTTCCTCAGAGGGCTGAAAGATGAGTTTGACACTGCCGCAGAGCCTCTCTCTCATGGCCGAGAGGGTCATGGCAGTGCCAAGGAGGACCGCGGTGTGCACGTCATGACCACAGGCGTGCATGACGCCAGGGACACCAGACGCATAGTCCACTTCCTTGCAGTCCTGAATGGGAAGCGCATCCATATCGGCCCGAAGCGCTATGACGCGTCCACTGCCGGCCCCGCCGCGGATGAGCCCGATTACGCCATGGCCTCCCACCTTTCTCCTCACCTCTATGCCCAGGTCCTCGAGGGTCTCGGCCACGAGGGCCGCGGTCTTCTCTTCTTCTCCCGAGAGTTCAGGCAGGCTGTGAAGAACACGCCTTGCCTCCCGTACCCTCTCGCGAACGGCCTCGGCCTCTCTCACGACAAGTCTAAAGAGTTCCTCCTCTTCCCTGCTCTTCTTCATTACACTTGTGCTCCTTCCAGATGATGCGGACCTGCCCCTGGCCGGGTCAAGACCGCTCTCTCCTCTTATTTCTCGATTATACCCTATTATGAAATGGGGGGAAACGATGCCACGGCCCCGCCACGACGTCCGTCTCCAGAACCCTCAACCCTGCCGTGCCTGAAGACTATGGTATGCACCCCTCCAAAATACATGTCTCTCTTTCTCCAGCGCTTCACCTTGAAGCCCATGGCCTCGAGCGCCTCTGCCTCCGATGGCTCTATGCCCGCCTCCACGTCGAGAAGACCATTCTCAAAGTGTATGCGCGGGGCGTTAACGGCCCTCTCCACCGGCAAGCCGAAGTCTATGATATTGAGCATGGTCTGGAGTATGGCCCCGCGTATCCTCTTGGACCCCCCGGTGCCGAGGATGATCTCTCCCGCGCCATCCCTCATAACTATAGTAGGCGCCATCATGGAACTGAGCCTCAGCCCTGGTCTCGTATTATGAAAGCCCTGGGGGTTCAGATCGTGCTCGCCGAGCATGTTGTTCATCATTACGCCTGTCCCGGGTATCATGAAACCAGAGCCCATGCCAACGGAGGTCGTAAGCGAGACCAGGTTGCCCTCCTCGTCGGTTGCGCTTATATGGGTAGTCTCACCGGGGTATCTCGCTGCCTGGCCCCTGGCCATCTCCTCGCGAAAGCGGGCCATGTGCGCCTCGGAGAGGAACCACTTGGCAAGTCCCTCTTCCTGGAGCCTCGCGTCAAAAGATTCGCGCCGGGCCCTGTCCGTCACCTCCATTACGCGGGCCAGGTTCGCCATGTAGAGGGCAGTGTTGTGCCCCGGTCCGGCCACGTCCATGTCTTCGAGGAGTTTCAGCGAGAAGGCTATGAGGGTCCCGCCAGAGGAAGGGGGAGGATTGGTGTAAATGGTCCTCCCGCGGTACGTTATCTCGAGGGGGCTGCGTACCACCGGCCTGTAGCGCGCGAGATCCTGCTCTGTGATGAGACCGCCGTTATGAGGACCGAACTCCCTGAGAAGGGCCTCGGCCAGAGGGCCGGTGTAAAAACTCCCCAGACCTTCCCTTGCGAGGATTTCGAAGGTGCTGGCAAGGTTCTCGTGAAAAATAACGCCTCCAGGGGGAATGGAAGCCCCGCCCGGCAGGTATATGCCCGCAGGCTCTTCTGATGACGAGAGCATGGGCTCAAGGAGCGTATTGAAAGAAGCCTGTGCCTCGTTAACCGTGATGCCCTTGCGGGCCATGATGATGGCAGGCCTTAGAAGGATCTCTACCGGCAGGGTACAGTGACGCGACCGCACCATCTCGAGCCCGGCTATCACGCCCGGAACGCCTGCCGAGGCCCTGCCAATGAAGACCTCCTGTATGGCGTCTGCGAAGTCTATGTACAGGGGGAAGAAATCAAGGTCTCTCTTCTCTATCCTGGCGCCAAGGCCGGGCATTGCCGTAAAAAAGTCATAGACCACACTGGTCCCGGCAGGCGTATGCACTGTCATGAAGCCACCGCCCCCCGGGCTCGTCAGCGCGCTCTCGGCAACAAAGGAGGCAAAGGCCGCGGCAACGGCGGCGTCAAAGGCATTGCCGCCCTCTTCGAACATCTCGGCCCCGGCCCTGGCCGTAAGTTCGTGTCCTGCCGCTATCATGCCCTTCAAGCGTCCCTGCCCTCCTTGCCCAACCTCCCCTCTTCCAGGTTCTCTGAGCCTCCGCCCCCGAGTATCTCAGTGGCCAGGATGCCCGCGAGTTCCCTGGCAAGGGCCTTGAGCCCGCCTTCGCGCTCACATATCTCCACCTGGCGTACCGCACCGGTCCTGCCGCTCGAGACTGTCTCCTCAAGACCGGCGAGGTACTTCGTCGTGCCGAGTCTCACCCCAACGTCGGCACACCAGTCCAGAAGATCGAAGATGGCCTTCTTCGCCGGTACGGTCGAGCCGCCGTCCTCGGTAATGAACTTTGCCTCCAGGCCGAACCTGCAGGCGCGCCACTTGTTCTCCCTTATGATGGCCGAGTGGGGTCTTCTGAAGCAGACGCCGCGGTCGAAGTCCTCGCCAAACTTCGCAACAAGGGCCTGTATAAAAGAGGCAAGGCTCATGACCTCACCAAGGGTGGAGGGAAGATCGCAGATCCTGACCTCTATGGTGCCGAAATCAGGATGTGGCCGAACGTCCCACCAGAGTTCGCGTATGGTCTTTATAGTGCCTGTGGCGAGGTAGTTGTTCACGAGGCGTGCATAGTCGGAGAAGTTGTGAAAATAAAAGGGCATGCCGCCTATGGGCAGGTTCTCGAAGACCTTTGTCCTGTATGACCTGAGCCCCGTGTTCTCGCCCTCCCAGTAGGGAGAATTGGTGGATATGGCCAGGAGGTGCGGAAGATAGTAGAGGAGCCTGTTCATTACATATATGCAACGCTCGGCGCCACGTACGCCCACATGGACGTGGAGGCCGAAGATGTTGAACCTACGGGCCACCATCTGGAGGTTTTCCACAAGTTCGAGATATCTCTTGTCAGGAGTGACGGTCTGGGCCTTCCAGCGCGAGAAGGGATGTGTGCCCCCGCCTGCTATGAGAACGCCATGACGACGGGCCTCTCTTATTACTGGGCCCAGTTTCCAAGTAAGATCCCTCTCGGCCTCGGCTATGCTGTAGGATTTCTTCGAGATGACCTCGAGGTTGGACATGAGAAGTTCGTGCTTCACTGAACCGGAGAGCCCGCCAAGAGACTCGATGATACGCGTAGACCTGGGCGTGAGCTCGAGCGTCTCCTCGTCCATGAGTTGGAGTTCGAGTTCAATGCCCACAGTGTGGTCTTCTCTTCCGTTGTATATTATCTCCATCTTCCCTGTGGCTCTCTGCCCTCTCTTATTTATTCCCCTTGTTTCAGATATCTACGAGTATGCTATTACCCTCGATCCTCACGCCGTAGGTCTTTACGTCACAGGTCCTTATCTCGCGCATGAGCCCTTGCAGACGTCCGAGTTGCCTGGCCAGGTCCCTGGGGACCTTTGCGCCTACTGCAGGCTCGTGGGTAAGGGGCCCGGCAAGGGCCCTCCCTGTTGTGGCCTCGAACTGCGCGCAGTGCATGGGGCAGGTGATGATGTACCCAACGAGCGTACCCCTGTCAAGGGGCGCGTTCATGTGGCCGCACCTTCGCGAGAGCGCATAATACCTCCCCCCGTCATTACAGAGAACTATCTCCACGCCATCGACCTTGAACCCCCTCATGCCCCCAGGGGCGATATCGCCTTTCTCGGCAACCTTGACGAACATCTGGCCTCCCTCTTCATACTCCTCAGGCCGGCGGCGGGATTATCTCCAGCGAGTCGGGGTCCTGTACGTCGCGGTGGACGAAGAGACCGCACCAGCACCGCCGCATGGCATCGAAGTGCTCCCTGTGAAAGGGAATGCAGGGGCAGACGATCTTCATGTCCTGCTCGCGAATACCTGTTCGCCCCTGGCAGGGACAGAAAGGCGCGCCCTCGCGCGCCTCTATGAGGACTTCCTCTTCGAGGAGAACGTCCACGAGTTCCTCGTCCGGGCTGAACTTGTAGCCCAGAAGATCGACTATGTACTCGAAGAGAAACCTGAGGGCCTCTTTACGCGGCCCTGTAGACTTTCGGGACCCCTTGTTCAGCGTTCCCATGGTTTTTTCTCGAGTTTTATCCCCAGGAGTTCTGCATAGCGGGAAGGGTTGTAACCAACCACCACGTCCTCGCCTATCTTCACCCAGGGAAAGGCCGGTGAGCCAGAGGTGTTCATCTCCTGCCTGATCCGGGCCCTTTCTTCTTCAGTGGCGGCATCGTAGTCGGTGTACTCGAACTCTACCTTGTTATCCTCGAAAAACTTCCTCGTTTTCCTGCACCCAGGGCATGTGCCGAGGGCGTAAAATACGACCTTCTTCATGGGGTTCCCTCTATTCTTATGAAAATCCCTCCGCTCCTTGCCTCCCACCTGTACCGTCGAAGGGATATCTCCTCTGCATCCAGGAAAGCGCCTGTCCTTATATCGTATCTCCAGTCATGGCATGGACACTGGAGCACGAACCCTGTGAGCCTGCCGCCGTCAAGGGGACACCCCATGTGGGAGCACTTGTTGGACAGGGCATGGATCTCGCCATGAGTCTTTATGAGAAGTACTGGCACGCCTCGCGGATAAACAACGCAGGGCTCGCCTTCGGAGAGATCGCTCTCGTCGAGAACATAAACCCAGGGGTCTGGAGTCATGGGGCCCTTATCCTTGGGATAAAAAGAGATTTTTCGCTACGTTACCTCTATTATACACCAGTAAGGGAGTATTGCAAGGCAGGCAGGCAGGCAGGCAGGTAGAAGGTATTGTACCGTGGGGAGAGGTCATGAAACAAGGCTGTGAGCAAAAAATGAGGGGGAAGAAGGGCGTGGTGAGATGGAGAGAAACCGGCAAGGAGGGGCACGGCGAGGAGAACGAGGGGAAAGTGCCTGCCAATGGAAGGGGGGGGTAAAGAGGGCAGGGCAGAGGCGGGCAGAAGGAGGGGGGCTCAGACCGACTCAGTCCTCTTTCTTGCTCTCGTCGATCGTAACGGGCTCTGGGTAGCGTATACGGCCCAGATAACGCTTGCTCACGCCGGCAACGAGGGCCAGTTCCACGGTATGCAGCCCCGGAGGCACATCTACATCCACCCTGTCGCGGTCGCCGACCACGGCGCCGGCAAAGAAGACCTTCTTGTCCGGAGTGGCCTTGAAGGCGCTCCAGGCAAAGGGCTTGCCATCGAGGCTGACCTGCACCACATACTTTCCTGGCTTTGTTGTCCCAGGCGGAAGGAGCAGCCTCACATAGGCCCTTGCCTTCAACGGCCCCTTGAGCCTCACCTTGAGGGGCTCGCCTATGGTGGATTCCCACCACTTCTGATACCCCTTGGGCACCTTCAGAAAGACCTTGTGGCCGTTGAGCGGAGTCTCGGAGGTCCAGTCCACCTTCTCCTTTGCCGAGTACTTACTGATCTCGAAACCAGCGAAGATAAATGCCGCAGAGAGTATGGCCATGACGATGTACTTGGTCTTCTTCCAGCGGACGGTCTTCTTCCACCTGCTCTTCATGATGGCAGGCCAGACCTCTTTTTCGGCGCGCACAAGGTCGTTTGGGAAATCTATCTCCACCCATGGCATGCCCGCTATGTTATGGGCCTTTATCTCCACTATGGAGCAGATACCGCGTATGGCCTCTATGCTCCAACAGTTCTCGCTACCGTTCCTCACAAGTGCCTCGGCGCGGGTCATGAGCGCCATGGCGCCTGTATCGTCATAACAGGTAAGCCCTATGCTCTCGCCACGCGAGGCCTCGGGCGGCAGATCCTTGCCTATATCCACGAGCCTCCCATCATGTATGGCCACCTTTGTCTGTTCGCGTCCGCCAGTCGAGGACGAGTCATAGGCTAGGCAGTTACCGCCCTTGGAGAGAAGCCGATCGAGTATCTGCGGGTGAAACAAGAGGTCGCAGTTCATGAGCACAAAGGGTCCCTCTATCCAGTCCTTGGCAAGCCAGAGCGAATAGAGGCTGTTGGTCTCGTCATAACGGGTGTTCTCCACGTACTCCACGCGGTCGCCCAGTTCGCGACGGACCTCGTCTGCCTTGTACCCCACGACAACGAGCACCTTGCCGATTCCTGCGTCGTTCAGGGCCTCTATCTGGTGTTCTATGATGGGCCGCCCGCCCACGGGTATGAGGCACTTTGGCCTGCCCTTGGAGACCCTTTCGAGCCTGCTCCCGTAGCCTGCGGCAAGAATCACTGCCTGCATCTAAGTAACACTCTCCTCAAAAAAAGACACATGGTTCCTGCATAGTCTCAACCGGTCTCAGACAACATGAACAAGAAAGACCCCTCAACCCCCTGCCCCCCTCAGCCCCCCGCCCCCTGGTACATGGACTCAGGCGCCGTTGACCTTGTCCTTATCCGTATCCTTTCCAGCACCGCTCTTCCACTCTGCGTAGTCACCTGGCTTGCCGTCAAACTGTATCCTTCCCTTACGAAGATGGAGGAGCCTATCAAAGACGTCTGCGTGGCGCGTATCCTGGAGCGAGACGACAAGGAGGCGGCCGTCTGCGCGTTTCCTTATCTCGTCAAGACACTGTGCGGCCTTCTTTCCCGTAAGCCCCGTAAGAGGGCTGTCCAGGACCCAGACAGGATTCCTGTCGCTTATCAGTATGCCCCCGAGGCGCAGGAGCCGTGCCTCGTTTCGCGAGAGGGCGCTGGAGCCTACCTTCTGGTCAAGGCCCTTCTTGAAACTCTCGATGAGTTTCCATGCCCCTATGCGCCGGAGCGTCTCCTCGTCGCAGGGGTCCAGGGCCTCGGGCCCCTCCAGGCCGAGAATCTTCCAGACCTTTGTGGGCGGAAAGACTGGCACCTGGGGAAGGTGGCCCACCCTTGCCGAGAGCCCTCCCTCGCGCTTCAGCATCTTCTCGTCATCCCAGAACACCCTGCCCTTGTCAGGGGCCTCGACACCGGCAATGATATTAAGGAGGCTCGTCTTACCTGCTCCAACGTTACCTGTGACTGCTACGGTAGTGCCGGCCTCAAGAAAGAGGTCCGTGCGCCGGAGCCTGGGCTTGCCCTCTCTGCCAGGGCCTGTATCGAGCCGCGCCCTCTCAAGCCGTATGCCCGAGACAAGGGGCACTGGCCCGCCAGCGCCGCCCTCGCCTGGAGAGAGGGCTTTGGAGGCCCCTGCCCTTGCATAACGGGCGTAGGACTCTATCCTCTCGACGCATGCAAGGACCTTTCCCGAACGCGCAAGTTGTCTGCCCACCTGCACCATGCGGCGGTGCAGTGTAAGGGCATAGGCAATGAAGATGAAGAGGTCGCCCGGGGATATGGTGCCAGCCCTCACACCACGGGCACCTACCACAAGGGCAAGAGAGACCGCGGCCCCGAGGACCAGGTGAATGAGAAATATCGAGCGCGCTATCATACTCGTGATGCTCACGCTCTTTCTGGCATTGGCCCAGTTGACATCGTCCATCTTGAGGTCCATGACACCGCCCTCGAGGCCTTCCTGAAGGGCCGTGGCATAGGCCCCTTCCTTGCGCCTCAGTTTGCTGGCAGTGCCGGCAACCGGTGTTGCCGTATGGAGCCCGATATAGATGGCGATGAGGCCTGAGACAAAGAAGATTATCCCAAAGCCTACGGAGACCCATGTGATGACAACACAGGCCGCGAGAAAAAGGAGGCCGTTCTTGAGGCCATGGACCAGTATACCCGAGAGGCCGGCCTTGATACGCGCACTATCGCCGATGATACGGGAGACTATGTCACCGGTGGCCGTGCGCTTGTGAAGGGGTATGACCCTGGTGCCCTCCACAGCCGCGGCTCTCATCTCGTGGGCCGTGAGCGCCGCGAACCTCTTGATGTTCACGCGCTGTATCATCTCCGAGACCCCGAGGCCAAGGGCAAAGACAAGATACACGCCTGCCAGCACGAGTACCGGATCGCCCCAGTGGGGAAGATACCTCACCACTATGGCGCCCTTGTGCGAGCCGTGCTTGAAGACTATGTCTATGACCCCGCGGAGCGGCCAGGGCATGAGGAGACGAAATGTTACCACTCCTATGGTGGCCAGCCCGCCCCTCAGAAGCCAACGCCTGTGGTGCCCGCCATAGGTAAGGAGCGCCCCAAAGGCCCTGTTCTTTTTCTTCTCGCTCCACTTCATAAGCCTCTGCGCCCCTCTATCCTCTCTTGCCCGAAGAGGAGGCGCACGGCCTCCACCTCCCCTTGCCCCTCCCCGCCAGAGGCCTCCTTCAGACCACTTCCCTCAAGGCCACAACACCATCTGGAGGTGCAGGTAAGAGGCCCGCTCCGTAGCGCACCACTCCCGCCACGTTGGCTGCGGCCCTTCCAGGCGCGTGAAATAGATGGGCCGCCATGCGTCTTCTTATGGCCGAGTCCCTCTCCGGGTTGGCAAGGGAGTCTCTCACCGCGGCTGCAAGGGCCGCGGGGTCGGCCACCACGCGCCCTGTCTTCCTGCCATAGGTATCGAGGTCGAGTGCCGGGGCGCGCTTCCTGACCCTCTTCAGAAGCGCAGGTATGTCGATGAAAATAATGGGCCTGTCAAGGAGGGTATACTCCACGGCAACGCTCGAGATGTCTGTGATGAGAAGGTCAGAGGCCGCGAGATAGGGTATTATGTCTCTATCTCTTACAAGACAAAGGCCTTCGTCCTCGTAACGCCCGAGTTCACTGAACCAGTCGATGTCCTTCTTAGGGTGGTCGTGGGGCTTGACGAGTATGTTCCAGAGCCCTGGCGCCATGAGGGCCTCTACTATCTCGCGGCCCATCACATCGAGTGCGTTATGCCTCTCGCCCGTTGGGGCAAAGAGTATGGTGGGCCTGCCGGGGTCGAGTCCGAGGCCCTTGAGCAGGGCCTTCCTGTCCAGGCCGCTTGCGCCAGGTCCGAGGGGGTCGGCCTTTGGAAAACCCGTTATAAGATACTCGGGCCCACCGGCCCGCACAAGTCCCGCCCTCTCATACTGCTCGGCGTGATAGCGCCCCGGCAGGCAGAGTATATCATAACGCAGTGCCTTCTCACGCACCGCAAGGTTCTTTACAGAGACGCCGTGGAATATCTGTATCTTCTTGCCAACAGACCGAGGAAAGAGCGTATCAGAGAGGTGGGCAGAGACGAGTACGTCGAAGTGCTCGCGCCTTATCCGCTCGAGTGGGATGACATGGCTGGGGTCCACGCCAAAGGGGTCGTAAAAGCCCTTGAGATCATAGGAGACCTCGTCACCGCTCTTCCTCCTAAAACCGCCGGAGAGAAAGACCTCTACATCAGGGGTCTCGGCAAGGAGGCGGTATACGGGCAGGAAGCAGACAAAGTGAACCTGCGCGTATCCCGTAAAGAGTATCCTTTTTTTCTCAACTTCCATAACTTGCTCCATCGGCGCGCTTGAGCACTGCCCAAAGGGTCTTCTCAGAAGACATGAGAGACAACGACAGAGAGCACGTTCTTGTCATAAGACTTGCCCTCGGTCTTATCCACCTGGGCAAGGGCGCTACGGGAGGCACTGTTGTGCGTAACGGTCCAGCCAAGGGCCATAGTCCAACTCGGGGCGACCTCTCCCTTGAGCCCCAGGCCAAATCGCTGCCTCGTATCGTTACGGTCGACGCGAACGACGTCAAAGGGCTCTTTGGATTTGAAGGAGGTGAACCTGACGTTATACTTGATATAGCCGGTCCAGTCCTTCTGGAGTTTTCTCGTCACCTTTACGCCTATTGTGTTCTGAGTACGTGAGCGGTCCACGTTCTGGCGAGTGGCGACGTTGAGGTTCTCGATGACACTGTCGTTATCGAAGTCTATATTGAAACTCAACTCATTGCGCACGAGGGTCTCGGGCTCTACGGGCGTACTTATATCCTTGTAGAGATAACCAAGAGTAAGGGTGGTATGGCGGTACAGGGCGAGGGCGACGTCGAAGCCGGCGAAGAGACTGTCCTCTGTGCGGTTCGTAAAGGGGTCGTCATAGTTCTTGTTCTCATACCCTGCGAAGACCTTGCCAGAGACAGCCTCGAGAGAGAGGGTGTCAAAGTTCTTCCTGGCGCTCTTCCAGAGCCTCTGCGAATAATAGAACGTAAGGTCTGTCTTGTCATAGTGCGCGGGCGAAAAAGACTTCTCGCTTCCGGTTATACCGTGAGCAGGGTCTCCTAAGGGCTCGTTGTCCACGGCACCAGAGAGATAATTCTTCTTGAAGATGTTTGGAGCGTACCCCAAATCAACCCCCACCCCGGAGTGCTTTCCAAGGGCCTGGTGTACGTTGAGACCGAAATCAAAATAACTCTTCTCCTGGTTCTGAACATACCTGTTATAGGCTATGGATGGTTTCAGTGTAAGGGCCCCGCCGTCATAGCCCCTGCGCCTTAAGGTGGCCATGAGGCGGGGTGTAAAGATAAAGTCATCGATAGAGTCCATGTCCTTGAACCTGCCTGTGGTCTGGTCCTTTGAGAGGTTCAGGTCGAAACGGTCTTTCTGCAGGGATGAGAGTTTGTAAACATTGGTGTCATAATAAAGCCCAAGACTTGCCTCGGCCTTCCACTTCCAATCACCGACCTCTCCCTTGGCAGAGGCACTCGTGGCGAAAAACCCTGCAAGGGCCAGTACGCAGAGAAGCACCCGGATCTTTACATGCAGTATCTTTTCAATACCACTCATCATATCCTCCCCTTTGGTCAGATTTGGTCCTTTTCCTTCCTGTACGCGCAAGAGACCCATGAGACGACTGCTACTCGGCCAAGGCATGATAATACTACCTCTTACATTAAAGAGACCTTAAAAAGACAAAGGGGCTCCTCGACCCCTGCCCCTGCGCAAACTCTGTGAAAACCATGTAAAATTACTACGCTCACCCCACACCTGTAAAGCACCAAAGTCACAAATGGCCGAAGAGGGCCATTTTTATTGAGGATCGGCCCTCCCGGAAGACGCGGCGGATACCCGACCAGGACCTGGTAGTGACGCCATCCCCGGCACTTGATTCAATCTGACAACAGCCCTGCCTCTCTATGCCTCCTGCCGATCTCGCCGGCAAGGGCCTCGAGGGCTTCGAGCCCCTGGGCCCCTGGCTCTCCCTTTATCTCCACAGGGTCTATGAACTCCAGTCTCAGCCCTGCCATCAGGCCCTTCAACTGGGCCACCATCCTTGAACCCCAGCCATATGAGCCTATGATGGAGGCGAACCTTAGTTTTGGCTTGAGGGCATTGGCGAGAAAGACAGCGCTCACCACCTTTGGATGGGCGCCCGTGAGAAAGCAGGGCGAGGCAACGACAATGGTGGCCGCCTCGACGAGGGTGGCGGCATAACGCCCTGTATCGGCAACCGTGAGGTCAAACCTCTCTACCTTCACCCCTTCCTCGCAGAGCGCCTCTGTTAGGTGGTCCACCATGCGCTCCGTGCTCCCGTGCATGGAGACATAGGGCATGATGACCGTGTTGGAGGGGTCGTCGGAGACCCAGCCCCTGTGCGTCTCGATGACAAAATCCACGTCACGGTGCACAGGGCCGTGGCTCGGCGCTATGACAGAGATCTCGAAGCCCGCGAGCCTCTCGAGGTGCTTGGCGATTATCTTCCTGAAGGGCATCATCACCTCGGCGTAGTATCTCTTTATGGCGTCGTAGACGCGTTCCTCGCGCGTGGAGTAGAGTTCGGCGCTAGCAAGGTGCGAGCCAAAGAGGTCGCAACTGAAGAGCACCCCGCCCTCGCGTAGATATGTACACATGGTCTCGGGCCAGTGAACCCAGGGCGTTGAGATGAACTCGAGGGTCTTGCCCCCCAGGTCAAGGGTCTCTCCGTCACCAACGACAATAAACCTGTCCTCCCCTATATGGAGATGGTCCATGAGAAGACCCTTGCACTTCTCGTTTGCAACAACCTTGGCACTGCCGTACTTCTCAAGAACCGCCGGTATGGCCCCTGAGTGGTCCTGCTCTGCGTGGTTGGCAATGATGTAATCGAGGCTCTCAACATCCTTGAGATGGTTCATGAGCGTGGACGTAGTCGTAGGGTCCACCGTGTCTATGAGGGCCGTCTTCTCCTCACCCCTGACGAGATAGGCATTGTAACTCGTCCCGTCAGGCAAGGGCACCAGTGCGTCGAATAAACGCCTCGAAAAATCCACTGCACCTACCCAGAAAACACCGTCCATTATCTTCTTTGATCTCAACATGACTGAAAACTCCCAGAAAAAAAATTAAGTAATCTCTGATTAAAAGATTCTTCCACTTTCTTTTGGAAAAAAGAAAGTGGAGCAAAGAAAACCGGTTCCAGCGGCCAAAGGCCGCTGGAAAAGACAACATGAACAGTGATTGGCACCGCGCGGAGCGCGGCGCGGCATCAGTTTTCTTTGTCAACTTTCTTTTTTGAAAGAAAGTTGGAATAATTATAAGATCTTCCCTCTTTTCAGGCCTTTACCACCTTCCTGCTCCTTATGCCTGCAGTTGCGTTTCGCGTATCCACCACGAGGTCGCTGTGCTCCACTATCCACCTGTAGTCATAGGCCGAGTGGTCTGTAGCGATGAGAACGCAGTCCGTTTTTTCAAGAACTCTCTTCGTAAGTCTTGTCGAGCGCATACTGAACCCCTTTCTGCGGCTCACGGCATGGGGCACATGGGGGTCGTTGTACCGGACAATGGCGCCCTTGGACTTAAGTATTCTTATGAGTTCAATGGATGGCGACTCGCGCATGTCATCTACGTCCTTCTTGTAGGCAATGCCGAGTACGAGGATGCGCGAGCCCTTGATGCTCTTTTTCTTCTCATTGAGGGCCTCGGCCACCTTTCCTACCACAAAGTATGGCATATTGGTGTTTATCTCGCCAGCAAGTTCTATGAAACGCGTTGAAAAGTCATACTCGCGGGCCTTCCAGGTAAGGTAAAAGGGGTCTATGGGTATGCAGTGACCGCCCAGTCCGGGGCCAGGGTAAAAGGCATTGAAGCCAAAGGGCTTTGTTGCCGCGGCCCCTATTACCTCCCAGATATCTATTCCCATGCGGTCGGCAAGGACCTTGAGTTCGTTCACAAGGGCGATGTTTACGCTCCTGTAGATGTTCTCAAGGAGTTTCGTCATCTCCGCGGCGTCGGTTGATGAGAGCGGCACCACGCGCTCCACCACCTGGGAGTAGAGGAGCGCGCCGATCTCGGTACAACGACGCGTAATACCGCCTACTATCTTCGGCGTAGTACGTGTTGTGAAGTCCTTTCTGCCGGGGTCCTCGCGTTCGGGTGAGAAGACGAGGAAGAAATCGCGGCCCGCCTTGAGCCCCCCTGCCTCGAATATGGGCCTCAGGAGTTCACGTGTAGTGCCCGGATAGGTCGTGGACTCTAGAGAGATCATCTGTCCCTGGCGCAGGGTCTTTGCTATATCCACTGCAGTAGACTCCACGTACGATAGATCCGGCTCTCTCTTCGAAGAAAGGGGCGTTGGGACGCAGATGATAACGGCATCGGCCTCGCCAAGACGGCCCATCTCCGTAGTGGGCGTAAAGGCGGCGCCGCGCCCCGTGGAATGGGCGGCAATGGCCTCTGAGGAGATATGCTCGATGTACGAGGTCCCCTCCTTTATGAGCCTTGTCTTCTCAGGGTCCGAGTCAAACCCAATGACCCTGTAGCCCTCGTCGAGAAACCTCAGACTTATGGGAAGCCCCACGTAACCGAGCCCTACGACCCCTATGACCGCCTTCCTCTCTCTTATGAGGCCCTTGAGCCTCGAAAAACTATCCACAATGATCCTCCTTGTCTTTTTAAGTTTCATACTATACATGATAGTGTCGTGAATTTACAGAGTAATTAATGGCGCAACAAGGCAGGCACGGTAGTGGTCTGGTCAAGCCAGCACCTTGCACCGCCACTTCCCGTTACCCTCAAATTCTCCCATCTCCGCACCGGCAAGACCCGGGACAAGCCCCGCCATGCCTCTTCATCTGTGACCAAGTCCTCATGGACTCTTAAAGGTACAGGTGATATAAATGCTGAAGGAATCTCTCCCTGCGTCATGTCACCCCAATGCCTCAGACAACAGGTACAGTCCCTATGGCTCCTTTGAGGAAAAAAATCGTAATCATCCCCCTTGCAACGCTTTTATCCATAGTGGTCCTTGCAGAGGCGGTCTTCTTGCTCGTACCCACCTGGCGGGTAAGGGCCGCCATCGAGAAGATGGTGCAGGAAAGGGCTGGCCTCATCATGAGAATAGGCTCTCTCGAAAGGGTGTTTCCTCTTGGTTACGAGGCAAGGGGGGTAGTGGTGGCGGGAAGGGAGACGGGGCTGAACGTGGAGATAGAAAGCATCAGGGCCGGCCTTTCGCCGATATCGCTCCTTCGTCTCAGCCCTTCTCTCCTTCTCTCTGGAGAGGTCTATGGCGGAGTGCTGAGGGGCAGCCTCCGCCCTGGTCTCAGTGGGACTGGACTGGAGATGGAGATAAGCGGGGCCTCACCCCCACTCCCAGGGGAACTCGCATGGTTCGAGACAGGGCCCCTTGAGATCAATATGGAGATGAGAATCCAAAGGGGGCACAAGTGTGCAGAGGGTCTGGTCAGGGCAAGGGGAAGGCAGGGACGGATAAGTGCGAGGTCTCTTCTCGGCATTCTCGGAATACCCGGGGGCAGGGTCAGTGACGAGGGGTTCGAGGTAAGGCTCAAGGACTGCAAGACATACGTAAGGTCGGCATGGTTCGAGAGCCCTTCTTTCCATATCTCGGCAAGGGGGGTAATAGGCATGAGAGGAGTCCGTAGATCGCCCATGACCCTGTACGTGGAACTGAATCCAAAGGGAGGGTTTGCCCGCGACCTCGGGGCCATGACAAGACTCAGACCCTACAAAAAGGGAGAGGACCATTACCTCTTCGTCATAAGGGGCTCGCCCGGGGCGCCGGTCCTCTCACCTCACTGACCTGGCCTCACCCTTTTTTCGTTGCGTAAAGAGAGGACCTGAAGGAGGCCCTACGAGCGGCCTCTGGCCCTGTACCACTCTATGGTCTTCTCAAGGCCCTCTCTCATGGTTCTACGGGCCTTGAAGCCAAGGACGCTTCTCGCCCTCGAGACATGGGCGAGCGATTCTCGTACGTCACCCTTTCTCGCCTCCTCGTATACAGGGTCTTCCTTGCTCCCCGTAATATCCCTTATGGTCCTGAAGAGTTCATTCACAGAGATGTTCTCCCCAGAGCCTATATTGAATACCCCGCCAGAGATGCCATCTCTAAAACATGCCCTCATATTGGCCTCGTTGCAGTCATCCACGAAGATGAAGTCCCGTGTCTGCTCGCCGTCGCCGTATATTACGGCCCTCTGGCCCGCAAGAAGACGTGTGATAAACTTGGGGATGACGGCGGCGTACTCGGAGGCCGGGTCCTGGCGCCTGCCGTATACATTGAAGTACCGAAGCACCACGGTCTCGAGGCCATAGACAGCCGAGAATACAGCGGCGTAATGCTCGGTGGCGAGTTTTGTCGCGGCATAGGGAGAACGGGGCTCAGGGACCATGTCCTCGGTCTTGGGCTGGAGAGGACCCTCTCCGTATACAGCAGACGTAGAGGCCAGGACCACCCTCTTAACCCCCTTGTCGCGTGCGGATACAAGGACGTTGAGCGTTCCCGTTACGTTGATGGCATGGGCCGCCTCAGGGTCTTCCACAGACCAGGGCACTGAACTCATGGCCGCAAGGTGTATGACGCGGTCCACGCCCTCCATGGCACTGCCGACTACCTCCCTGTCGCGTATGTCTCCCTCCAGTACCTCCAGATGGCCGTAAACCGTAGCGAGGTTCTCGCGCTTGCCCGTTGAGAAATTGTCGAGGACCCTCACCTCGTACCCATGCTCCAGGAGGGCCTCTGCGAGGTTCGAGCCTATGAAACCCGCCCCGCCTGTAAGGAGTATCCTACTCAAGATTCAATCTCCTAAACTTGATACCATAAGGCCCGGTATGGACCGTCGTGAAAACCATGACCCTCAAGGCCTTCTCATGATGATAATGACATGTGACGGCGGTTCAAGACGCGCCTGCCCTGTACCACCCTCCCAGGGTGAGATTAGCATGTACCCTTCATGTGGTCAATGACAGGACTCTCTCCTGGACGTGTATCGCCATATAACGTCATGAACGTGCATAACGTCTATTGACATGGCGGGTTATTTGCATTATTGTTGAAATGAACTGCAATCCAGAAGGATGATGGAGGGCCTGCCCACTGGGGTCAGTACTTCAGGACAAATGCACCATCGACTCCTCTATTTCATTACCTACGGATGACGTTGCAAGAGGAAAACCAGACCAGTCTCTCGGGATAGCGCAGGTGACTAAGCAAGGCGCTTGTCTCCCCGCGTCCTGATTCCTGCGCCAAGCATATCATTCTTCACAGATCTTTTCTTTACAGAGGAAAGATGGCGTGGACAGACCGGTCACGAAGGTAAGACCTGCCCCTCTGGTTCGATCTGGTCTCACCTCGTGGAGGGGCAGTCTGCCAGGCCAATGGCCGCAAGTTTTTTAAACCCAAAGGTAAGGGTGCATGAAAAAGGACAACACCATAAAGGTCTCCATCGCCTTCAGCAACGACCTCTTCTCCTTCGGAGTATGCGGCCTTCTCGAAAACATGCCCTCCGTAACAGTGACAGACCTCATCGGGAACGGCCCGGAGTGTGACCTCGAACGCATCGAGGGCCTTCATGACAATATCCTTCTCGTAGATCTACAGACCCTCTACAACAGGCTCCCTGACCCTGAAATGACCAAGAAGTGGCCGCGCGTCGTGCTCCTCGATACGGACTGCGGGAAACAGAATATCGCCTCGGCCATAGTAAAGAAGAGACTCTGTGGCGTGGTACCCGTAGACGCTGACGCCGAACTTCTTCTCAGGATGCTCGAGAAGGTTTCTGCAGGCGAGGTCTGGATAGACAACAAGACCGTAAGGAATATCCTTGACGGCATGAACAATAGCCCTGGTAAAGGGATAGACGCCCTTACGAAGAGGGAAAGAGAGATCACAGCCCTCATAGGCCGTGGCTACAGGAACAAGGAAATCGCCAAGGAACTGAACATCTGCGAGCCAACGGTGAAGACCCATCTGTACCGCATATTCCAGAAACTCAATATAAAGAGCCGCTCAGAACTCATCGCCATCGCGCTCAAAGACACCTCACCGTCCTTCTCCACCAGAGGGCAGGGCCAATAAGACCAAAGACAGGACGGCATGGTCTTCGCCGCCGCGGGCCAATGAAGACCCCCCTTCGAGATCATCCTATGAAGTATACTTTTCCGGCTCTATCGTGGCCTCGGGGACGAGTTCCTTCAAGAGACTCACCACATCCCCGGTCTTCTTCCGCCTGACGGCCTCCTTCAGCCGCCCTACCTTCTCCATTATCTCCTCGTTACACGTCTCCTCGTGACTCAACATGGTGATCTTCTTGTTGGCCGTCGGTACGATACCCTCTCCCTGCCAGAAGAGTTCCTCGTACATCTTCTCGCCCGGCCTGAGGCCCGAGAAGACTATGTCGATGTCCTTGCCCGGCTCAAGACCCGAGAGCCTTATGAGTTCCTTGGCAAGGTCCACTATCTTCACCGGTTCTCCCATGTCCAGGAGAAATATCTCCGAACCCTTGCCCATGGCCCCTGCCGTGAGAACGAGTTGCACGGCCTCCGGGATTGACATGAAGTACCTCGTAATCCCCTCGTGGGTCACGGTTATGGGGCCACCCTCCTGTATCTGTTTCCTGAAGATGGGGATTACGCTCCCGTTACTGCCGATGACGTTCCCGAAGCGCACTGCTATGAACTTGGTGCCATTACCGTTCAAGCCCTGGGTGACGAGTTCGGCTATGCGCTTGGTGGTACCCATGATGTTGGCGGGCCTTACGGCCTTGTCCGTGGAGATAAGTATGAACTTATCGCACTTGTACTTCATGGCAACCCTGGCCACGTTCATGGTGCCAAGGACGTTGTTCCTTGCGGCCTCTACCGGCTCATGCTCCATCATGGGCACATGCTTGTAGGCAGCGGCGTGGTATATGATATCGATACCGTGCTCGCGGCATACTCTCGAGAGTTTCTTCTCATCGAGGATATCCCCTATGACAGGGAGTATCTCCACCCCTGGCGCGTCCTTGCTCATCTCCAGCTCCATCTCATAGAGACTGTTCTCATATCTTTCATACATTACGAGGACACGTGGCGAGAACCCCGCTATCTGGCGGCAGAGTTCTGACCCGATGGAGCCTCCCGCCCCGGTGACGAGTACTGCCTTACCACCGAGTTCGTCTTCCATGAGGCGCCGGTCGGACTCGCGGCTGAACCTTATGGCGCTTCGCCCGAGAAGGGCCTCGTAGGATATCTCCTTGACATGGGTACTGAGGCTGCCATCCTGGAGAAGTTTGCCGATGCTCGGTATGGCCTGTGTCTTCAGGCCTGCTTCCTCGCAGATCCTCGTAATGCGCATTATGGTCTTTCGTCCAGAGGAAGGTAGCGCTATGACCACCTCGTTCACGCGGTGCTCGGATGCTATCTCGGCAATAGCCTCCGTGGGCCCGAGCACATGGACACCCTGTATGTCCACGCCCTGCTTGTAGGGATCGTCATCTATGAACCCTACGACGTTTATGCCAAGATGGCGGTTATAGCGCAGTTCGTTCAGCATGAGCACGCCTGCCTTGCCTGCCCCCACAATGATAATATCCTTCCTGATCCTCGTCGGCGCAGTGGGCCGGTTCTCGTGCACGTATCTTACGAGGAGTTTGGTGCCGGTGATAAATGCAAGGTTGAAGATTATCTCGAGAAAGAATACGGAACGGGGAAAGTCCTCGAGCCCTATTATGAAGACCATGACCACGATGAAGATGACGGAGCCAAGGACCACTGCCTTGAGGCTCTCCATCAGGTCCTTGAGGTATGAGAACCGCCAGGACGCGGAAAAACACTTGTAGTAATAGTATGAGGCCATACGCCCCAGAACGAGAAAAGGCAGGGCCCTCAGGTAGAGGGCGAAGTATCTCTCCGGTATGGTGAAATCGAACCTCATGAGAAAGGCCATTGTAAGAGAGACCAGGGCCGCCGCAAGGTGGAATGCCACCTTTACCGCCACCTTGTGTCTCTGGAGGTTCTCCTCGAAGAACTGATATCTCGCGCCCACTGTTCTGTACATACTCTTCATCATCATCGTTTCTCCCTTACTCTCCCCATGAGTTCCCAGTAAATCTCATCCATCTCCCCCCCTATTATGTGCCAGTCATACCTTTCAAGCATGCGCTCTCTGCCCTTCTGACCAAGGCGCCCGGCAAGTTCGGGGTCATTGAGGAGCGCAATCGTCTTCTCGGCAAAAGACACCGCATCATCTGCGATGAGCAGGTGCACGCCATCTGTCACCTCTATGCCCTCGGCCCCCACAGGTGTGGTGACAACGGCCTTGCCCATGGCAAGGGCATTAAGGACCTTGAGTTTGGTCCCCCCCCCGCTCTTCATGGGCGCCACGTACACCGCCGCCCGCCTCACGGCCCCCCGTATGTCATCGACAAAGCCAGCCATCTCCACCTTGGCGTTCTTGCGGGCAAGTTCCTCGAGGGCCGGCGGGGGAGACTTGCCTATGGCCACGAACCTCACCTCCGGCACCTTCTCGTGTATGAGTGGGAATATCTCTGTGCAGAAGAACTCCACTGCCTCCCTGTTGTAAAGATCCTTCATCCCACCCACCCAGACAAGGCTCCTCGGGATGATCTCTTCTGCGCCTGGCGAGAAGTACGCAGTGTCCACGCCATTGGGCACGACCCTGAGCCTCGCGCCCGGAGACATCTCCCTGAGGCAGTCCCTGTCATAGTCCGAGACCGGTGCGCAGACGTCGAAGCGCGAGCACTCCCTCTTCTCAAAGGCATGTAGTTTCATGTACTGGAAATAGAGAAACATCTTGAGCACTGGGTTGGAACTGTTCATGGCGAGCCTCTTGAGCCTGAGAGACTCGACATTGTGCTCTATCATGACCGTGGGGAGCGCCGGTATGTCGTGCCTGTACCTTGCAAGGTGGAGCATGTCGAAGTGCACGATGTCTATCCTGTTCTCTTCGAGTATCTCTCCAAGCCTGCGTCGCATCTGCGCGGTGTAGTACTTCTGCGCCGTGTATGGAAGGGGTGAGAAGAGGTTAAGGAAGAGCGACTTGACGAGGCTCTTCCTGGAAATGTCGTCTGGTATGACGAAACTGTCCGCGCTCTTGCAGAACTCCCGAAGGTGGTCCGTGTACCTGAGGTCTTCGAGAGACTTGGCGAAACCGAGGAAAAAGACATTGTGCCTCGTAGCCGCATCGCGGAGCGTATTGTATGTCCGCAGGCGGTGCCCGGAGTTCGGCGGATAGGGATTCTCTGTTGAGAGAAAGACAATGTTCAACCTCCTTCTGCCATTCCCTCCCGCGCCCGCCTTTTTCTTAGCCGCGGCCCTTTTGTTCCTGCCATTTCGAGTCACGACAAGGCCTCCGCGCTCTTCACACCCATCTGCCATCTTCCTTCAAGCGGCCATCCTCCTCCTCAAAAATTCATATAAAAGCCTCAAGGCCCATCTCTTCTTCATCCTCGGAAGGTTCTGCAGGAACTGCCTCTTCTGCGCCTGCCTGTGAATATCAAGCCCCCTGGCCTTCATCTCTTCATAGGGGTAGAGGCCGGCCATGCTCTTCTCGAGGTCAGAAGCGAGGGCCTCCATGGTCTTCTCCACTTCTGCCCTCTGCCTCCCCGAGGCCTGGGCTGGCCGGCCACTCCCATCAATCCAGAAGGGACGGAGCCCATGACACTGGCGCCCCCCCGGCCCTATGTCCAGCGAGAGCATCGCAGTCTCTCTACAGAACCTCGCAGGCATGTTGAAGACAAAGTTGCCGAGCGAGTATGCTATGGTCTTTCCGCGGTAGACCTCCACGGCCTGCAGGACATGGGGGTGGCTCCCTATGATCACGTCCACGCCTTCGTCCACGATGCTGTGGGCCAGTTCTATCTGCCCTGCGCAGGGGGCGCTCACGTACTCATCCCCCCAGTGCATGAGGAGTACGAGACAGTCACACTCACCGCGGTGGCGCCTCACGTCCTCTACAATCCGACCCCCCTCCCTGTAATGGGCATACTCACCCACCTCGGGGTTGTGCTCATCCTCTGTCATGGAATAACCGAGAAACCCCAGTCTAAGCCCCTTCCGCTCCATGGTGACGAGCCGCTGGGGAGCGCCTCCGGGGGTCTGGCCAACTGGCCTTATGCCGGCCTGCTCGATACGCCCTATTGTCTCGCGGTATGCCCCTGGGCCGTGCTGGAGGATGTGGTTGTTGGCAACAAGGAGGACATGGAATCCCGCTTCACTTAACCCTTCCATGGCCAGGGGCGGTGCGAGGAACTCATTGGCCCGAAGCCCCCTTCTAATGGTAGTGGCCGCAAGGGCGCTCTCGAGGTTGCCTATGAGTACGTCCACGCCCTGCAAGGCCCTGCTCGCGGCCTCAAAGGGAAAGAAGGGGCCGTGCCTCTTTATGAGGCTTCCCATGCCGCAACCAGCATCGAAGTACCCGTCTGAGAGCAATATGTCCCCCACGGCCCCAAGGCGAACCACAGGGCCACTCTCTGGGGGGCCATCGTATTTTGCGTTATCAGCCAATCTCTCCCACCCTGGGGGCTCGTCAAGCCCCTTAAGTTCCCTCTTCCTCTACCTCGGATATGAAGTCCGTCTTTTTCTTCTTGCGCGAACGAAGGTCCGCCTTCTCTATGAGACGCGTCTCCACGTCGTCTCTGAAGTACTTGGAGAGTTCTCTCATGAGAAGCCTCTTCTCTCCACTCTCGAGACCCTCTTCGAGGCTGATCTCAAGAACCCCCTTCCTGCGTTGCAGGGCCTGGTAGTTGAGGACCAGGCCCTCTTCCATGGCCAGGTTCTTGAAGACATAGTAGAGCGTCAGGCTCGGGTACATGCCCTTTCGTCCGTATATGACCTTGCCTACCCTGCCAAGGACGTCCTTTATTACATGATGTCTCATGCCGCAGGGGCAGGCCACGTTCTTCTTCAGGTCTATGTAATCGCCGAGCCTGTAGCGGATGACGGGAAAAGACGACGAGACAAGGTTGGTGGCGATAATCTCTTTGTCCTCTTCCTCTACTATTACTGTCTCCATGTTGACGTGCATATTCCCGAAGGGACACTCAAAGGCGATGATGCCTGCCTCGGCAGAGCCATACTCGCTTATGATCCTTCTCCCGAAGGCGCGTTCGGCCTCTGCCTGATACCTCTCGAATATCTTCTCCGAGGTGCCCTTTACCATCTTGAGGTTGAACCCCTTACCAAGGCCCTCCTCGTTTATCTTCTTTGCCACCTCGTAGATCATGGAAGAGTACCCGCCAAGGTAACTCGCTTTTCCAAGTTTCCTTATGAAGCGCTCTATCTCCTTGTCGTCGTAGGAAAAGAGCCTGAAGCGGTTGACGAGAAAGTCCATGACCTTCGTCTTCCACCGCCTTCCCGGCGCGATGTTGTAACCCCAGAAGTAACCGTTCCTCTCCCAGAACTCCACGCCATGCCATGAATAGCCCCTGAAGATGGATGCCCTGTGCCAGGCGTCCCAGTCCTTGTTTCTGTAAAAGACGAGAGGTCTCCCGGTACTGCCTGAGGTCTCTGAAAAAAAGAGTTTCTCAGGATAATCCATTACCTGGATACGTGAGGCATTGGCCAGGAGGTCCTCCTTGGTGGTCATGGGCACGAGTGCGAGGTCAGCGAGGGTCTTTAGATGTGAAGGATGGAAACCATGTTCATCGAACTTTTCCCTGTAATAGGGGGTTTTCTCATAGGCCAGTTCAAGGAGGGCCTTGAGCCTCTTCAACTGGTATGCCTCGATCTCCGACAAAGTCCACTTCTGGCTCCTCAGGAGAAAATCGTAGTTCCTGAAGATATGGTTGTTTCTTAGTAGTACTCCTGCCCTGAAGATGGCCTTCCTCATCATCTCCCTCCCCTGCCCCTTCCGCCATGTCGGCCGCCGGCAATGACCGTTTTTTTTTCCTCCTCAAGGGGCGGCATGGGACCTGGTTCTGCAGACCCGGCAGAATGGGGCTGAGTTAGGCGGCCTCGGCGCCTTATCACCCTCGAGAGGGCCCCACGTGCCTCGGCGAGGGTGCGCGAGAGTTCCAGCCTGAAGGGCCCCATATCGCCCCGCCTCAGGACCTCGCTCTTCGTGTCTCCTCGGAAAAAACCCATGAAATCACCTACCACCCCCAGGGCCTCGCGCAACGAACCAACACGGTAAATCCTCTTTATGAGCCTGTAATAGAGATGGTCCACGTCGCCGAGTATCCACCTGTTCCTTGTACCAACCGCATAAGATGCAGGGGGCTCTACCGCCTCGCCCCTTGCCATGCTGTAAAGCAGGAATGGAAAATCCACACCAGAACTTACGGCCAGTTGCAGAGAGCCCCAGAACCTGCCGTTTATCTCCATGAGATAGGGCCTGCCCTGGTCTGTGACCTTGAACTCCACCATGGCCACCCCGTGCCACTTCACGTGCCCGAGAAGCCGCCGGGCATAGTCTTCGAGTTCAGGGTCCATGACCACGCTCTCGCTGAGTACGCTTACCCCGCCGCTCGGGGGGTTCTCGCGGATCCTCCTGTGCGCAAAGAAGACCCAGGGTGAGCC
The DNA here is from genome assembly GCA_964407495.1 of uncultured Thermodesulfobacteriota bacterium. Classification (GTDB taxonomy): domain Bacteria; phylum Desulfobacterota; class GWC2-55-46; order GWC2-55-46; family JADFVP01; genus JAJRZX01. The sequence continues at coordinate 24,481 of CAYOVP010000006.1, forward strand.
GTCCTCGTAGAGGGCGAAGACACCCCTGCCCTCGCCTGGCACATATTCCTGGACGAGGAAAGGGGCTTGCCGAAGGTAGGGCGTCGCGCTCAGGACCTTCTCGATGTCACTCTCCGAAGAGGCGTATCTGACCGAGGCCCGTACCCACTCGCCGTCCAGAAATACCCTGGAGCAGGCAGGTTTCAAGACCACGGGGTATGAGAGGGCACCCTTGACCCGTCTCAGGTCCTTGATTGTCCTGACGAGACGGCTCTCAGGCACGGGCACCCCGAGTTTTCTTGCAACATCGAGAAGCCTCACGCGGTCGTTTACGAGTTCAAAGGCCTCCGGTGAGGCAATTGGCAGGAAGACTTCGCCGAACTCGTCCCTGTGGCAGAGGATAATGCGGGTCGTCACCTCGCTCACAGGAATGACCATGGTGATATTGCGGGCAACTATCTCGGCGCAGAGCGCCCTGACAAAACCATCTTCATCCACATATGGAGAGGGATAAGAGAAGTTTTCAGCAGAGAACCTCGATGCGCCTGCAAGGGTCTCGTCCCTGCTGTCCGCGGTCACGACATGAACGCCCTTGGAGCCAAGCGAACGCGTTACCGCGAGGGCCGCCCTCTCGTCTGCGTCAAGTACGAGTACCTTTCCCATCCTGTCTTTTTCCCATCTCAAGGCCCGGCCACAAACATAACCATATCATCACGGGTATTGCTCAACCGACCTCCCTGAAAAACCTCGACCAGAGCGAATAATAGAGCCTGCTCCCAAGGACCTTTCTTGCAAGGCCCTTTGCGCAGTAGATTCCCTTCTGACCAATGGCCAGCCTTGCCTCGCCATCTGTCATGGAGGCAAAGGCCTCAAAGGAGGTCCTCTGTGTCACTACGTAGCGCCTGAGGACCATCTGCCCCCTCCTGCCTCCTGCAAGGCGGTTAGGACCGGGGGCCGAGGTATAGACCGCCACGTACCCTGCCCTCTTTGCCGCCGCAAGGACCCGTCTCGAGCCGAACCCCCCTGGAAGAGAGAGTGAATCAACGCCAGCGCCGATCCCGTCCTCGAGCGCGGCCCTTGAGTCCGCCAGTTCCCTCTCCAGTTCCCTATCATCGAGGTCGGACAAGAACCTGTGCGTCACGCCATGAGACCCTATGGTCATCCCTGCCTCGTGGAGACCGCGTATCCGGGCCATGTCCATGTACCCCTCCGTGCCAACCCACGAGGTGGTGATAAAGAAGGTAGCGCCAAGGCCCAGGCCTCTTAGTATGGGAAGGGCCAGATCGAAATCGCTCGCATTGCCGTCATCAAAGGTTATGGCCACGCACTTTTCATGTGCCCGGTAACGGCCCGAGGCTATCTCTCCGCCCGTAACCCCTCTGAGGCCCATATCACGTAGATACCTCATCTGCGCCTCAAAGGCAGGTGCGCCAAGGGCGTACTTCTCGGCATGGGAATCAGAGGTGAAAATATGGTGGTAAAGCAGTATGGGAAGGCCCGCCATGCTCAGCGCCCCCTCGAAATCTTTTTCTTCATTTTTTTACCCTTACTGCCACGAGAAGTCCCGCCTCCCCTGGCCAGCCGTGGCACGAGTTCCCTGTACAGGTCCAGGTACCTCTCTGCCATAGAGACAGAAGAGTATGCCCGCACCACCTCATCGCGGCCCCTCCTTCCCATGGCGCCTCTCTTTTCCTTGTCCTCCACGAGTTCCATGAGCGCAGAGGCAAGGGCCCCGGCGTCACCAGGCTCCACGATCAGACCACACCCGCCACCTTCCACCACCCTTGGCACTGCCCCGACACGGGTGGCAACAACGGGCTTGCCCGATGCCATGGCCTCGAGCACGACCATGGGCAGGCCCTCGCGAAGTGAGGGTAGGACAAAGATGTCGAGACAGGAAAGAAGGTCTTCTACGTCTTTCCTGTAGCCCGTAAAGACAACCCTCTCTTCGAGCACAAGTTCACGGGCCTCGTCCATGAGGTCTTTTTCAAGTTCACCGCCGCCAACGATGAGAAACCTTATATCCTTGTCCGTAGAGTCCAGGACCTCTCTTGCTGCCCTCAACAGGATGCCATGGCCCTTTACGGGCTTCAGGCTCCCTGCAGTGCCGATGACCACGGCGCTACTGCCCATGCCGAGGGACTTCCTCAGACCAGGAGACCTGCCCCTGCCCATGAACCTTTGCATGTCGACGCCGTTATCTATTACTCTCATCTTCTCCCCAGGTATGCCGCGCCCTGCCATCTCGTTCTTTATATCCTCTGAGACCGCTACTACGGAATCAAAGCGCCGTATAATGAACCTGCTGTCAATAAAACAGTACAACCTGAGTTTCCAGTGCGACCTTATCCAGTTGTGGTTCGTGGCAATAGCGGGCACCAGGCCCCGGGAGGCGAGGTAACCGTAGAAGTTGGACTTGTAGCCATGACAGTGCAAGATGTCTATGCCGCTACCAGATATATACCGCCTGATAGTGGAGATGGTCTTCCTGTCGAACTGTCCATCACAGCCAAAGGTTATGGTCTCGATACCGAGCCTCTCGGCCTCTTCGCCGACCTCGGTATGGGGGCTGAGGCTGTTCCTCATGACCCCTATTACAGGTTCCTCACCAAAGGACCCCTTAAGCGTATGGGCAAGTTCCAGGGCCACTCTCTCTGCCCCGAAGAGCCCGGAACTGCTGAGCAGATTCAGTATCCTCACGCGCCTGCCCTCTTCATCTCTTCCTGAGGCCCCTATCAAACCCTCTGGCCCTTCCCGTGGGATCGGCCCGGTTCTCTTCGCCGCGGCGCCCTCGGACTATGCCCCGCAGCGTCATGAGGATAATCTTGAGATCAAAGAAGACAGAAGATCTTCTCATGTACTCCTGCGCATACCTTATCTTTCTTGGCAGATGGACCTCCCTGTAATACCTCTCCGGGTCTTCCTGCGAGGCAAGGAGCGCCTCCTCGTCCCTGAAGACCAGCGAGGCTATGTCCGTGATGCCCGGCCTCACCGTGAGTATGCCTTCATAGTCCTCTCTGAAGAGTTCCACGTATCTCGGCACCTCTGGCCTTGGGCCAACGATGCTCATCTCGCCCCTCAGGACGTTTATGAGTTGAGGGAGTTCATCTATCTTGGTCTTTCTGAGGACCCTGCCAATGGCAGTGACCCTGCTGTCTCCACCAGAGGTGATGAGCGAGCCCTTCTTGTCCGCACCCACCACCATGGTGCGAAACTTCAGTATACCGAAGGGCCGGAACCGCCGGCCAATGCGCACCTGCCTGTAAAAGACCGGCCCAGGGCTGCCGAGTTTGACGGCCAGGGCAGAGAGCAGGAACAGGGGTGAGAGGCCGGTGAGCCCGGCAAGGGCGAGGATTATGTCAAGGGCACGCTTCACCCGGCCTTCTCCCTGGCTATCTCCCGCACCGCCTCGATGACGCTATAGAGATCATCGTCGCTCATGGCAGGGTATATGGGGAGCGAGACTATCCTCTCGTATGCCTGGCTGGCGCGGGGGAAATCCCCTGGTCCATAGCCATAGGTCCTGCGATAATAGGGGTGGAGGTGCAGGGGTATGAAGTGGACCGAGGTGCCTATGCCGCGGGCCTTCATCTCCTCTATGAATTCGTTCCTATTGATACCAAGGCGCCGGGAGTCTATCTTGAGGACATAGAGGTGCCAGGAATGCCGAGTGCCGTCCTCGCCCGGACGGGGCGGTGTCTCTATTCCGGGAATTCCACTGAAGGCCTCGTCATAGGCCCGCGCTATCTCCTCGCGCCTCTTCCAGAACCCTTCTGCCTTTCTTAATTGAACAAGCCCCAGCGCACTGGCCATGTCCGTGAGGTTGTACTTGTACCCAGGGGCAACTATCTCGTAAAACCAGTTCCCCTCGCTCGTGTACCTCTTCCAGGCGTCCTTGCTTATGCCATGAAGGCTCATGACCCTGATGCGCTCGGCCCACTCGTCATCATCAGTAGTGACCATGCCGCCCTCGCCAGTGGTGATGTTCTTTGTGGCATAGAAACTGAAGCACGCCATCTCCCCTCCAGAGCCTATGGTCCTGCCCCTGTATGTTGCGGGGAAGGCGTGGGCCGCGTCTTCCACTACCCTAAGCCCATGCTCCCGGGCCAGGGCCCTGATGCTCTCCATCTCGCAGGGAAGGCCGGCATAATGTACAGGCAGTACAGCCCTTAGCCTCCCGCGCTTTCTGCCTGCTTCCATTGCCTTCTCGAGCTCCAGAGGGTCCATGTTCAGTGTCCCGGGGTCAATGTCCACGAAGACAGGCCTTGCGCCAAAGTATCTTATTACCTCTGCCGTAGCCGCAAAGGTCATGGGCGTGGTTATGACCTCGTCGCCGTCTTTTATGCCAATGGCCTCGAGAGCGAGGTGCAGGGCCGCTGTGCAGGAACTCAGGGCAATGGCGTGCCTTGCGCCGACGAAAGACGCGAACTCTCGCTCGAACTCCCTTGTCCTGGCCCCTGTAGTGAGCCAGCCCGAACGCAGGACCCCCTCCACTGCCTCTATCTCTTCCTCTCCCAAGAGGGGCCTGGAAAAGGGCAGAAATGGTCTCTTCTCTACTCTCATGGTCTATCCATCCTCACCTGAAGCGCCTTCCCATGGCGATGAAGCGTCTCACGTCGGCCTTTGCCGGCCAGCCGAAGTACCTGCCTTTTTTCATCTCAAGGGACCGTGTACTCACATCTCCAGCCTCTATCCTGCGCACCGCCTCCACCACCATCTCGGCCCCCAAGCGCTTGGAGCGAACGATGAGGCCGTCGAGGGTATCATCGGGCCCTATTTCGTATCTTCGCTGTATAAGAACGTCACCGGCGTCTATCTTCTCGTTCACATAGAAGAGCGTAACGCCTGCCTCTTTCTCTCCGTTGGCAAGGACCCAGAACGATGGCATGACGCCCCTGTAATCTGGAAGGAGCGAGCCATGCAGGTTCAGGCACCCCTTTGGCGCAAGGTCTATGAGGTCTTTCTTGAATATCTGTGGGCAAGAGATGGATACGAGGAGATCGGTCTTCCACTGCCTGAGGCCTCGCAGACATGTCTCGCTGTTGAGATCATCCTCATGGGAATACTCCACGCCAGAGGCCTCGAGAAGTGACCGGAGGGAGTAAAAACGCCCCCCTCCACGGCCCCCTCTCCTGGAGAGCCCTCCGGCCCGCTCCATTATCCTGTAATAGAGCACCCTTGCAGTGAGGAACGCGGCCTCTCCAAGACCAAAGGTCTTTGCGTAGCGCAGGGCGAGCCCTGTCCTGGTGGTGCCCTTGTACAGGGGCGGCACTATAATGACCCTTATCTCGTGCTCTTCGCCCAGTCCGTCGATTATCCGCCTGTAGACCTCTGGGAGATAAAAGGGCTCGTCAGGGCTCAGGAATACTATACGCACGCCTTTTCGCCTCTCTGGGCCTTGAGTTTATCGAGGGCCTCGCCCATGGTGCCAAAGGGCCTCAGCCTCAGAAGTCCCAGGACCTTCCGAGGGAAACCCTCCCTACCGATACCCTGATGAAGCCGCCTGTAGAGCGGCACCACGCTCATCATCTCTCTCAACTCGCCTGGGTTGAACTCATAGGGGTGGCAGTACAGGACAAAGGGCTGGCCCTCGCTGTCCAGTCTCTCGAGCGAGTACCTCAAGAACCAGGCGGGTAGGAGCCTGAAGTATCCGCCGCCTCCAACAGGGAGCCTGAGCCCGCCGAGGCGCGGGGCCCTGAGTACACTCACCGGGAACTCGTCTATGAACCCTGAGCCTGTCCTTATCCTGCTGTACCCCCTCTCGAACCCGGATATGCCGTAACGCCTCGTCCTCATGGGAAAGATGGAGGAATCCACGGTGATGCCGCACTCGGCCATTACCTCGAAGGCCCAGAAGGAATCCCTGTCAATGGAAAAATCCGGGGCCCTGAAGGCAGTAACCGCCTTGCCCGTGGCCTCCTCGATGAAGGCCGAGGTCAGGTTGAGTTCCTCCCTGAACTCGTTGGGCGTCATTGTGTTTACCATCCTGTGCGTCATTCCGTGCGACTGGACCTCGTGGCCCCGCAAGTCTATCTCGCGTACCAGGGCCGGAAACTTCCTCGCCACAAGTCCCTGGACAAAGAACGTCCCCTTTACGCCTGCGCCATCGAGGAGGTCGAGTACCATCTTCGTGTTTTCCACGCAGGCAGGGCTTATATCTGCTTCGAGGTCAAAGGACGACTGGTACCAGTCCTCAACGTCTATTGAAAAGACATGGAGCCTGGAAGTCTGGTCTTCCATCTTATTGCTAAAGGTCATCGGCAAGCCCGGCGTAGGGGGCGGATAAGGGTCATGGGGGAGTACGTGCCTATCTGCTGAGCGACTCGAAGTATCGGGGTCTTGCCCCGAGGAGCATGCTTACAATGGCGTAGAGGAAGCCCGTACCAAAGCCCGCGTGAATGAGTACTATTGCAGTGAAGATGCCTGGCCAGAGCGCCGGGCCGAACCTCAGGGCCAGTCTTGCGGACTCCATGCCTACGAGCCCAGTGTAAAGTCCAAGATAGAGGACAAGGAGATAAGATGCTCTGGAGTCGAGGATCGAGGCGAGAGAAAGGGCCATGAGTCCGAGGATGAGGAGCGATGGCATGAGGTGCCTGATGGAACCCTGCCGCGGGTGTCTTCTCAGGACCGCCACCTTCCAGTACCCGTACTGTAAAAACTGCTTGAAGAGTTGGGAGAACCTGCTCCTTGGAAAATACCTGACACGTATGCTCCCGGACTGGACTACCCTGCCACCTGTAGCCTTGAGACGAAAAGAGAGTTCGTCGTCCTGGTTCCTTACCATGGCCTCGTCGTACATGCCCACCTCGATAAGACGCGACCTCCTGAAACACCCGCCATAGACCGCGTCCGTCTCTCCCACGAAGTCTCCCCTCTCGCGAAGCGCGCCTCCCATGGAGATCCTGGACGCATAGGCCGCGGCAATGCTCTTCTGTACATAGGACGTACCCCTTGGCTCGAGGACGCCTCCGACATTATCGGCCCCCGTGCTCTCGCTGAGGGCAACGAGGTCTTTAAGATAGGTCCTGGGGTGTACGCACCTGGCGTCCGTACGGATGATGAACTCTCCCCTTGCGGCCCTGATGCCAAGGTTCATGGCATGGGGTACGGTCCTCTGGGGGTTGTCGAGCACGCGGAGCCCTGCGTACCGGGCGCAGAGCCTCTCCAGCGTCTCCCTCGTCCCGTCATCGCTCATGCCGTCGATGACGATGACCTCGAAAGGGCCCCCTGGGGCCTCGAAGTCAAAGACATTCCTGAGGCACTCCTCTATGGAGCCGACCTCGTTTCGGCAGGGAATGAGTACAGAGACCTTCAAGGCAGAGGTCTTCGGGCGCGCCTTTTCGGCGCCTGGTCTTCTTGTCATGGTATATAATCAGGAAAGGCGCTCTGGATAATAGACCGTATCGCCTTGGCGCAGGCCCTCAGTAGGACTCATAGGCGCCTATATCATAGCCAGCGCCAAGGGGCCGCAAGGTGCCTTCCATGTCTGCCGGAACATCAACTGTCAGGGGCAGACCTGTGTCTACGGCACCAGAGCCCTGTTGAAGATGGAAGTCGAAAGCCCCGGGGTTTACAAAGAGCGGGTCTGCCTCTATGGCATTGGCATCAGAAGCCCCGTTCACGAACTTTGCAGGGCCTGGCCAGTAGAGGTTATTGTCTATGGTGTAGACGCCTGTGCTGTTGCCGGCGTCGATGTGGTCGTTGGTGGCGTAGTTGGCCCCAAGGTCAATGATATTGTTCTTTATCTCCACGTTCGTGGAAAAGGTTGCCGCTATCTTCCTGAGGAGTATGCCGGGGCTCCCGGTATCGGTGTTGTATATGGTGTTGTTGTATACCTTGACCCCGTCAAAACCCGAGTCAATGAGTATTCCGTCGTAGGCCACGTTATATATGAGGTTGTTCCTTACGAGGGCGTTTACACCTGTGGTATGGGCCGTGGGCCCGGTGCCGTCCTGTGCGCTTATTATTATGCCCCTCGAGGTCCTTCCCGCGTTGCGGTACAGGATATTGTTCTCCACCGTGACGTTACTGATTACACGTTCGTAGGTCTCTCCACTGGCCCTCCTCTGGTCAAAGACCTGTATGCCGTACCCGCCTTGGCCCTGAATGACATTGCCCCTTATGGTGAGGTTGTCACCAGAGCAGATGTACAGGCCCAGGCCCTTGGGATGGGAGGCCTGCGAGGTGATATTGGATAGATCGTTGTTCTCTACAAGGAGGTTGCTTGCCCAGGTCTGCAGAGGGGCCGTGCCGTATGTCCCGATAAAGGTGTTGCCCACTATCTCTATGTCATGGACCCAGTCCGCAGGGAAGTTTATATTCGCCCAGTTGGCCTGGGAGATGCGTATGTTCTCGTTGGCCACCATCATACCTGCAGAATCAAAGGTCAGACCCTCTATCCTCCAGTAGTTGGCCGAGATGAAGACCTGCCCTGTTATAGTGGCGGTCTCACCGGGATAGTTCCTCACTGTCTTGAGGGCACCAGGGGCCCCGTCATCACCGTTACTGGTCCAGACGTCGATGTACCCGCCGGCAGTGATGCCGTAAGTGCCCTGCCTGAGGTACAAGGTGTCCCCCGGGGAGATGTGTTGCATGCCGTACTCCATGTCGCGCCAGGGTGAACCGATGGAGCCGTCGTTGGAGTTGGAGCCATTGACCGGGTCTGCGTAATAACTCTGGCCCCCGCCGCTGGCAACAGAAAAACTTATTGGGTAATCGTCAGTGTTGGCCCCTCCGGAGAGGTTCTGGCAACGCACGTAATAGTTGTACGTATTGCCGGCGCTGAGCCCTGTAAGCGCCGTGGAGTGAGAGGTAAAGCCCGTGATGGTAAAGGTATTGGCCATGGAGGCATAACTCGTACCAGGGGTAGTCGAGTACCTGCACGTTGCGTCAACGTCCGTTGTAAGGCTCATGGTGGTCTGCGTGGTCCACGATGGCAATACGCCCGTAGGAGACCCGCCGGACCTCACGGGCAGGCCTGCCCCGGCACTGCTGGCTATGGAAAAACTTATTGGATAGTCCTCTGTATTGGCGCCGCCGGAGAGGTTCTGGCAACGGATGTAATATGTGTAGGACGTGCCGTCAAGAAGGCCCGTCAGCAGGGTGGAGTGAGAGGTAAAACCAGTAGTGGTAAAGGTATTGGCCATGGAGGCATAACTCGTACCAGGCGTGGTGGAGTACTTGCATGTTGCGGCTATATCCGTTGTGAGGCTCATTGTCGTGGACGTTGTCCCCGAGGGCAGAACTCCCGATGGGGCCCCGCCGGACCTCTGCGGAAGTCCTGTGCCGGAACTGCTTGCTATGGAAAAACTTATGGGGTAGTCGTCAGTATTGGCGTTGCCCGAGAGATCAGCGCACCGGACATAAAAGGTATAGGTAGAGCCGTCAAGAAGGCCCGCGAGGCCTGTCGAGTGTGTGGTGAGCCCTGTTGTCGTAAAGGTATTGGGCATGGAGGAGTAACTCGCGCCCGCTGTACTCGAGTACCTGCACGTTGCCGCCACATCGGTAACGAGGGACATCGTAGTAGAGGTCGTGCCCGAGGGCAGTACGCCCGTTGGAAGCCCCCCTGACCTCTGCGGCGGCGTAGCGCCGGTCCCGGTCCCTGAACTCACCGAGACACTGCCAGAACCTCCGCAACCGCCTACCGCAAGGACCATGAGGCCAAGAAAGGCCAGTATGAAGAGATACCTCCTGTTATACCACTTCGCCGTCTTACTTCCAATGCCGGTACCTCTTCGCATGATGACACCTTGTCCGGGTATTTGAACCGCAGGTCCTCGTCCTTCCTGGACCAGCCGTATGTTAGGTACAGATACATGAAGAACACCTCTCCATGAAAAATAACCTTGGGTATATTAGAGGCGCAATGACAAACCAACCGCCTGCCAGGGAGCGACCATCTCCGTCTTCATGGCCGCCCTCTCTCCATACTCTCTGCAGAACTGCTCAGTCTAGGCAGATATCTCAGCAAAGGCCCTGCCTTAAACGTACCATATGTTCAGGCCTGTTGTTGCGATTATTATCACAAATCGCCTCAATAACCGTTTTTTTCTCATGCCTCTATACCTGCCTTGCCCCCTGAACCCATGGAGAGGCCGGAGACCGGTGCCGGGCCATCGGCGCAGACCCTCTCCTCTGCTCCAAGGGCCCCGTCCCCCAGGGGATAGACCTGATAAACGCGCACGACCATTGCGTAGATGATCCAGAAGTACCCCATTATGCTGAGATAGGTCCACCTGTCGCCAAAGAAGTTGCCCACAACCGTGGCAATGGTCATGCCCATGAGACCGAGGCCGAGGCCCCTCAGGAAATCGTCATCAGACCTCCTGAAGAGAAGCCACCCGTCCCTCAGGGCGTAGAAAAGTATGCCAAGGAGAATCAATATCCCTATGATCCCCTGCTCGAGCAGTATCTCCACGTAACCATTGTGCACGTCCTTTCTCGACCTGCCGTCACTCGTCTTGAACCCCAGGGCACTGGTGCCGCCAAAGCCGATGCCTGTGACGGGGTTCACCTTTATCTCCCTGATGGCCTCACCCCAGAGTTCGATCCTGCTGAGAGAAGACGTATCAATTTCGCCCCCTGAGTCGGTCATGGATATGCGCTCCACCACTGACTGCGGAAGAACGGTCTGCCAACTGAAGAATACGGCGATGAGGATGACGAGTATGAGGCGCTTCTTCACGAGGCCGAAGAAGAGCAAGCCCGCAACTGCCGCGGCATAGGCCCCCCTCGAGTAGAGGTACAGAATGGGATAGAAGTTGAAGCACGCTGTGCCGAGAAAGAGCACCTTCCTGTAAAAGACCTTCTCGCAGAGACCGAGCCCCAGGAGGAACATGGCTGTCACGGTGTAGAAGGCCGCTATCTCGTTTGGCCCGAGCATATCGAAGGTGGTGCCCGCTGTTCTCTTGCTCCAGGAAAAGTGCTCGTGGCTCAGCCACTTCGTATTGTTGTAGTAGTGTACATCGAGGATGAGGATCGTAAAGGCCATTATGAGGGTGAGAAGTACTATCTCCTTCTTGTCCTCTACCGTCTTGAGGGCCATGAAGTAGAGTATGGGCATCATTATGAAGTTCTTCCACTGGATCAGTTGGGGTGAATCGAATGATATGGGCATTGCAAAGCCCAGTTTGAGACTCCCTACCCAGAGGGAAGTATAGGTAAGAGGGATGAGAAGAAATATGACGAGGTTTGTACGCGACTTCCTGAGCGTGGGGATCTTCTTCCTGTGTATGTAGAAGGCCAGCGCAGTGCAGACGAAGAGTATGTCCAGAAGATCCTTGCCAAGTGGGTAGACAATGAGTTTCATTAGGAGGTTCTGCATGGGCAGAAGGAGCGTTATCATGTATATGCCTACGCGCGGCGTGCTCACGAGCGTCAGGAAGAGAGAGGCAACGATCACGCAATAGGCGACGAATGGAATGTACCCCGATAGTCCAAAACCCATTTTTTTCCCTCGTTAGTTCAAGAGTGTCGAGTTTACGGCCTCTGCCTTATGAGGCCGAACTTGAGCATGACCCTGTCCTTGCCCCGCGTGACCATTGCTCTCAAATCCTTCTCGAGGAGGAGAAGGGCTGCAGAGTAGAAGGCCCCGCCAATGCATATCCTGACGAGCGCATCCACGACCTGGTTCTCTGCCGAGTACCGCCCCATGACCAGCAACATGAGGACCGAGATACCAGAGTACTTGAGCACAGGGCCAATGGGCACCCTTATGGTTATGAACCTGCCTGCATAGTACCCCACTATCCCTATGAGGAGTACGTAGGAGATGAGGGTGGCCACCGCGGCACCCATTATCCCCATGGAAGGGACAAGTAGGAGGTTGAGTCCCATGTTGACCGTAGCAGAGGTCAGAGAGGCGTACATGAGGATTCTTGTCTTTTTCTGTATGTGTATCCCGGCGCTCAGAATGGAGAAGGTCCCGAAGAAGAGGTACGAGAGACTTATTACAGGTATGACAGAATAGGCAGACCGGTACTCAGGCGTTGCCAGGATACCGAGGAGTTCGCTACCCATATAGCCAAGACCGAAGACCATGGGGATGGCGGCCATGAGGTAATACTTCAGGGTCCTCGAGAGAAACTTCTCCGTCTCCTCGCGTCCCTCGTTCTTGTGTATCCTGAGGTAGATGGGTACTACGGCGAGCCAGAGGGGACGATACAGGAGTTCGAGGCCGTACTGCGTTACGTTGTATCCGGCGGAGTAGAGCGCCACATCGTGTGTGCCATGGAAAAAGAGTATTACGTACCTGTCGCTTATGGCCAGCATGTTGTTGGAGAGTTCCAGCCAGATGAGTGGAAAGCCGTAACTTACCGCCTCTCTGAGGAACCCAGGGGAAAAATACCTAAGGCCGAGATCCCGGACCCTCCCCCTAAAGAGGAGGTAGAGCATCAGTAGGGCCGTAAGGCCAAGGGCGAGTATCTGGCCAATGAATAGGCCATAGATACCCCAGGAGAAGGCTACCACGAAGACCACGCTGAGGCCGAGCCCTCCGTACCTGCGGATGATCCTTACGGCATTGTAGGCGCCGATGCGCTCCGAGGCCCTGAAGAAGTTGAGGAGAAGTTCCACCATGGCGGCAAGGAGCCCGCCAACGCCGGCTATGACGAGGTACCATCTCCACTCCAGACTCAGAAAAGTCCCGTAGAGAGCGCCAATGGCCGCTACATACAGGGCCGTTACTGCGGCGCCTATCATGAGGGCCCCGAGTATCATGGTGGAGTAGTATGTGCGGCGCCTCTGCTCGTCAGAGGTATAGTCGTGATAATACCTTACCACGGCCTGCTGGTTGCCGAACTTCAAGAAGACGCTCATGAAGGTAATTGTAATGGTAACGGTGCAGAAGACCCCGTAATCAGAGACCGAGAGGAGGCGTGTCCAGAGGGGAAAGGAGACAAAGGCCGCGGCCATGACGGCGATGTTGCCGAGCATGTAGGTGAATGAGTGGGTGAAAACCCTGCGTATGGATGTCATATCAGAATGTCTATGAGCAGACCTCAGAGGTAGCCCAGTGCCTTGAGGTTTTCCTCTATCTCCTTGTCCACCTTTCTCTCTTCCCTGCCCCCCGGCCCAAGTCCCCCGGCCCTTCTCATGAGTTCCTCTCTCATGCGGTCACGGCAGGCCCTGTTGTCACCTATCTCCACGGGCCGCTCAGGACCATCTCCTACATGGAGAAGGATCTCCTCTCCATTGGACTTGAGTATGTACTTGTGCCTTTCATCCTGAACCATGGACATCTGTACCCGCAGGGCATCTACCGAGGCCCTGTCCTGTCCGGATGAGTTTCTCTGTATGTAGTAGGGGACACGCCCTTCCCACTCGGCAAAGACATACTCGTGAAATAGGCCTTCAGCCCCCCTGTACACCAGGCTCTTTCCAGATGTCTCTGGGCCCTTCTCAGAATCAACACCCGTAACCTCCATGACTGTTGGAAAAATGTCAACGAGTTGGGTGCATGAAGCAACCTCGCCGAGGCAGGGCGTACCTGCCGGGAACTTTATGATGAGGGGCACATGGAGGACCTCCCTGTAGAGGCTCGCCACGTGCGACCAGAGGCCGTACTCCCCGAAGTGCTCTCCATGGTCGGCGGTTATGACTATCATGGTATCGTCGTAGAGCCCCCTTTGCCTTAGCATTCTGGCGACCTCGCCCACAATGGCATCGAGGTAGCGGATCTCGGCATCGTAGAGATCAACGATGAACTCGCGCTCTCTCTCGGTGAGCGGCAGGTCTTCTATGAAACAGACAAGGGGATTATGGGCCACTTTCCTTACCCTCTCGATGTTCATGCCCCGCGGATACTTCACGTTGTAGGGACGGGGCGGAGAGAGGGGGTTGTGCGCCTCGATGTAATGGAGAAAGGCGTAGAAGGGGCTCCCTCCCCCAGGTAGACCATCGAGCCAGTTCTCGAACTCCCTGTTGGTCCTTGCCGCCCCCATGTCATTGTATCCGATTCTCTGCCTTATCCGCCTCGCCACACCCTTTGCTATCTTCTCTGCCATGGAGTTTGTCTCAACACCTTTCCAGACCTCGACAAAGAGGTCATGCCCCCTGTCCAGCCCCACAAGGGCACCGACCTGGCTGTTGCAGACGAATCCGGCCGTCTTGTACCCATGGTCCCTGAGCGTAGTGGCTATGGCGGGAATGGACTCATCGAGACGGTTGTTATCATAGACGCCGTGTTCCGAGACATAGAGCCCGGTGAGCATGGAGGCGTGCCCCGGAGGCGTCCAGACACCTGTTGAGAAGTTCTGCCTGTAGATGGTTCCCTCGGAGGCAATGGCGTCTATCATGGGCGTCTCTGAACGGCCGTACCCGTAACAGGAGAGATGGTCTGCCCTTACGGTATCGAGGGAGATGAGTATCACGTTCGGTCTTGTCATGACTGAGACCCCATTGTCTGGCTCTCTCGTCTCTGGCCAACACACCGACCCCTGGAGTAGAGTTCGGCATAGAGGTCTTCGTGCCTCCTTATCATGGCATCGAGGGAGAAGACCTCCCTGGCCCTCTCGCCGGCCTTCCTGCCCATGGCCTTCCTTGTCCCGGCATTCTCGTAGAGGAATCTTATGCGCGAAGCCAGGGCTGCGGCGTCGTTGGGGGGAATTATGAAGCCCGTCTCCTCATCCACAACGGCCTCGGCGTTGCCGCCAACGTCCGTTGCTATGACAGGCCTTTCCATTGCCATGGCCTCGAGTATGGCATTGGAAAAACCCTCGTTCCTGTTGGGTACGAGGCAGAAGACATCGAGGAGCGGGAGGTAGGTCTCCACGTCACTTACGCGGCCAAGGAAGGTTACGGCCTCACGGAGCGCCCCCTTCTCGCAGTAATCCACGAAGTGCCTGTACTGGGGCCCGAACCCCATGATCATGACCTTGAGTTCCCTTATCTCCGGCAGGACCATCTCTATTGCCTCGAAGAGTATGTGGTACGCCTTCTCGGGCCTGAAGATGGCCGTTGTGCCTATGACAAAGTCGCTCTCATCAAAACCAAGTTCTTTCCTGGACCTCGCGGGGGCCTTGTCGAGGTCAAAGCGCTCGAAGTCAACGCCGTTGTAGATGGTGAGCATCTTCTCACGAGGTATGCGCTCCGTCCTGTTGAACCTTTCTCCCACGCGGTCACAGACAGTGATACAGCCGTGGGTGTACCTGTTCATGACCCTGCTGAGAATCGTCTGCCTTCTCGATCTGAGGTCCCCCATGTCGCGCTTGCTCGATATTATGCAGGGCACACCAGCGAGCCTTGCCACCAAGACACCAAAGGTATCGGACTTGAAGTGATAGGTCTGGACTATATCGATCTTCTTCCTCCTCATGAAGTTCCAGAGCATAATGGCCTTTGAGGGCGCCTCGGGCGAGTATATCCTGTTGAGACCGAGGTCAAGGAGCGGTATCCCCCTCTCCCTTATGGCCCTGGGCATGACCCCCTCCCTGCCGTCGAAGGTGCAGATGTAGCAGTTATAGCGTTTCTTCTCGAGCCCGGAGGCGAGGTAAAGGAGGTGGCGCTCTGTGCCGGCCATGCCGCGGAGTTGGTCTATGATGAAGAGTATGTTTATACGCCCCTCACCCCTGGCCGGAAGGACCGCCTGCGTGTCATAGGCCGAGGGCACTATGCCCGAGACCTGGACTGCAAAGTCGGCCTTGGAGAAGGGTACGAGAAAGTCGTGTTTTATGTGGTCAGTTATGTTCTTCCTCTTGAGGAGAAAGGGGTCCTCGCCAGGCCAGTTCTTTCCGCCCCCCAGTACGCAGGAACACCGGTAGCCCGCCTCCTCCACAAGGTCTCTTACTTCCCTCGTGATGTCTCCTGCAGAGCCGTAGGGATAGGCAAAGGAGGTCACCTCTCTGCCCGTCTTCTCCTCGAGTATCCTCTTGGACTCGCCTATCTCTCTGGCGGCCTCCTCTAGTGGGATACCGGCAAGGCAGGGATGGTTGACGGTGTGAGACCCGAAGGACACGCCCTCCCTGCTGAGTTCGATTATCTCCTCCCAGTTGAGCATCATGTCCCTCAGTTCCTCTGCCTCGCCATCCACGCCGAGTTCTCTGAAGACGAAGTCCCTGAACCGCCTGCGCTCCTCCTCTGAGAAGGACTTGCTACGGTTTATGATCTCTCGGCTCGCCTCGTCCTTCTCCAGGGGACCCTCGATCCCGAGGGTGCCCATGCCCCAGTCCGTGAGGTCGATTCCCGGCCTCTGGCTGACCTTCACGGCATGGATTATGGCATCGACAAAGGGGGCCGTCCGCTCCTCCACGGGCCTTGTGCAGACGAAGACCGTAATGGGGATTTCGTACTTCCTTACAATGGGGAATACATCCGTATAAATGCTCTTGTACCCGTCGTCAAAGGTTATGACCACGCTCTCCGGGGGGATTTCTTCTTGGGAGGCAAGGAGGGAGGCGGCCTCATCGAGGCTGAGTATATTGTAGTTCTCCTTGCGAAGATAATTCATCTGTCTCTCGAAGACCCCTGCCGGGACCTGGAGGCCCAGGTGCGACTCCCTCGCTATGTCGTGGTATGCGAGTATGGCTATACCGTCAGCCCCCTTCTTTCTCCTCGAGGCCCTGTACATCCTCGTGGCGCCGCTATAGTACAGAGCCGTGCTCCCGGCGAGCCTTACGGACATCTTGAGACTGGTCATTATTTTTTTTCTATAGAGGCTGGACATGGCTCCTGGCATGGCTCATGGGGAAAGTCCATTTTCTGTTCTCTGAGTGTAGATCTTGCGCACCTCTGAGGTAAGCCCCTCTGGAAAGCGCAAGGCAGGCCCTCAGGGGCAGGGGTGCAGGGGGGGCAAGGGGGCAGGGGCCTGGCCACCCAGCGGATCCTGGACAGGCTACCGCCATTCAGGTACGGTCCTGCTCAACCGCCTGTCTGGCCCATTGCGGGCCCTGGTCTATGAAAATCATGCCCATGTATCTTGTTTATGACCCTCGGGTCTCTCCCGCTGGAGGGTCAGGCCATGGCAAGCATGGCGCCGTCTATTACAACACGCGCGCTGAGGGCGCAGTTCAGCAGTATGCTAACCCGCCTTATGCCGCTGATCTCCTTCTCGAAGACAGCGGTGAATCCCTCGAGCCCGCCGCCGCGGATTATGACCTCGTCTCCTGGTCTGAAGGAGCAGGCATAGAGTTCCACCATCTCATCCGTCCCACCTCTAATCCTCGACCTTATGCCCTCTATGATCTCCGCCGGCACAACGGCGGGACCTGCGCCAAAGCCCACCACCCGCCTCACGCCCCGCGTGTACTTCACCATGCGGTAATCCATGGCGTCGTCGAACCTCAGGAAGACATACCCCGGAAAGAGGGGCAACGAGACCTCCCTGGGCCTCCTCCGAACGAGTTTCCGCGCCATGTACTTGGGGTTCAGGACCTCGAGGCCACTTTCGCGAAACTTCTGGGCAACAACGTCCTCGCTCCTCGATTTCGTCTGCACAAGGTACCAGTTTAGCATCTTTGACGCTTCTCCTTATCGTCCGCCACGGCCACGGACAACGGTCCTGATGGTGAGAAAAAATATCAGCATGTCGAGAACAGGAGACATGTTCTTTATGTAATAAAGGTCGTACTTGAGTTTCTCCCGTGCGTCCTTCTCGCTCGCCCCGTAGGGGTAGTGCACCTGCGACCACCCCGTGATGCCGGGCTTGACGACTGTGCGCATCTCGTAGTAGGGGATCATCTTCTTCAACTTCTTCACGAAGAAGGGTCGCTCCGGCCTGGGGCCCACAAAACTCATATCCCCCCTGAGGACGTTTATTATCTGCGGCAGTTCATCGAGCCTCGTCCTCCTGAGCACTCTGCCCAGGGGCGTAATGCCCTTCTGCCGCGAGATCCAGACAGGGCCGGTCTCGGCCTCTGCGCCATGCCGCAGGGTTCGAAACTTGTAAATGGTAAAAACCCTCCCATTCTCTCCCACCCTCTCCTGCGTATAGAGCACAGGCCCCCTGGAACCCAGTTTTACGAGTATGGGGATGATAACGAAAAAGGGCGAGAGGACGGCGAGGGAGACGACGGAGAAGAGGATGTCCTCTACCCTCTTTATCCGTTTTCTCGATGTTATGGAGCCAAAACCGCTGGAAAAAACCACCCAGCTCAGGTTCAAGTGGTCGAGCGGTATCTTCCCATGTACCCTCTCGTTGAAGGTCTCGCTCTCTTCCACGGCCACGCCGCGGAGCCTGCAGTCGAGAAGCGCCGACATGGGAAGCCTTGCCCTGCGCTCCCTGAGCGCTATGATTATCCTCTCTATCCTGTTCTCCCTTACAATCCTCGCAATGTCATCATAGCCGCCAACAACCCCTGGGTTGACTATGGAGACGCCGAGCTTGGCCGGGTCCTCGTCAATGAAGCCAACGAGCCGTAGCCCGAGCCCTGCTCCCCTGTAGATCTTCTCTCCCGTCTTTCTCGCCAGTTCTCCGGAGCCGATTATCAGGACGTTCTTCTTTGGCAATAGCGGTACTACCCAACTTGCGAAGGACGCCCTCCAGACAAGCACGGTGAGCGGGACCATGATGTTGTTGGCAAGGAGTATGCCCCGCCACGTACTCGTCGAGGGCATAACAAAGTAGAGGCTGAAGAGTACGACCGAGGCGGTGATAACGGCCATGACGAGGTTCACGGCCATCTGCCTCGAAGGCCTGTAGTTATGGGTGGCAAAGAGGTCGAAGTGGTAAAAGGCGTAGAGGTACGTTGCCGTTATGATGGAGGTCTTCATGAAGTGCGGGTCATACTCGAAGATTGACGCCACGACATCGGAACCATCTATCCAGAACCTGATACCAGCCACCATGGTAGAGGTGAGGAATATGAGCGCACCCTCGAAAAGCAATACACCAAGTCTTCGCAGATTGAAATAAGGACACCTCATGATCACGATCCGCCACTTGGCAGGATAAGCGGCCCTCCTCTCTCAGTAAGTATGACTGCCTGGGGCGCTGTCTGAGTCGTTCAGCACCATGCCCATGACGCCGGCTTCCCCAAGGTCTTTTATGGCCGTTCTTACGAGGTGGCGTGGGGTCTTTCCGGCCCTCACTACAAAGACGATGCCATCGACGATACCGCCGAGCACCGTCATATCGGCAAAGGGCAGGACCGGCGGCGAGTCGATGAGTATGTAATCAAAACGGTCTCTGAGGGCCGTGAGGAGTGTCGAAAAGCCAGGAAGCGCGAGTATCTCGGAGGAGTTGTCAACAGCCCTGCCGGCAAGCACCATGTAGAGGCCCGTATTGTCGAGGCGGGAGAGGCACGAGTTGAACTCCGCCTCACCAGTAAGGATATCGACGAGTCCCGGGGCCCTCTCTTCCACGTGGAAGAACTGGGACAAGCCCGGCTTCTTGAGATCACCCTCTATCAGGAGGACCTTCCGCCCAAAGCCCCTCGCTATAACATAGGCCAGGTTCACCGCTGTAGTCGTCTTGCCCTCTCCAATGCCCGCGCTCGTTATGGATATGACTTTTTTTCTGCCCCTGGCCCGGTTTATCTGTTCGAGCCTGGCGTAGAGGGCCCTGTACTCTTCGCAGACAACAGGCTTGGTGGTGTCCATGACCCCGAGGGGACCCCTGAGTTTTATATCGTATCTCGTCTCCTCCCGCAGTTCCTCCAACTCCGGCGCCTCAGAGAGGGGCAGTGTCCCCGAAGACCCTATATCGCCGAAGGTCTCGGACCCCGAGGCAAGGGCCGCGTCATAGGACCTTCTCTTCGCAGGGTCCACGAGCACCTGGTATGCCCTGGCTATCCTATCCATGAGTCTCTTCCTGTCTTCCTCAGAGTAGATGGAATAGACTGCCGAAGACCTGTCTCCATATACCTTTCTGAGGTTCTCGAAGGCGTCCCTGATGACCTCCTGCGAGGCCTCAGGCGTGATCTTTAGTGTCTCGTAGTAATTTTCCATCTTGATATCAGTCATGTATCTTCTACGCTCCCTGTAAAGATATTTCTACAGTATGGCCCTGAGATGAGGCGTCATCTGTTTTTCCTCCTCAAGGAGTTTTATTATGCACTTCTTAAGGTCCCAGGCCGCCCCGCTGTATCCCAAGGAGAGGGCGAGGGGGCGGCGCGAACGCACAGACGTGGAGACCATGTCGTCACGGGTTATCTGCCCGAGAAACGATACGTTCATGCCAAAGTAATCGAGCCAGACACGCACCATGGAGTCGCCGAGGTCAGAGTCCTCTTCGCTGGTCGTCTGGTTCACGATAATGGAGATACCGAGACCGTTGAGTGTCTCGGTGAGCCTCTGACCCTCATCTGCATCCACGTCCTTCACGGCCCGAAGAACGCCTGCCAGGGTCCTGGGCCTCGAGGCCTCGGGCCCGCTGAGGACCTCTCTGAGAATGCGCCCGAGGCCGCCGTCTTCCTCCTCTGCCATCAACTGCCTTATCCTGCGAAGATAGACACACCTCAGAAACCTGTGCGTATTCTCTATGGCCGTGGGCTCGGGGGTGGTAACGAGTATCCCTCTTCCTGCCGTGAGGAAGATATCGAGGAGGTTGGCCGCTGTGCCCGGGCCGGTGTCTATTATTATGTAGTCATAATCGAGGTCTCTGAGTGCGGCGCGGAGCCGTACCATGCCGCTGCCGCGAAGATCGGCAGCGTCCGAAGAATCCTTCGAGCCTCCGAGGAGATCGAGACACGGTACATCCGTCCTCCTGATTAGAGACCTTATATCATCAAAACCGCCCTTCAGATAGGCCGAGAGAGTAAACCTCGGCTCCTCTCCACCCACTATGGTGTGAAGGTTCGCGGCCCCGAAGTCGGCGTCCACGAGGAGGACTCTCTTGGCGAACTTGGATAGGTATATGCCAAAGTTTGAAGCCACGAGGCTCTTGCCCACCCCGCCCTTGCCCCCTCCCACTGCCCAGATACGGGGCTTGGTCCGCTTGGCGCCACTGACGAGGCGCACCTCGGCGCCCTCGGCGGGGGGCTCGGCGCCAGATTTTTTCTTTCTGAATAGTGATGGGAACCATGCCATTGTAAGTTGCCTCTTTTCTATTACGCGTCCTTAGCACCAGTTGCCTCACCAAAACTCGGCCTGTTCTGGTGAGAGATTACCGAGAGAACGGGCAGACCCAAGTCGTCCTTCAACTCCCCTGGTTTTCTGTACGTAGGGGTTGCAAACTCCATGAGAAAGACTATGAAAAACCCCATGCCCAGCCCGGACATGGCCCCAAAGACCGGCAGGCTCCGCTTGTACGTCCTGTAGGGCTTCATGGGCAGGTAGGCCGGGTCCATTATCCTGAACCTCTCGCCCTTCTGCCGCTCCTCGAGGTTCTCGGCAAGTTTGGCGCTCATCTTCTTCTCCAGGAGGTTCTGGTAGTTCTTGAGGGTAATATCGTAATCCCTCCTGAGTTCCGTGAGTTTCTGCTCATTGGCAGGCGTATCCTCCACCCGCTTCTCATAGATCTTTATCTGCTCCTCTATCCTGGCCTTGTCTGCCTGGAGCGAGGCAAGTTCCGCGCCTGCGGCCTTGAGGTCTGCGTAGAGTTTGGCGTCCTCTGTATCGACCTGGAGCGGGGTGCCGAGGCCTGCCTCAGATTCAGCGGCCTTCTTGCGAGTTACTTCGAGTTTTGCCTCCAGGTTTCGTATGCGGTTCTTGAGAAGTATGACGTCAGGGTAATCGTCCTTGTACACGGAGAGGAGCGCCGAGAGCCTGGCGCGAGCCCTGGCTATCTCGCCCTCAACGGCCATTACCGCGGGACTCCGGGGCTTACCCTCGGTGGAGGGTATGTTCTCCACGCCTATCTGGTCTCGCAGGATCCCTATCTTCTCCTTTGTCGCTGTAATGGCCTTCTCCGTGGACTGAAGGTTGGTCTGGAGTCTGTCAAGGGTCTTGAGGTTTGCGTCTATCTGGGCCGGAAGGCTTCCCATGTATCTTTCCTTGAAGTCGCGAACCTGTTTTTCCTGCCTCTCGAGGCTCTCCTTGGCCTTTGAGAGCTCTACCTCTATGAAGTCCGTAGTGCCTGCCACGTACCGGGAGCGCACCCGGATATTCTCGGAGATGAAGAGCGAGGCCAGGGTCTCTGTAACCTTCTTGGTCATGAGGGGGTCCCTGCCCACGAAACTCACCTTGAAGGCGTCGCCTCCACCACGCCGCCCGCCTATGACCTTGACCGTGATCCTTCTTCTCATCTCCTTGATCACAGACTCCGTGGGTATATCCTTCTTCATGCCCAGGCCGAGCCTATTAAGGAGCATGTTCAGAGGGGTCTCCTGCATCTCCTTTACAAAACTATCGTATATGCCGAGCCTGTTGAGCACCTCCTCGAGCTTGCTGCGGCTCATTATCTGCTGGCTGATGGTGTTGAGCCTGTCGCTGAAGGGTGTCTTGTCCGTGGGCATAACGTACTTCTCAGGTACCTGTTGCCTCTCCACGAGTATGAGCGTAGATGAACGGTAATACACGGGCATATAGTGGGCAAGCGCCGTAGCCACACCCGTGCATACCACAAAGAAGATGACGATAATCCACTTGTGTCTTCCTGCCATCTCGAGATAAGCGAAGATCTTTTTTATCTGTTCATCCATGACCTATAGTTTCCATCCCCCGGGTGTAAGGTTGAAGTTGAGATAGACGACGTTCCTCACAAAACTGTCTGCAAGGGCCAGCCCTGCCTTGTCTTCCTGCTTGAAGTAGGAGTAGCCAAGTACTATCTTGAGCCAGGAGTTGACCTTATACTCGTCGGTCATCACCCCCTGGAATGAGAGGAAATCCACTCCTGTCCCCTCTATGACCTTGTCATCGAATAGAAAGCCCGAGAGGCTGAGCAGATTTGATGAGCCTATCTTGTATGCAGTCTCTACGGAGTAGGCCTGGCTCGCTATTATCTGGGTAGAGAGCCCTATGGAGTTGGTTATGGAACGGGAATACCCGAGTTTTACCGAGGTGCTCTTGAAGGCCTTGGAGGCCTTTGCCGAGGCGTTCCAGTTGAGATGCGAGTTCAGTACATCCGTGTATACGGCGCCTCCGCTCAAGGAGAGCGAGGTTGAGGGCGTGGGCTTTGTACTGAAACCCAGCGAGGTGGTATGGGTGGCTGTGGTGATATTGCCGTCCGATGTATTGCTGGTGAAGTTTGTGAATTCATAGGAGGCGCTGAGCGTGGTGGTAGGAGTGTATGCGTAAGAGGCCGTTGCAGTGGCCGTGTCGGTTCTCGTATCCGAGAAGGCCGGGTCCTGGAACTGGAGAAGCGTGTTGGCGTAGGCAAGGTCCCCGGAGGTCTTCTCTGTGAACATATGGGAGACATCAATGGTGGCGGTGTTGAGGAAGGTATTGGTCCGCCTCGTCTGAACGCCGATATTAAAGGCGTCTGCTGTCTCCTGGCTGAACCTCACGGTATCGGTCAGCCCCAGGGAAGTTCTTGGCGTAATATGGTCGAGCATCTCCACGTCACCACTGTGGGTAAAGAAATTGAGCGTAGGGTTGTTGGCATAGAGTTTGGCCTCAAAGGAATAGGAAGACTTGAGAGTCAATCGCTTGGACTCGCTGGAAAAAGCGAGGCCCGGCCTTATGAGGGCGATATAGTCTATGCCATTAACATCTGTAGTACTGTTACTGAAGTTTATATTACTGTCGTAGATGCCGCCTATGGTCAGCGAGGGGGTTATGATATTATTGGCCGCCCGCACAGTCTCTGGCAGAGAAAAGAGTGCCAGGAGGAGTACGAGGAGGGCCCTGATTTTATGGTACAAAGATAGTATCCCCCGGCTTGAGTATGACGTCCTTGTCAGAGTTCTTTGTATAGACGAGATCCTTGAACCTGATGGT
The DNA here is from genome assembly GCA_964407495.1 of uncultured Thermodesulfobacteriota bacterium. Classification (GTDB taxonomy): domain Bacteria; phylum Desulfobacterota; class GWC2-55-46; order GWC2-55-46; family JADFVP01; genus JAJRZX01. The sequence goes on from CAYOVP010000006.1 coordinate 48,211, forward strand.
AATCTTCTCGTCTCCCTTGCCGTCCTTTTTCCTCCTGATGAGTTTCATCTTGTTCCGCGAGGCAAACTCCGTAAACCCGCCGGCAAGGGCTATTGCCTGGAGCACACTCGTACGCGTCTTCATCTGGTACGCCCCGGGGGACTTCACCTCCCCGAGTATGAAGACGCGGTAACTATTGACCTCGGTAACGATAACAGAGGCAATGGCTGTCTGCTGATACCTCGAGACCTCGCTCTCTATTACCTTTTTAAGTTGTGTCGGTGAAAGTCCGGCGGCCTTGATATCGCCTATAAGGGGCAGGGATATCTTGCCGTCTGGCCGGACCTTTACGGTCTTGGATAGGGCGGCGTTCTTCCAGACGGATATTTCGAGTACATCCTCGGGCCCGATGAGGTAATCGCCTTCCCTGACCGCGAAGCGTGCCGTTCTCTCGAGAGGCGCCCTCCTACTGAGCGTCTGTGTACGGTTCGGCGGTGCGGCAGTTCGCGCCCTGCGGGCCTCTACTGCCCTGGCCGGCAGTGAGCCCGCCATGAAGGCCGAGATGGCCATGAAGACCAGAAGCATCCTCTTTAATTTCACTATTCCACTCTCCATTGTCTCATTAACCTTGACCTGTCGTTGCTATGTCATTTGGCAAGTTATCCTGTTGCCTTTCCTTTTTTCCTCAAGACGCTTCTGCAGTTTGGGGGCCGGGAACCTCCCATCTCATGCAGACTGACTCGAGCGGCACCGCCATCCATTGCGCTGACCCGGGGCACAAGGCACATAACCAGCACCTGACCCCTCCGAAGGCCCTTGAGACCGGCGCGGCCAGCGTGCCCTCACCGACACTCTCCTCGATCCCGGCGTTCACCCTTGAGCCCCCCGCATCCTATTCACCGTGGTTCTCGCTAAGAATGGTGTCGCAGTAGGCGCAGTGTACAGGCGCACTGCCTCTCTCGACATAGAAGACCTTCTCACACACAGGACAGATACATTCTTCCATCCCTCTGACCTACCCTCCATGGCTGTTTTTTGGCCAACTGCTCCTTCTGTCACCTTGCTTAGGCCAGAGCACCCCATTGACAAAGCCTCGTCTTTTTCGATACACGGCAGGCCTTGTGATGCATATACCATAGACAATGCCATTTTATGTTCGTACATTATAACCTCTGCTATAGTTTATAACAATAGGCCTTTAGTATAAATTTCCTCTTTTTTAGGCTTAATACCAAAGGCTTATCTGACCTTGGGAGATTCGAAAAGACAATGCTCCGTCTCTACCCTCCCATGCCCTATATATCAAGTACCAATTCAGTCACTATGGTACAGACTATGGCAATATCAGGGCCGGGTCATGCATGGGCCCAAGCCCTCCAGGTGCCTTTATCTCGGCCCTCCTGATTCAACACAGACCCTTGGGGCAGCCCCTCTTCCATCCTCCCATGAAGGTAGACGAAAGAGACGGGCACTGGCCAAGAAGGCGCTCACTCTTCGGGAAAGAATCTCAAAAAAAAGGAGTATCCTGAGGAGAGTTCTAAAGATGGAGATGGGCAGTCTGAGTTGACCCTTTGGTCGAAGTTCTACCCGCTCTCAATGCCTGAAACCCTGTACATCATATCAGAGGGTAATATCCCTCCTGTCTATCTTCTCGAACCCCTTGCCCTCTGGAGGGGCCTCATAGGTTCCAAGGCCACGAGAGGCGGCCACCCGGAGGTATTCGTCAGAGAGAATGGCCCTGCCGTGCAGATCCATCTCAGCGGCCAGGAGATGCCTTGCAACGGAATCTGTGGCAACGGGGTCTCTCGACAGAAGGAGCATGGCCGGTGTACCGCCTCCAAAGGTCTTCCACCTCACGGGCGGGCCGTCTCTGTCTATCCTGCCGAAGAGACCGTCCATTACGATGAGCCTCGTCTTGGTGCGTATCTCCCTGTGGGCGTTGATATCCACTATGGAATCCTCGATTATGGGAGGATGAAGATACCTGGGGCTCATGCTCCCGTCGCTGAACCTCACTGAGCCGTAGTGGTTCTTGAGTGCCCCGGAGTTGGAGACGAAACGGTGGGCCTTGAGTAGAGGCATGTTTATTATATGCTGCACGGATGTAAGTACCACGGGCATGTAGCACCTGACTGGCCTGCCGGCCTTATCGAGGACCTCTCTCGTCATCTTCACCGGTGCCCTGGGGTCGGCCTTTGCAAGCGGAAAACCAAAGGCCCTGTACTCGAGTTTTCTCACGAGAGAACTCCCATAGGGCTCAAGAAAGGTGACAGGCCGGCTGAACCTTGCCCTCATCTCGTCCGGTATAAGGCGGCAGAGGTCGTAGACGATTATATCTCCTGGCGCTACGCCGAGCGAGGAGACAAGGCCATCGATGACGGCGTTAATGAGCGCCGGAGAGGTAATCATGCCCTTGATGCCGCCGTGCAGGTCATTGAAGTTGGGTTTTATGGCTATCCTCTGCCCTGGCCTGTATCCGGGGACAACCCTCCTCCAGGCCTCCTTGACCGAGACTGCGCCCGTAAGTTCCCTGAGCCCGGCCCCGAGCATGTCCCCCACCTTTCTCCCGTCTATATGGTCTATGTATGGATGGGTCTCGAAGTCCCATGATACGGCCCCTGGCGAACGTACCGAGACCACCCGTGAGCCCGGAAGACCTGCTCGATCATCTACAGGCCCCTCTCCTGCCACGGAACCAGGCCCCGCCCCCGCAGGACGGGCCCCAAGGCCCATCCTGAACAGTAAGAAGGCAGAGGCCGACTTCAATGCCCCTGAGAGAAAGGCCCTTCTCGTAATCTTCATAGCCTGCAGACCCTAATCATATATATCCACCTTTAGATCAAGCCCCCCGTTATCGACGTATCTTCTAATGAGGCCTGAGTCCACCTTGCGCCAGACCTCACGAATCACACGTGGCGTGAGGTCCTTCTTGAGGTAAAGCCTTCCCTTCTTCTCCAGGGGGTGGGCCTCTATGGTGCCTGCCTCCATCTCCCTTATGGACCTTATCATGAGGCCCGTGCCCATCTTCACTACCTTTACGTAGAGGCTCTCGTGGTCGTCTCCCGCTTCGATGACAGGCCGTCCCTGGTGTATTATCCCGCCGTCATCTATGCCGCTGCTCACATAATGCACTGTAGCGCCCACGTACTGAGGCTCTTCGTTATAAACGGCCCAGAGAGTCGTCCAGACACCCCTGTACCACTGCGAGAGCCCGCCATGGAGGTTTAGCGTTCCCTTCGAAGGCACGTCCAGTATAGGTTTTCTGAGTATGGAAGCACCACAGACCGCAACGACGTCAGGAGCAAGGGAGCGGAGCCTCTCGACGTACACCTCGTCGTTTATATCATTACAGCCCTCGGTGTAGACGACCTCGCCTTCAAAGGAGGTTGTCTCCAGGCCGAGCCCTTCGTTTCCGAACCCCTCGATGTTCACGGCCTCGGCCCGCTTCCTGAGCCCCTTCCCGTATACCTCCTCCATGACCCTTGCGGCCATGGCCGATGGGCTCGCGAGGTACCGGAGCCCCCTTGCAAGACGCGAGAGCGTATCCGTGGGGTAGGAGTCCTGTCTCTCGACGAATACCCCCACCACGTTCAACTCTTTCATGAGTTGGTTGGCAAAATAGATATCCGAGATATCAGGGCTTACGATCACCACTACACGGAGACCGCCCCCGGCCATGCCCCCTGCCCTGCCCCCTCCTGCTCCACCCCCTCCCTCCTGCCGCGGCGCCCGGCTCACGAGGCTACCCTTGCCATGGTCTTCCTTAAGTAGTGGGCGCAGGTCTCGGAGAGGGTGGGGTAATACCCCCTCATTACACAGTTTGAGCAGATCCTTACTGCTCCCTCTCTCTGTGCACTCACGAACTTCCTGTGAGCGGCGTTACCCCAGATTTCGCAGAGGGACGACTCAAGGAGGTTGCCTATAGAGTACCTGTTGAACATGGGGCAGGGGGTCACATTGCCAAGAGGGTCTATGGTCACGAAGGTGGAACAGACGAGGCATTTTTTCTCAGGGTGTCTTCCACGTATAAAGGCATCGTCTCCAGCGGCCTCTACGGCACGACTGTTTATGTAAAGAGACTTCCCGCCCCTGCCCTTGAGTCTTGCCCTCTGGAGTGACTCCTTGAAGACGAGGACCTGCTCCCTGGTAAGGAGATGAGAGGTGTCTTCTGTGGTGACGAAGTAGGGCTCCGGCCTTATGCCCTCAACCTCGGACTCCTCGATGTTCTTTCTCGAGAACTCGCAGACCACCCGGGGGTACAGGGCATCCACGGGAAAATCCCGCAGAAAGTCCGCAACCCTCTCGAAGTGGTCGTAGTTCATGTTGGAGATGGTGGTACAGACTATTATCTTGGGGCCTGCACCACGGCCACGCTCACGGCAGAGGTTCTCCATGGCGCGGGCCACGAGTTCAAAGGCACCCTTCTGACCGCGTATCCTGTCGTTCTCCACATCTACGTCATCGAGGGAGAAGTATATAGTGCCGAGGCCAGAGGCTACGAGCCTTCTGGCAGCCTCCCTGTCGAGGAGTAGACTGTTGGTGGGAAAGAAGGTCTCCATGCCCTTATCCCTGCAGAAGGCAATGACGTCATAGATGATGTCCTTCCTGAGGAGGGCGTCTCCGCCGAAGATCTCGAGGCTCTTTATGCCGTAGGAAGACAGCCTCCCCAGTATTACCCTCCACTGGTCCCAGCCAAGTTCCGTGTCCTGCGAGCCCTCTGCATTCCGCTTCCAGATATTACAGGTCTTGCACCTGCTGGTACACCGGTAGGTGAGGTATATCATGGAGTCTATGGCCCGGTACCTTCCTGCGCTTATCTCCCTTGTGATGCTCCCTGAAAACTCGTCAAGAAGCGGTATGTGAGGTGCCATGATTAATATCCCTTCTTCCTTGCGCTTCCACTACGAGGCCCGGGCTCGCCGGTCCTGAACCTCTCACGCAGTCCTCTCAGGCCGGCAATCAGTTTCTTCTCCGTAAAGCCGATTATCTTGCCGCAGGCATTGCCCCTGTAAAAAAAATGCCTCTTGTATCTGAGGCTCTCGGTCGTCCAGTTATCCTTGTAAAAACTCGATCCACTCCCCATGTTGTATATGCAGCCGCTTTCTTCCTCGAATAGGTGCCTCATGATCTGCAGGTCGAGGACAGAGCCGGGAGAGATGTCCTTGTACGCCTCGTCAAAATCCCCCACCAGTCCTATGATGTAATTTCTATTACGGATGTGGTACTCAAAGGCGATATCCACACCGCCGAGGCCAAGGACCCAGATATCCACGCCACTACCTGGGCTGAGGGCACGCGCCACACCGGAATAAAAGGCCCTGTTGGCCTCTGTACTCGCTACCGAGTTCCCTATGGTATGCTTCCAGCCCTTGAGCCCAATGTCAAAGATTATGCCAAGGGCCTCTTCCATCTCCTCGGGCCTCCTGTACCGGCGAAGGGAGACCTCCCCCTTCCTGGCAATCTTATTGAGTTTGTTCCGAGAGGCCTTCCGGAAACGCGTGGACCTGCTCCGGAAAAAATCCTCCCAGGCCGTGGTTGACCTGAGATAGGGAAAGGCCGCCCCGTCTTCTCTGGCAGAGTCTGCAGAGGCCTCTCCCAGCATCCCCACAAGGGCCAGCATGGATGGGGTGTCCGGGGCATTCCGAAGATCCACTACATCCCACTCAAGCCCAAGGATATGGTCGGCAATGGCCCGGACAACTGCCTCGTCATCATCCAGAACGAGGACCTCACCGGTAGTCCAGGACGAATCGCCCAGGAACGAGAGCCTTTTTGCTGAGATGCCTCGCACCTTCTCCACTGTCCTCTTGAGCGCAATGGCGCCCACGAGTTCACCGCCCCTCTCGGCAGTAATAAGAGAGGGTTCTCCACTGGGCACAAAGGCATCCCACCAGTTGAGGAGCCACTCGTGCCTCATGAAGAGCGCCTCGCTGTTAGTCCTCTCTACAAGGGCGTTCCATGCCTCTCTCAGTGATGAAAAGACGCACTTATCGCTTATTGCCTTTATCTCCATTGCGTCTTTACGCTTTCCGGATTAGATTCTGGGTGCGGGAACGGGAATGATGGAGGTCTTGAGAATCTGAAGAAGTGAGCGCACAGAAATTTATTTACTTTATCAGAAATGACGTTGAGGGTCAAGGACTTCCCAGAGATAACCGCAGATAGGGGTCGAACAAAGGGTCAACCCTCCAGGATCTTCACGTACACGCTCCGCGTCCTCGGACCGTCGAACTCGGCAAAGTATATGCCTTGCCATGTGCCGAGGCAGAGTCTGCCGCCACTGATGATGATAGACTCAGAGGCCCCCGTGAGCGTGGACTTCACGTGGCTGTCCGAGTTCCCCTCCATATGACGGTAATCGGGGTCGCGGTGCTCGACGATCTTGGACAACTTCATCTCCAGGTCAGCAGTGACATCAGGGTCTGCGTTCTCATTGATGGTGATGCCGGCTGTGGTGTGAGGGCAGTACACCACTACCATGCCTTCCTTCACGCCGCTTTTTCTCACGCAGGCGGCCACCTCGTCCGTAATATCCACGAATTCTGTTCTCTTCCTTGTTCTTACCCTGAAATCAGTCATTTCGCCCCTTCAAATAATGGATTTTATATGGTAACTTTACTGCATACCGTCCTTACTGTCAACGCGGGCGCCTGTGGAGCGAAGGGCGCGTGAGGCCTTCAGTCCGGAGCGTGGCCATAATCCAGTGGAGCGCAGGTGATGGAACCACATGAGTGGGAAAGACTATACCAGGAGACAGAGGAAAAAAAGATGCCCTGGTATTACCCTGGGCTCGACCCTGACCTCGAGGCCGCGCTCAACGAGATGGATATAAAGGGCGGGAGGCTCCTCGATATCGGCACAGGGCCGGGCACACAGGCCATGGCGCTGGCACGCATGGGCTTTGATGTCACTGCCACTGACATATCTCCTACGGCAGTGGCACTCTGCCGCGAGCATGCCGCCAAGGATGACCTTGCCATAGAGTTCGTTGAGGACGATATACTTGAGAGCAATCTCAGCCCAGGCTTTGACGTTATCTTCGACAGGGGGTGCTTTCACTCGCTTCCACCAGAGAAAAGAGAGTGCTACAGGGAGACGGTTCACGACCTGCTCCTTCCAGAGGGCGTCTTCTTTCTCAAGTGTTTCAATGTGAAGGAGACCATGGAGGGCGGGCCGTACAGGTTCAGCCCAGAGGAAATAGAAGAGATCTTCACACCGCGGTTCAGGGTGATTTCCATAGCGGAGACAGTCTACCAGGGCACGCTATCACCCCTGCCGCTGGCCCTATTCGTGCGCATGGAGAAGAGGCAGTGAGGACGCGGGCAGTGAAAATACTGGACATGGGAAAAAAGATGGCAGGGCCCGCACAGGACGTAGCAGTGGCCTCAAAGGACGAGGCCCTCATGGCCGAGGCCCTGGCCGAGGCAGAGAAGGCCCGCGCCGTGGGCGAGGTGCCCGTTGGCGCGGTCCTGGTACGCGGCGGAAGGGTCATATCGCGTGGGTTCAACATGAAGGAGAGCACTCCAGACCCCACGCTTCATGCCGAGATAGTCGCCATTACCCGTGCGGCCCGCACCCTCTCGGCCTGGCGCCTCGAGGAGACCACGCTGTACGTGACCCTCGAGCCCTGCCTCATGTGCATGGGCGCCCTCATACAGGCCCGCGTGCCAAGGCTCGTCTTCGGCGCACACGACCCAAAGGCCGGGGCCTGCGGCTCTGTTTTTGATTTTTCAAGAGACAGGAGACTGAACCACAGGATAGACGTAACCTCTGGCGTTCTTGGCAAAGAGGCCGAGGGCCTGCTCAAGGATTTTTTCCTGAGACTGCGGAAGAAATAGCCTTTAACGGTTTACGCGCCGCAAGGTAATTACTATCTTCTGGTGGAGAGTACCACCCTACTGGTTTTCTTTGTCTTACTTTCTTTTTTCTAAAAGAAAGTAAGGAAATCTTTATCTCTTCCATTACTTTCTCTAAAGGGGGTCTTTTACATGGCTGAGTTCAGCGTTCCAGAGCACATATTCCGCGAGTACGACATAAGGGGGGTATACGGCAAAGACCTCACTGACGAAGTGGCCGAGGCCATAGGCAGGGCCTATGCCCTCTATGTGCGCAGTAATGGACTTCTTGAGGACCCCATTACTCTTAGCATTGGCCGCGATGTGAGGCTGAGTTCCACGGCGCTACGCGACGCCCTTATCCGGGGCCTTACGGAGAGCGGCATAAACTGCGTGGACATAGGCGTCTGTCCAACGCCCTTACAGTATTTTTCCATGCAGACCCTTACGGTTGACGGGGGGTTCATGATAACAGGGAGCCACAACCCGCCTGAGTACAATGGTTTCAAGATAAGCATTGGAAAGGAGACCATACACGGCGAGGAGATTAAGAAGATAGGCAGTGTGGTGAGAAAGGCGGCCAGGGACCGTCCGCCGCGGGAGATGCCCCTTGGCGAGGAGCGCTCAACAAAGATTATCCCAGCCTATATCGAAGACGTGAAGAACAGGTTTCATCTACCAGACCTTGAGCGGCCCATAAAGGTGGTCATAGACTGCGGCAACGGCACTGCCGGGCCCGTGGCCGTGCCTCTTCTCAGGAAACTCGGTTGCGATGTGGACGATATATTCTGTCTCCCTGACGGCAACTTTCCAAACCACCACCCCGACCCCACGGTCCCCGGCAACCTTGCCGACCTCATAGAGAGGGTTCGCGCAGAGAAGGCAGACCTTGGCATCGCCTATGACGGCGACGCCGACCGCATAGGCGTGGTTGACGAGAAGGGCGGCATCATCTGGGGCGACAAACTCATGGTCATCTTTGCCCATGACATACTTGAGACCACGCCCGGGGCCACCATAGTGGGCGAGGTGAAGTGCTCGCAGGTCCTCTACGACGAGATAGAAAAGGCCGGCGGAAGGGCCGTCATGTGGAAGACCGGACACTCGCTCATAAAGTCGCGCATGAAGGAACTGGGGGCCGCCATGGCAGGCGAGATGAGCGGCCATATCTTCTTTGCCGACAAATACTTCGGGTATGACGATGCAGTGTACGCATCGTGCCGCCTCGTGGAGATACTTGCGAAGAAACGGGCAATAGACCCCGGGGCCACTCTGTCCGGGCTCCTCGCCGGGCTTCCCTCCACCATAGTCACCCCGGAGATGCGAATAGAGTGTGCGGACGAGAGAAAGTTCAAGGTAATAGAGGAACTGGCCAACGCCCTCGAGAAGGCCCCTGCCGAAGACGGCGGCCTTGAACTCACGGACGTCATCACCATAGACGGCCTCCGCATGAACTTCGAGGGCGGCTGGGCCCTTGTGCGCGCGAGCAACACCCAGCCCGTGCTGGTCATGAGGTTCGAGGCAACGACTGAAGAACTCCTCGAAAAGGCAAAGACCTTTGTCAGAGAAAAACTCCTCAACGTAGAACCCGGACTTGAACTGCCTTTTTAAAGAGAAAAGATTTCCTTACTTTCTTTTTGAAAAAAGAAAGTAAGACAAAGAAAACCAATTCCAATGGCCTTACGGCCATTGGAAAGAACTTGTCGTTGGGTAGAGCGAAAGCGAAACCCAACAATAATAAAATGGCAATTTATCAAAGAAGTTTTGTAATGGGGCGGAACTTTCTTTTTGAAAAAAAGAAAGTAAGACAAAGAAAACCAATACCAATGGCCTTACGGCCATTGGAAAGAACTTGTAGGTTGGATAGAGCGAAAGCGAAACCCAACAATCACCTTGCGAGGTAATCTCGTAGGGCGGGCGTAGCCCGCCGCTCCCTACCCTTCTTTTTCTCTTGTCTCTTCCTTCAGGGCCTTTATTCTCCGGGCCACGTCTTCGGTAATGCCCGGCACGGCCGTTATCTCCTTGATGGGGGCCTCAATGAGTTTAGATAGGCTTCCGAACCTCTTTAGCAGTGTTTTCTTTCGTCTCTCGCCGATACCCGCTATGCCGTCGAGGGGGCTTGTAAAGAGTTTTTTCTTTCTGAGTTTTCTCTGATACGTTACTGCCGCACGGTGCACCTCGTCGCGTATCCTGCAGAGTATCATGTCCGGGGGCGAGCCGGGCCTGAGCATGACAGGGTCGCGCGCTCCGGGTACATATACCCTCTCGCCCTTCTTTGTGAGCGTGCTACCAAGCCCTCGGCCTGCACCCCTGGCGCCCCTGCCCCTGGCGCTACTCTCAACAACCCTCTCCTTTGCGAGGGCCGCAAGGGAGACCGCCTTCGAGAGGCCGAGTTCTGCCATGACGCGCATGGCCGCGCCGAGTTGCCCCTTTCCACCGTCGAGGAGAACAAGGTCAGGCAGGGCCTGCCCGGCCTCTTCTTCACCCTCAATGCCCTTGCCCTGCCCCCCTGGCGCCTGCGCCTCCAGCGCATATCTCCTTCTGAGCACCTCCTCCATCATGGCATAGTCGTCCTGCCCCTCCACGCCCTTTATGCGAAAGAGCCTGTACCCGGCACGGTCTGGCTCACCGTCGCGAAAAGAGACCATTGCCCCAACGGCAAGGGTCCCTGATATATTCGAAATATCAAAGGCCTCTATCCATCGAGGAACCCTCTCGATACGAAGCCTGCGCCTCAGTTCCTCAAGGGCTGCAAGACTCGCACTCTCCCTCCTGCACCTCCTTGCAAGGGCCTCTCCGGCATTCTCAAGGGCCATCTCAAGGAGTCTTCGCTTATCGCCGCGAACCGGCACGCGGATATGCACCCTCCGGCCAGCCATGCCAGAAAGCCAGTCCTCGAGGAGCGAAGGGTCTGAAGGCCGAGACGGAACAAGGACCTCCACGGGCACGAACCTGCCGCACCGGTAGAACTGCGTGAGAAAACTCGACCAAATCTCGCCCTCAGGTAGGCCCCTCTCCGGGAAGGCGTAATCAAGACTGCTCACGAGCCTTCCGCCGCGGATGAGAAGGGCCTGAACAACTATGGTCCCGTCGCCCCGGACAAGGGCGAAGACGTCGCGGTCCTCCCCCCTGTGGCTTACCACCTTCTGCCCCTCGAGCATGGACTCGATGGCCCGGATGCGGTCGCGTATGAGCGCAGCGCGTTCAAAGTCGAGGGCCTCTGAGGAGCGGTTCATCTCGGCCTCTAGGTCCTTTATGAGTTCGCGGTTGCGTCCAGAGAGGAACATCACTGCACCATCCACTATCTTCCTGTAATCCTCCTCACCAATGAGGCCGGCACCTGGGGCGCTGCATAACCCCAGTTGATAATCGAGGCATGGCCTCGTCATCCTCGGAAGGCGCGCCGAGGCCCGTACGCAGAGCGGAAAGACCCTGCGCAGGGTCTTTATCATCTCGCGCACACCGCGGGCCGAGACATAGGGACCAAAATACATGGACCCGTCTTTCTTTACCTGCCTTGTAACGAGTATGCGCGGAAATTTTTCGCCTACAGTTATCTTTATGCTCGCGTAGGTCTTGCTGTCCTTGAGGCGGATGTTGTATCGGGGCTTGAACTTCTTGAGGAGCGTATCCTCGAGAAAGAGGGCCTCCTTCTCGTTGTCTGTGACGATGTAGTCTATGACGGCGGTCTTCGAGGCGAGAAAACGCACGGCATACCGCCCGTCGCCTGTTGCGCGAAAATAACTCCGCACACGCGCACGAAGACTCCGGGCCTTGCCCACATAAAGAACACCACCAGAAGGCCCCTTCATTATGTAAACACCCGGAGAGGCAGGAAGCCTCTTCAACTGCTCTTCAATGGGAGGAAAAACGCCAGACTGCTTCATGGAAAAACCGGAAGACGAAAAGAAAGAAGATGAGATTGGCCGTGGGCTTTGCCCACAAAAAGATTCTCCCGCTTTCTTTTAGAAAAAAGAAAGCGGGGCAAAGAAAACCAATGTCAGAGCGAAGTTGCTTTGGTGTGCAGAGCCCACCCACAAGCCCACAAGGGTTATTTTTTATGAGAATATTTTTTCAACAGCCTCTAAATCAAACCCGTTCATATGTAATTCTGCCTTCTTAAAATCAACGAAGCGATAATTCTTTTTGTAATCTTCTAAATCCTTTTTCGTATGCTTACAATCGACGAGAACTAAGGGTGATTTCCTAAATCCATACACATCTTTACCCCAGTTGACTTCTTGGTAATGTTTGACAAGAAAATAAATGGCCTGCCTTGTATACATGTCGTGGGGCGAAAGAGAAAAGCCCACTATTGCCATACCAAATCTTGAACCGCCTGACAAACCGAGTCCGTACCAAAAATCTCTAAACTGGCTTGCATAGACTACTTTATTGGTAGAAGGTGTCAATATGCAAGGGGTAGCAAAAAATAAGAGTTGTTTTTTGTATAAATTTTCAATATCTGCAACCCGGTACATATTAATGAGAGGATCATCGTCGTGACGAGGGCCATCAAGAATTTTAGAAATCCCCCAATCCTCATTGCAGTTAAATATAATGTCTTTTGGTTTATCTTTTGTTCCATGTTCCTGATAATTTTTCACAGATTCAAGATAATTGTTTTTAGCAAACCAATCAATAGAACCATGCAATTTTAAGATTACCACTTCTTCTCTGCT
>CAYOVP010000007.1:0-30503 GCA_964407495.1 uncultured Thermodesulfobacteriota bacterium
GGGGAGATGGGGGCGATGGGGAGCTAAGAGGGGGAAGAGGGGCTAAGGGGGGGGAAAAGATATCCAGTCTCTGCCTGATCAAGATGACGATTGCCTCACCCTTCTTGCAGAAAAGACCGGATATCAAGTAAGATCTGCAGAAAGAGCAAGATACGCCTTTACCCAGGGGCGTTGATACTTGTTACACACGTTACACTACCCAACTCAATACACACATATATACAATTCGAAGAATCAGAAAGGAGGTGAAACCGACTTATTCCCAGAGTTTCGCTTCAATTTCGCTACTGCACGCAGTCTGGCAAGAAAGAGCGTCTCTGGTTCACAAAAAGGACTCTTCTTTCAAAAAAAAACAGACTGCGGCGACGCTTCCGTCTAAACGCACCAATACAGGCAAGTCATATTAGCAAGGAGGTTCAACATAGATGAGAAATATCAGAACGCACAAGGTTGAGCAGCTGATACTCGCGGCCCTGGCCTTTTTCTGGTGCTTTCTTATGTGGTTCGCAACAGCGGCCTTCAGCCCCAGTATCGCCGCCAAGTTTCACCTCTCCGTAGGGCAGATGGGTATCCTGGCCAGCTCGGCCATATGGTCCGCTCCCATCATGAGGCCAGTGGCAGGCTGGATGGCCGACAGACTCGGTGCTCCCGTTGCCTTTGCCATTGTCCTCTATATTACCGGCGTCATGAGCATCGCCTCAGCCTTCGCAACTGACTACAAGACGCTCTTCGTCGAGAGGGCCATAGTGGCCATGGCAGGCATCGCCTTCGTCATCGGCATCCAGCACGTTGCCCAGTGGTTCGAGGAAGAGGAGATGGGCACGGCAGAAGGGCTCTATGCCGGCACAGGTAACGTGGGCGCAGGCGTGGGCGCCCTCTTGCTTCCAAGGATATACGGCCTCAACTACCCAAGCGCCTTCCTGCACCTCGGCATAGTGGCCCTCATAATAGCCACTCTATGCCTCGTAAGGGGCGTTGCCGCCAAGAGCGCCGAGCGCGCGGCCATGGCAAAGGGCACCGCAACCCTCAGGGACACGGCCTTTGTCTGGACCCGTTTCGCCGCCATTTCCCTCATGTTCGCCTATGCCATGAGTTTCGGACTCGAAATCGGCATGAACGCCTGGCTCCCAGGTTACTACGCGCGGGGCTTCGCCGACGCCATCAAGGCCCTCGGCTTCCACGGCGTAAGAGAGGTGCAGATAGCCGCCGGTACATTCGGCGCCGTCCAGTCCTTCAACGCCTCGCTCTTCAGGCCATTCTCTGGTTACATGTCAGACCTCTGGCAGAGAAAGGGATGGATGCCATTCCCCATTCTATCAAAGGCCCTGCCATATTCTCCGAGGGTGCACTGGCTCCTCTTCGCCCTCCTGTCCATTACCACCATGATGGTCCTCCTCACCATAGCGGGCCTCTCCGGGCAGGTAACGATGAGCGTCCTCTTCCTTGCCATCACCGGTATCACAATCAGTTTCGGAACTGGCGGGACCTTCGCCATTGTGCCGCTCATGTTCAGGGAACGGCCAGGGACGGCAACAGGCTTCATCGGCGGCGTCTCGTGCCTCGGCGGTGTCGTATACCCGCTTATCTATGGATTCTCCAAGAACATCCACATGGGATACGCCTATGTCGCAATATTTATCTTCATACCGTTCATCCTTATCTACCTCTGGGCAATGCACTTTGACGTGCACCCCGAGGACCATGGCTTCGGCTCAAAGGAATCGTGGCTCGGTAGATAGAGAAAAACGCAATGCGCTACTTAAGGAGGTAACTCATGTCAGCAGGAGGATATAAGCACGGAGAACCTGTACAGTACGAACCCTGGTACAAGTATGGTGTCTTTTTTCTCTACCTGGAGATGGCCATAGCCATACTGGTTTGTGTATACTCGCTATACATGGCCTTCACAGGCACCGGTGGGTTCCCGGGCAAACACTGAATAAAAGATGGCCGAGGGGCAAAAGAGATGTATACATAATCTTTTTTGCCCCTGCCATACGATCTAAGGAGGCTTGGAATATGGCGATATTCAGAAAGATAGTAATCCCCTTCGACGGCTCGGACCCTTCCAAACGCGCGGCTTCCCAGGCACTTGACCTCGCGAAGGACCAGGGCGCCGAGGTGATCGGGATTAAGGTCATCAGTTTTACAGGAGAACTTATCGCCCCAACGGACGCACTCTGGGCGAGCATAGAAAAAGACCTTCACGATAAGGCACAGGCCGTGCTCGACGAACTCATATCCCTGGCATCTGGCAAGGGTGTGGAGTTGAAGACAGAAATACTCGAGGGCGAGACGGCAACAGAGATAATCAACTACGCAAAAGAAAACAACGTTGACCTCATTGTTGTGGGCCACAGTGGAAAGGGGGGAATAGGAAGAAAGATCATGGGCAGTCGCACTGCAAGGATGATGAATGACGCAACCTGCCCCGTTCTGGTAGTCCACTGATTTTGAGGCACACCTTGCCAAGATATGATCTCGGGGCCATACCTTTCTCAAAGCGTATGGCCTCTTTTTTTTTAAAGAGACTTCCGGCAGAAATAGTGGTAATATTCTGACTAGACCTCGCGCGCTCCTTGACGAGTGGCGCCACACCAGAAAGCGTTCAAGGTTCGAAAGGCAAAAGAGGAACCAGGAGAGAGATGGACAAGAAAGCAAGAGAGGCCCAACTTAAAAGGGCGGGCAAGGGTCAGCCAACGGAAAACCTGAACAAATACCTCTATGCAGTTACAGCCGTAGGAGGCGTAGGGCTCGTCATCAGCCTCTTTCTTGCCTCCGACTTCATAGGTCCCATAAAAAAAATGGTCGAACTCTCCATTCACGCAATCTTCGGTAAGTAGCGACCATCCACCCCCGCCTGGTCACCGCCCCGCTCGCTTCCGGCCATCCCCCTCTCTTCGACCCCTGGGCCCAAGGCACCGAGGCCTTCTGCGGTACGGAAGGTCCCTTTCTCCCCCCTCCCCTCCGCAATCACCCATGCCTACTCTCCACATAAAGACAGCAAAAGACAAAGGAGGAAAGGTGCGACTCGGGTGTGCTAAAACGACAAGAAGAAGGCAGACGAATGGACCAACTTCTCGAGATAGAAGTACGGTCAGACAAATCGGCTCTATCGTAAGTGATGGGTAAAGGCAGGAGAAAGGAAGATGAAAGGGCAGTTTTATGTCATGCCCGGGACAATCTTCGGCAACCCTCGCTGCAGTGGGCTACCCTCGGGAGTGTGAAGCGTTTCATAATGAAAACCTCCTCTGTTGAGATAACGAACCTCTTATAATTCAGTTTAGCATATTTTTCCTGTCTCTGCCTCTGATTCTGTAAGTTCCGTCTTCCCGCCCCCTGCTCCCAACCCCGTCCCAAGCCCCGACTCTGACCACCAACCCCGGCCCCTGTTCCCAACCCCGGCCCCCAACCCTGGCCACCTTCAGGCCGAGACAAGCCTGCTCTGGAGCCAGCCGCGTATGACCTTCCAGGGCTTTGACCTTATCTTGGAGCAGATCCAGTCATAAAAACTCCCATTGGACTCCCTTCCACGGATGACATCATAGTACCTTAGCATTATGTCAGGCTCTTTTTCGAGGAGTCTGTACCAGAGCCTCGGATAGTTATATACAAGGCCGCTCATCTTGTCGGCGGCCATGAACTCGGGGTAGAGTTCCTCCTCTATCCAGCGCTGGTATGCACCAAGGTCCTCGGTACCGGCCTTCACACAGTTGGTTATTGTAAAGGCCGCGGCCTTGGCCGTACGTATGGCATAGTATATACCCTCTCCAAGAAAGGGGTCTACCAGGTGGCCCGTGTCTCCGGCCAGGGCTACCCTGCCCTTTACGGCACGAAGAGAGGCCGCCTCCTCGTAGAATATGGGCACCGTCCAGCCGCTGCGCTCGTCTACGCTCAGGCCCTTGAGAAGGGGATGGGTGCGTACAAATGTATTGAAGTAATCCTTTACCGCACCACGGACCTTCATGGCCTCGCCGGCAAGGCCCACGGATAGGTACTTTTCCTTGGGAAATATCCACCCATACCCAAAGGGCACCAGGCCGAAGTCTATGAAGAGTTTGCCCTCGATGTCCCCGGCGAGGCTCCGGTCATAGGGTACCTCGGCTGTTAAGGAGACCGCCGCCTCCCTTGGATCAAAGCCAAAGTAATCCCTCCCCACGAGGCCAGAGGCCCCATCCGCCCCGACGAGAAACTTAGCCCTGTACGTATCTCCTCTCTCGGTTACTACCTGTACGTACCCCTTTTCCTCGGAAATTCCACGAATCCGGCATCCATCTATGAGTTCGGCCCCGGCCTCAGCGGCCTTTCGGAAGATGAGGTCATCGAAACGATCGCGCATGACGTTGTACCCAAGGGGCCTTTCCGAGAGTATCTCCATCTCGCGCCCAGACCTGTATGTAAAGACCGCACCCCGTACCGTGTCCTCCACCACTGTAGAGATATCAAAGCCCAGGAGGCCCTCCACCTTGGTGGAGATGCACCCGCCGCAGGGCTTGTACCTTGGAAACTTCGCCTTGTCAAAGGCCAGAACCTTGAGGCCCTCGTGCGCCATATAATACGCAGCGGTGGAACCGGCCGGGCCAAGACCTACCACTATTGCGTCGTATAACATGGGTTATCTCTCTCCCTCTACTGTAAATTCCATTCTGTCACAGCAAAAGCCCGTCTTCTTGAGGGCGTCGCTCTCCCACTGCAGAAGTTTGAGGTGTCCCTCTTCCATATTGAGGAGTTCGCCAAGAAGATTTTTCTGCGCCTCGTCCGTAGCGCGTGCAAGAAGCCCTGAATAGAACTCAACGGCCTTTTCCTCGTTCTCTATGGCTATCTCTATTGCCGTGATATCAGACTGGTTCTCGTCAAAACGCTCGATGAGTTCATTCTTGCCCTGGAAGATGGGCAGGCCCTCTTTTGTATCTTCAGCGCCCCTTTTTACGGCCTCTGAATAACTCATCCACCCGAGCCCCTCGCCAAGAGACGTGGCAATTGCCTTTATGGCACGGATATGATCTATCTCGTCAGAGGCAAGGTGCTCGAAGACATCCCTGCCCTTCTCATCGCTCATCATCTCTGCGGCGGCCTTATAGAAGTAATAGCCCTTTAGTTCGGTATTGTGGGCCAGACTTATCTCATCGGCCAGTTCCTGCGCTTCTTTCTCACCCATGCTCGCTCCTCCTCTCTTCCTCGGGCCTGAAGAACGCCTGGTACGGCGCCATACCTCATCTACGTCCTGTATCTGTCCGACCTGCCTTGTTTATCTCGTGCTGGTGCTCGAGCACCTCGCCACGTATCTTGTCCTCACAGGCATGGCAGATGGTCTGTGGCGAGGGACGTCCACAGAGCGTACAGACGTGTTCTTCCTTTTTCTTCTCTTTCGGCTTCTTTTCCACTGTCCTGTCCTTGTCCTCGGCCATCTCATCCTCCTGAAGTATTGCCTTTGTTGCCGGCTACCAATGCCTAAAAAACATCATCCAGGGCATCTCTACAGATAGCGCCTCATATCTCGGAAGGAAAACCCTCGCAGTGCGGGCGGTGTATCGAGCCCTTTCTCCTGCACAAGGACCTTGAAGGTATCTCCCATGCCGCCAGGGGCTATGAGCATTGCCAGGGCCCTGTTGTGCTGTATCTTATCAAAGTCCCCTGGTGCCCCACCCTCGGTCTCCACGAGTTCTTCGAGTACGCCGAGGCCAAGGAGAAAGTTCTTCTGCGTTGTAAAACCACAGACCCTGAGCCCTGCCTCCTCTCCGCAACGCGCAAGATTCGTAAAGTCCACGTGGCTCGTAATATCCTGGGCACCTATCCTCTCATAGGGCTCAAAGTTGGGCTTATGCAAATAATGGCACATGAGGGTGCCGCCGAGCCTGTCCATGCCATAGAGTTCACTTGCAGGAAGACCATAATCTATGGTAATGACAAAGCCCTTTTCAAAGATAGAGGCAGTCTCTTTCAGCCATGGCCCGGCAAGGAGGTTTACCTCTGCCACCTGGCCCTCTACAAGTGTGATGCCGGCCTCCTCGAAGTAGGCCTCTAAGGCCCCGGTAGAGGGCGGGCCCTCCATATCTACGAGCCTCCCATCCTCCAGTCCTACGTATATCTCCCTCAGCACTCCACCGTCCTGGCGCAGGCGGTGAAAGGGAAAACTGTCTATGAGTTCGTTGGAGAGGACAAGACCATGGTCTACACTCCCGGGCCGGGGCATCTCATGGAGCAAGGTCACCTTCTCTTCCCCGTCCCCCCCGTCCCCCTCGCCCCCCTCGCCCCCTGGCCCCTTGTCCACGAGGACAACGCTCATGGCCTCGTAGAGGCCAGGTAAACTCTCCTTGAGGGCGCCGAGTATGCCACGGGAGAGATGCCCTCTTCCGGCGCCTGCCTCTATGAGTACAAAAGGCGCCGGCTCCCCCAGTGCCTCCCAGGCCTCCCCTACGGCAACGGCCATCATGCGGGCGAATACAGGGCTTACGTCTGTACTCGTTATGTAGTCGCCCCCTTGGCCCCAGGGTTCGCGGCCCGAGGTATAGTACCCGCCCTGGGGCCAATACATGGCAACGGCCATGAACTCGGCAAAGGTAATGGGGCCTTTCTTCTCAATGCGCCTGAATATCTCGGCCCGAGGGCCCCCTGGTTCCAGTTCTCTCACTACTCCTCTCTGCCAAGGCACTGCTGTATAGGCCGTGGGCTCCAGATCCCCACACCGAGCCGGCGCGTTACGTACCAGATCTCCTGCCGGATATGCGTATAAGGGTTCCCTTCATGCCCCGCCGTAGAGCCCACTGCCAGCCCCTTCTCTGGCCAAGGGGCCCTGGCAGCGGCCCGTCGCCAAGGCTATTTTTCTTCTACAAAGGCCTCTCTCGGGGCATAACACTCGGGACAACTCTCTGGCGGCTCATAGGCCTCGCAGACATACCCGCAGACCGTACACCGCCACTTCTTCTTGAGCATCATGGTCTCAGCCATAAGGTAAGGACCTCCATTGTTTTTCTGTCTGAAGAGGAACCCGATGAGGGCATCTTCCAGACATGGTACCCCCGCGTAGAAACCAAGCGTCTGTAATGACCTACTTCGCCACCATCTCTTCTCTCGGGGATATCTCATTCTATACGTTTTAAGCGTAGTTCGCAACAAAAAACAACTGCGGAATACTCACATCTTAGGGCAATAGATTTGAATCAGGCTTTGACCTGCATAGATCAAATAACGGGAACAAGTTGATGATTGACATCAGACCCTGCTCTGCTTTAATGAAAGAGAGGGGCTGAGAAGAGACGCCGGTGAGGTGCCCTTGCAAGGGTAAGCACGAAATCCCGGGTGATAAGTCTTCTTGGAGAGAAGAAGACAGCAGAGGGCCTCTAAAAAGACCGGCAGACGCCATAGTTGAACCTCTGAGGCCTCTATAGAGCAATGACGCCCAGCGGGCGCCAGAAAAGGCGAGTTTAAGGCCCGCGGGGGCAGACCGTGGAGGGAGTTGTGAAAAGAAACCTTGCAAGAAAGATCATTGAGGCCCACCTTCTCAGCGGGAGATGGACCCCCGGAGAAGAGGCGGCCATAAGGATCGACCAGACCCTTACGCAGGACGCCACGGGTACGCTCTGCTACCTCGAACTCGAGGCCCTTGGCATAGAAGAGATCGCAACAGAACTCTCGGCAAGTTACGTAGACCACAACCTCCTCCAGACAGACTTCAGGAACGCCGATGACCACCGCTTTCTCCTCACCTCTGCCATGCGTTATGGGCTCTACTTCTCGCCCCCCGGGGGTGGTGTCTCGCACCCAGTGCACATGGAGCGCTTCGGCGTGCCGGGAAAGACACTCCTCGGCTCGGACAGTCATACATCCACGGCAGGGGCCCTCGGCATGATAGCAATCGGCGCAGGCGGCCTCGACGTGGCCCTTGCCATGGCAGGAGAGCCTTTTTACCTCAAGATTCCGCAGGTTTTCGGCGTAAGGCTGAGAGGCAGACTCAGGCCCTGGGTCTCGGCAAAGGACATAATACTCGAGATGCTGCGTCGCCACAGCGTAAAGGGCGGCGTTGGTTATATCATCGAGTACTTCGGCCCAGGCGTAGGCACTCTCTCTGCAACAGAACGGGCCACCATTGCCAACATGGGCGCTGAACTCGGGGCCACTACGAGCATCTTCCCCTCGGACGAAAAGACGAGGGCATACCTCCGGCGCCAGGGCCGCGAAGAGGCCTGGCGCCCGCTCCACGCCGACCCTGGCGCAGAGTATGACAAGACAGACGAGATAGACCTCTCCACCCTCGAACCCCTTGCCGCAAGGCCGGGCTCGCCTGATGACGTGGTGCCTGTGTGGGAACTGGGCGACATAGAAGTTGCACAGGTCATTATCGGCTCGTCTGTCAATTTCTCATACCGCGACCTCATGATAGTTGCCAGGGCCCTGGAGGGCAGGACCATACACCCTGGGCTCAGTCTCGAGATAAACCCCGGCTCGAGAAGCGCCCTCGAGAACGTCGAGCGCGCCGGAGGCACGCGCATCCTCACACACGCAGGCGCCCGCATCAACCAGGCCGGCTGCCTCGGTTGCATAGGCATGGGACAGGCCCCTGCCACGGGAACGGTCTCTGTGCGCACCTTTCCCCGTAACTTCAAGGGAAGGAGCGGCACGGAAGACGACAGCGTATACCTCGTAAGCCCGGAGACGGCCGTTGCAACGGCCATCACGGGCCGCATCACGGACCCACGTACCCTTGGCCCCCTGCCCAGCATAAGGGAGCCCAGAAGATACATCTATAACGACTCGCTCATAATAAGACCCCTGCCCCGCAAAGAACGCAAAAAGATAAAGATCGTGCGAGGGCCCAACATAAAACCCTTTCCGCGTTTTACCCCCCTTCCGGCCTCGTACAGGGGCAAGGTCCTGCTGAAGGTGGGTGACAACGTCACCACAGACCATATCCTCCCTGCTGGAAACCGCGTCCTCCCCTTGAGGAGCAATATCCCGCGTATCAGCGAGTTTGCCTTCGAGCGCATCGACCCTGGGTTTGCCAGGCGCTGCCTCGACAAGGGAGGGGGTATAGTCGTAGGAGGAGAGAACTACGGCCAGGGCTCATCGCGCGAACACGCGGCCATAGCCCCCAGGTACCTTGGCATAAGGATAAAGATTGCGAAGTCCTTTGCGCGCATACACCGCGCCAACCTCATAAACATGGGGATCCTGCCTCTCACCTTCGTCAACCCGGCAGATTACAAGAAGATGAGAGAGGGCAACACCATGGCCTTCAGGGATATAAGGAAGGCCGTCAGAAAGGGCAACGAGATCATAGAGGCAGTAATCGAGAAAAAGAGACCCGTGAAAATCGCCCTCAAGATGGACCTCAGCAGGAGAGAAAGAGAGAACATCCTCGCCGGCGGGCTCCTCAACGCCGTGAGAAAAAGGCGCAAGGAGAAGGAAGAAGGGAACGATAAGAAAAACAAGGAATAAAGATCAGTGCCGCTTTCTTCTGGAAAAAAGGAAGCGGAGCAAATAAAACCTGTCACATAGGCCCTCTGGGCGGGTAGACAAAAAAAAGGGGCGCCCCTTCGGGGCGCCCTCTCTTGTGATTTGGAGATTTAAAAAACTCGAATCATGTACCCATGTCCCATGAGGCGAGGTACTTTTTCTGTTCCCGTGTAAGGGTGTCTATGTTTTTTCCAAGGCAGGCGAGTTTGAGTCTCGCTATCTCGCGGTCTATCTCCAGGGGCACGGTGTAGACCTCCTTGGAGAGGGTCTCGCCCTTTTTCACGAGGAAATCGGCGGCAAGGGCCTGGTTGGCAAAACTCATATCCATGACGCTCGCAGGGTGTCCCTCGGCTGAGGCCAGGTTTATAAGTCTACCCTCACCGAGAACGCAGATCCTGTTGCCGTTCTTCAGGGTGAATTCCTCGACAAAATCACGTACAACGCGCCTCTTCTTGCTTATGGCCTTGAGGCCGTCGAGGTCGAGTTCCACGTTGAAGTGGCCGGAGTTGGCAACAATGGCCCCGTCCTTCATCTTGGCGAAGTGGGGCTTTCTTATGACATTTATATTACCCGTCACAGTGCAGAAGAAGTCCCCAATGGGGGCGGCGTCCTTTATGGGCATTACACGGAAGCCGTCCATCACGGCCTCGAGGCCCTTGATGGGGTCTACCTCTGTTACGATCACATTGGCGCCCATGCCCTTGGCCCTCATGGCAAGGCCCTTGCCGCACCAGCCATAACCGCAGACAACGAAGTTGCTCCCGGCAAGAAGCCTGTTCGTGGCGCGAAGTATGCCGTCAAGCGTGGACTGTCCGGTACCGTAACGGTTATCAAAGAAGTGCTTTGTGGCCGCGTCGTTTACGGCAATGACCGGAAACTTGAGAAGACCGTCGGCGGCAAGGCTCTTGAGCCTGATGACGCCTGTTGTGGTCTCCTCGGTGGATCCGATGATGCTATCGGCAAGTTTTGGCCTCTCGCCGTGTATGACGGAGACGAGGTCTGCTCCGTCGTCCATGGTTATGTGCGGTTTCCTGTCAAGGGCGGCGTTGAGGTGCTTGTAATAGGTCTTGTTGTTCTCGCCCTTTATGGCGTATACAGAAATCTTGTAGTCCTTCACCAGAGATGCGGCAACGTCGTCCTGGGTGCTCAAGGGGTTCGAGGCGCAGAGCGTAACGTCGGCCCCACCGGCCTTTAGTGTAATGACGAGGTTGGCCGTCTCTGTTGTCACATGCAGGCAGGCCGCGAGCCTTACGCCCTTGAGGGGCTTCTTCTTTGAAAAATTCTCCTTTACGCGCCTGAGGACAGGCATGTCCCTCTCGGCCCACTCTATCCTGTTCTTGCCCATCTTGCTGAGTGAAATATCCTTTACGTCGTACTTCATCTACCCTCCATGTCCATTCTTTTTTTGTTTTCCTCTGTCTTGCTTCAAGACCTCGCGGCCTGGTATGCCTGCCATTCATCAATCGTACAAAAGACGAGGAACTGCAATGCCCCTCTACCGGCAAAAATTTGCCGGGTCTTGCTTCGCACGGTCCAAGTACTGATTTTTCTCTGGTGCACTTCTTTTTTAGAGAAGAGAGCGGAGAATTTTTCTTCCTTCACCAGTCCTTGCCGATTATCTCAAGAGAGGCGGGCCCTCTGGGCCCGCCTCTCATCCATCTATTATTCCCTTCTCAGAGCCCGGCGGCCTTCCTGAGTGCCTCGGCCTTGTCGGTCCTCTCCCAGGTGAAGCCGGGTCCTTCTTTTCCAAAGTGGCCATAGGCCGCGGTTGGGCGGTATATGGGCCTCAGGAGGTCGAGGTCTTTTATGATATCAGCGGGCTTGAGGTCGAAGTGCTCACGGATGAGGTCTTCGATCTTCTGCTCCGAGACCCTCTCGGTGCCAGCGCAGTCCACCATTATGGAGACAGGCTCTGGAACGCCGATGACATAGGCGAGTTGGAGTTCGCACTCGCCGGCAAGGCCGGCGGCAACGACGTTCTTTGCAACATAGCGTGCCATGTACGAGGCAGAGCGGTCCACCTTGGAGGGGTCTTTTCCTGAAAAGGCCCCGCCGCCATGGCTTCCGTGGCCCCCGTAGGTATCTACTATGATCTTCCTGCCCGTAAGGCCGCAGTCGCCGTGCGGGCCGCCCACTATGAACTGTCCCGTGGGGTTGATTAGATACTTTGTCTCTGGCGTGAGGAGGTCGGCTGGTATGGCCTTTTTTATGACCTCTTCTATTATGCCGTCCCTAAGGTCTGATTTACTCACATCTGGCGAGTGCTGGCTGGAGACTACGACTGTGTCAACAGTGGTGGGTTTTCCATTGAAGTATTTTACAGTGACCTGGCTCTTGCCGTCAGGTCGGAGAAATGGCAGGGTATTGTCTTTTCTTGCTTCAGCAAGCCTTGCCGAGACCTTGTGCGAGAGCATGATGGGCATGGGCATGAGTTCCGGCGTATGGTCGCAGGAATAACCGAACATGAGGCCCTGGTCTCCGGCGCCCTGTTCTTTCTCCTCTGCGCTGTCCACGCCCATGGCGATATCAGGGGACTGGCGGTCGAGACTCACCATCACGGCGCAGGTCTTGTAATCAAAGCCCATGCTCGCGTCGGTGTAGCCTATGTCCTTTATGGTCTCGCGTACTATGTCCTGGTAATCTATCCTCGCCTTGGTGGTTATCTCGCCGGCTATTATGACCACACCGGTAGTCACCATGGTCTCGCAGGCCACCCGGCTCTCCGGGTCTTCGGCGAGCAGTGCGTCGAGGATGGCATCGGAGACCTGGTCGGCCACCTTGTCGGGATGGCCCTCAGTAACAGACTCTGATGTAAAAAGATACTCTCTGTACTCCATCAATTTTCTCCTTTTGGTCCTGGTTGATTAAAGGGCCTTATTATCTACCGAATCCACGGCCTTGTCAAATAAATTCATGCCTTCCAGGGGCCCTGGTGGAGCCAAGGGCAAGGTGTCCGGCAGTAGACGCCAGAGGAACCCATCAGGCGAACTCGTCCTTGTAAAACTCAGGGAGCCTCGCGTTTATGTACTTCTCCACCTCCAGCGCAGTGGGGAACCTTATTATCTCATCACATATTTCCTTTGCCCACTCGTAGGATACGGAACGCATCAGCCTCTTTACCTTGAGGATGGATATGGCGTTCATGCTGAGCGTCTGGATGCCGAAACCGAGCAGTATGAGGGCATACTCGGGTTCACCTGCCATCTCTCCGCAGACACCTACGTTGACGCCCGCATTTTTACCAGCCTCGGCAACACCCTTTATTATGCGAAGTACCGAGGGATGGTATGGTTCGTACAGGTAGGCCACGTGCTCGTTGGCCCTGTCTATGGCAAGGGAGTACTGGAGGAGGTCGTTTGTGCCTATGGAGATGAAGTCCACTTCCTTTACGAGGAGGTCGGCTATGAGGGCGGCTGACGGCACCTCTATCATTATGCCTACCTCTACGCCTGTATCAAAGGGCTTGCCTTCTCGCTCGAGTTCGGCCCGCGCCTCGTCGAGCACGGCCTTGGCCATGCGCAGTTCTCCAACGCCCGATATCATGGGAAACATTATCTTCACCTTGCCATGCACAGAACTTCGGAGCATGGCCTTGAGTTGCGACTTGAAGATGTTCCTGTACTTCAGGCAGAACCTTATGGCCCGGAGCCCCAGGGCCGGGTTGTTCTCCTCGGCAGGCTCCACGCCGGGCAGATCCTTGTCGCCGCCGATGTCGAGGGTACGGATAGTGACGGGGTTGGGGTATACCTTTCTCGCCACTTCCGAGTAGGCCTCGTAGTGTTCGTCCTCTGTGGGCAGGTCCTGCCTGTTGAGGTAGAGGAACTCTGTCCTGTACAGGCCGATTCCCTCTGCTCCATGTTCCTTGAGCGAGACGAGGTCCTCGATGAGTTCCATGTTGCCGCGTAGCGCCACCCGGCGCCCGTCCAGGGTCTCGCAGGGTAGATCGCGGTAATGCAGGAGCGTCCTGTCATAATCGGCGTATCTCTCGCGCTGTTTCCTGTAAAGTTCGATTACGCTCTCAGGAGGGTTTATGACGAGCGTACCCTTTGCGCCGTCTATGATGACCGTATCGCCTGTCTCCACCTTGAGGGTTGCCGTCTCGAGGCCAACGATGGCAGGTATCTCGAGACCCCTGGCCATGATGGCGGTGTGAGAGGTCTTTCCTCCCAGGTCTGTGGCAAACCCCAGGACAAGGTCCTTGGACATCTGCGCAGTGTCTGCGGGCGAGAGGTCATGGGCAACGACCACAGCAGGCTCCTTCATGGCGGTTATGGAGTCCTCGTGCCTGCCGATGAGGTTGAAGAGTATCCTGTTCACTATCTGTTCGAGGTCATAGCCCCTTGCGCGGAGGTACTCATCGTCTATACTGTTGAAGTAGTCCATGAGGTTTGCCAGGACCCTCTTCAGCGCCCATTCTGCGTTTATCCGCTCCTCCTTGATGGTCTTGATGGTGTCATTGATGAGCATCTTGTCCTTGAGGATCAGGAGATGGGCGTCTATTATGCTGATGTGCTCTTTTTCCCTGCCATCGGCCTCCATCTTGCGGCGGACACGCTGAAGTTGCTCGCGGCTTCTCTCCAGGGCGTCCCTGAATCGCTCAATCTCCTTAAGGCTGTCGAGGCTGTCCAGGTGGCAGTACTGCACATCAGCCTCCACGCCCTTCTTGATGACAAAGGCCCGGCCTATGACAATTCCGGGGGAGACCCCGATGCCCTTCATGAAACCAGCGGACTTTTTCTTCTCAGCCATTATTCCTCGCCAAAACGGTTGTTGATGAGTCTGCCAAGGGCCTCCATGGCGTCCTCTGCGTCCTCGCCCTCTATCCTCAGGGTTATCTCTGCGCCCTTTGGAGCCGCGAGCATGAGGACGCCGAGAATGCTCTTGCCATTTACCTCCTGGTCGTCCCTGATGATGAAGATATCTGCCTCAAAGCGGTTGGCCTCCTGCACGAAGTAAGAGGCCGCCCTTGCATGCAGGCCCAGTTTGTTGAGTATGGTAAAGGTCTTCTCCATTGACCCCGTTTCTTAGTATTCGAGGCCGAGACTCGCCCTGCCAAGGAAGGGAGGACAGAGAGACACTCGTCATAACAACAGCGAATCTCTCAGCCTACTCCTGCGCCGGGCAGTGCCCGTACCTCCATGCGTACGCCCTCTTCCCTCAGCCCGCTCAGTGCGGTCTTCTCTTCTTCTGTAATTACCACGCTATGGGATAGTCTCTCGGAGAACTCCGCGTGATGGATGTTGCCAAGGTTGAGGACCCCGAACCTGACGCCCACCCTGAAGATGCTCACCGCCATGGCAATGGAAGGCAGGACCACGAGGACCCGCCGCGGCCTGGATGCATCGCCGAGGAGGTAATCCACGGCGCCCACCTGGTCCATGACGAGTATCTCGCAAGTCTCGGCACCAGGGATCTCCTCCAACTCGCTCTCGAAGATCCTGCGCATGGAGCGGCCCGCCACCACAAGGAGGGTATCCGAGCCAGTGGCAGGGACCCAGGCATGTATCACCTGGCCGTGGAGCAGTCTGTCGTCCACCCTCACAAGGGTAATCACTCCCTTACCCTCCCCAGGAACTTTCTCATAATCTGACAAACCCATAAGGGGCATCAGCGCCAAGACGCCGGTCAGACCAGCCAAGTCCGCCTGCGTAGAGAGAGACAAGGCCTCACCTCATGAGCCTCTCAGCATCTTTCCGGCTATGGCCATGCTCTTTCTCCCATAATCCTCAAGGCTTGCGGCCACCTCTGCAAGGGGCCTGTCCTTGCGGATGGTATCGAACTTGATGAGCACAGGCAGGTTCACGCCCGTCATTATCTCCACGTTCCTGTCTTCTAAGATGCTCATGGCAATGTTTGTGGGAGTGCCTCCGAAGAGGTCTGTAAAGACCATGACCCCGGCGCCGCTCTCCACCTCGTTAACGGCCTCGAGGAGCCTCTCTCTCAGGCCTTCGACATCCTCATAACTCTCTATGCTCACAGGCCGTATATTCTCCATGCCACCCTTGATCACCTTTGCCGCCCCGAGAAGGGCCTTGCCCAGGTCTCCATGGGTTACTATCACACCACCTATCATCTGGCGCACCTCTTCATAGTTTGTCAATATCCCTGTGTCTCTGCCTCAGGGTGGTTATATCCATCTTCATGCTCTGGGCCAGTGCCTCTGCTATCACCACAGAGCGGTGCTTGCCCCCGGTACACCCTACTGCCACAGTAAGGTAAGACTTGCCCTCCTTCCAGTAGAGGGGCAGCAGGAAGGCCAGAAGATCCTTCGCCTTCTCAAGGAACTTGGCGGCCTCGGCGTTGGCCAGCACATACTCCCGTACCCTCTCGTCACGTCCGTCGAGCCTTCTGAGTCCTGAGACGAAAAAGGGGTTTGGCAGAAACCTCACATCAAAGAGCAGGTCCGCGTCCGTTGGTATTCCATAACGGAAACCAAAGGAAACGAGGTTGATGGTAAGGGTGCTCCTCGCCATGAACCCTGCGCAGTGTTCACGTATGACATCGCGAAGTTGATGGACGTTGAAGGCGCTCGTGTCGATTACGCGCTCGGCGTGAAACTTGAGGTCCTTGAGGAGTTTTCTCTCCAGTGCGAGGCCCTCGAGCGGGCTCTCCCCAGGGGCCAGCGGATGGGCCCTCCGCGTCTCGCTGAACCTCCTTACGAGGACATCGTTGCTGGCCTCGAGGTACAGGAGCGTCACCCTGTGGCCTTCTTTTTTCAGGTCCTCGAGTACGTCTATTATGCCAGAGAGGAAGACCCCCTCGCGCACGTCCACTATTATGGCGGCCTTGGTTACACCGCCCGTGCCAGAGACGAGGCCGATGAACTCCGGGAGCATGGGCACGGGCATATTGTCCACGCAGTAGAAGCCAGAGTCTTCGAGGGCCTTTATGGCCGTCCTCTTTCCAGAGCCAGATGGGCCTGTTATGACGACGAGGTGTACGCCCTTCAATTTTGTCCGCCGCCCTTGCCGGCAATGGCCTTCCTGAGCCCGGCCTCGAACTTCCTCGATGGGTTCTTACCCATAATCTTGAGAATACGGTTACGGGCCGCCACCTCGACTATGGTGGCCACGCTCCTCCCCGGGCTTACGGGTACGACGAGGTGGGGCATCTTTACGCCCAGTATCTCGTACGTCCTGTCCTCGAAACCAAGCCTCTCGTAGGTGCCCGCCGGGTCCCACTTCACCAGTTCTATGACAAGGTCCAACTGCTTCTGCTCGCGTATGGCCGTTATGCCGAAGAGGTCCTGGATATTTACTATGCCCAGGCCCCGTATCTCCATATGGTAACGGATGAGGTTTGCAGAAGAACCTATGAGGGTAAAAGGCGGGAGCCTCTTTATCACCACCACATCGTCTGCAACGAGCCTGTAACCGGAAGAAACGAGATCAAGGGCGCACTCGCTCTTTCCTATGCCGCTCTTACCCATGAGGAGTATGCCTATGCCGAGTACGTCAACGAGAACGCCGTGGAGGCGCACTGTGGGCGCAAGGCGGTCGTCGAGGAACTTGGTGAAGTCCTCTATGACGACAGATGTGGTAAGGGGAGTAGTATAGAGGGGGATGGCGTTCCTGTCGCAGAGTTCCCGGAGAGAATCGGGCGGTGATTCGCCCTTGGTAATTATGATGGCCGGTATCTCGTGGCTGTCAAGAACCTTGAGGCTTCGCGAGAGTTTCTGACCCCTTAGACCCCGTATATAACCCGTCTCCGCGGCCCCGAAGATCTGTATGCGCTCGTAGTGCAGTTCATCGAGAAGACCTGTGAGGAGGAGCCCGGGCTTCTGGATATGGGGGCTATGGAGTATTTTCTCAACGCCTGAACGCCCTGCTGAGAGGCTGAAACGCAGATGCGCTATCTTCTTGTCACCAAAAATATCCTTTACAGGCACTCCCATGGCAGGACCTCAAGGCTGTAAGCGGCCTATTATCATAAAAAGGCGGTCTCTTCAGGAAAAGGACGAAAAAAACTTCAACCCATGTTCTTACGGTCCGCCTCGGCTATGATCCTGTATATGGCCTTGGCGTCGGGGGCCTTCATGAGACGCTCCCGGAGTTCCGCGCTCTTTAGGATGCGCGAGATGCAGGCAAGGAGCTTGAGGTGGGCGGCGGCAGAGTTCTCGGGGGCTATTATCAGGAAGACAAGGTGTACGGGTTTCCCGTCAATGGCCTTGAAATCAACGCCCTTAGCGCTCCTGCCGAAGAAGACCCTGATTTCCTTTACATCCCTCAGTTTGCCGTGGGGAAGAGCCACGCCGTGCCCAATACCAGTGGTGCCGAGCCTCTCCCTGTCAAAGAGGGCCTTGAGGGCCCTTTCTCCGTCGAGGCCAGGGACCTTGTCTTTTATATACCCCACCATCTCCACGAGAAGACTCTCCTTGTCCCTTGCCTTCAGGGAAGGAAAGACCGCGTCCTCATATAAGACGTCAACGAGTTTCATGGGTAAATACCGCCCTGTGCTTGCTTCGCGTAACCAGGAGACAGGCGCCCCGCAGATGGGGGCAGAGGAAGGCCGGAAAGAGCCGGCCCGGCAGGCGCCGTCGAGACGCCTGCGGAGTTCACCTCGTACGGGTCTCTATGAGACCATAGTCACTGCCCTTTGTTCTGTAAACAACGCTTACATTATTTGTCTCGCAGTCTGTAAAGATAAGAAAATCCCCTTCCATCTCTTCCAGTTGCATGACCGCCTCTTCCACGGTCATGGGCTTTATGAAGCGGTTCTCCCGTTTAATCACACGGGCCGTAATCGCCCCGGAGGAAGGTTCCGGCTCTGCCGAGGCCTCAACGGCCTGCCCCCCCACATTGACAAAGGCTGGGGTGGATACGGTCTCGCCGTTCTTGTGCCCCTTGACCCTGTCCTTGTGTTTCTTTACCTGGATGTAGAGTTTGTCGATGACCTCATCGATGGCCGAGTACATATCCTGTGTGGCCTCCTGGGCCTTTATGAGGACACCATTTGCCGTGACCGTGGCATCTGCTATGTGGCGTATCTTCTCCACGGCGAGTACCCAGTGGATCTCCACGGGCTCGGCAAGAAAACGGGCTATACGCCCGCTCTTTTCCTCGGCATACTTCCTTAGCGCGTCCGAGCTGTCCATATGTCTGAACGTAACTGTTACGTGCATCATAAACCTCCGCTGATAGGTATATCTCCAGCGCCCCCCCTGTGACGCGGTAGAGTCCTCTCGTGCCTATCTCATGTGTACTGGACAGAAAGGATTTTTATATCAGAAAACACAGGTCAAGTCAAAGAAAGTCTTTCCGCCTTCCGCCCCAGTTCTTTTCAGACAAACAAGTCCATGGCAGAGGGGCAGACCTGGCCGGGTCCCTCAAAAACAGGCCTTGCGCCTGCTTGAAGAGGGAAAGCCCAGGGCCTCTCTGTACTTGGCCACTGTGCGCCTTGCCACCTTTATGCCAGAATCGGCGAGCATCTTCACTATGTCCTGGTCGCTGAAGGGTTTCCTGGAGTCCTCGGCCCCGATAATCTCCTTTATCTTCATCTTGATGAACTCCGATGTTACGTCCGCGCCATCTGTGCCGGGAATGCTGTTCGTAAAGAAATACTTGAGTTCAAAGAGACCGCGGGGAGTGTCCACGTACTTGTTGGATGTTACGCGGCTTACAGTGGACTCATGCACACCGAGTATGGCGGCAACGTCCTTCAGTACGAGGGGCCTCAGGTAGGCAAGACCCTTGTCAAGAAATTCTCTCTGAAAATCCACTATGCACTCCACCACCCTGTAGATAGTCCTCTGCCTCTGATGAAGGCTCTTGATGAGCCACATGGCACTCCTGAGGCGCTCCTGGAGGTAACTCTTGTCCTGCCCCTCCACCCCAGCGCCATCGCCCGAGATCATGGTCCTGTAATAGGTGCTTATGCGGAGTTTGGGCATGCCGTCGTCATTGAGGGTGATAACGTACTCGTCACCCACTTTTCTTATGTACACGTCAGGTATGATATGCCGCGGGGCCGCAGAGCCGAACCCTGCCCCTGGCGTAGGGTTCAGAGAGCCTGTTATGAGGCGGGCGGCATCGCGGACATCGTCCTCGGTCACTCCGAGCGCCCTTGCTATGCCCTTGATGTTGCGGTCTGCAAAGGCCCTGAGGTGATGCCTGATTATCTCCTCGGCAACAGGGTTCCTCTCTGGAAGGAGCCTTGCCTGTATGAGAAGACACTCCCGCGCGGTCCGGGCCCCTGCCCCTGGGGGGTCAAAACCCTGAACAAGGGAGAGGGCGGACCTTACATCCTCGATGTCACGCTCCGTACACCTGGCAATCTCCTCTACCACGGCCTCTTCATAGGCGTCGTCATCGAGTCCGTCACGGTCGAGAACGCGGAGAAACCCGTCGTCATTGATATACTCGATTATTATCTCCGCAAGGGCCTTCTCCTCCTCGCTCGTCTCGCAGGCCTTGAGTTGCCAGAGGAGATAATCGCGGAGTCCGCCACCCGATGAGGCGATATTACGAAAGGCGTCGTAATCGTCGTTATCGGTCCGGACCGCGAAGTTCACAGCACCAGGACCATTGTCGCCGGACTCGGCAAGGTACTTCTGCCAGTTGCGCTCCATCTCGTCTCTGCCATCGGCGCCGGGGCCAAGGCCCTCGGCAGGCGGTGACGCGTCCTCGAGCACCGGGTTCTGCTCCAGTTCCTCCTTCACGGTCTCTATGAGATCCAGACGCGACATCTGCAGGAGTTTTATTGCCAACTGCAACTGCGGCGTCATCACAAGGTTCTGTGATAGTTTCAGTACCTGTTTGAGTTCATAGGCCATGACTGAAGACCCCTATCATGGAACAAATGGCCGGTAAAAAGTCTCCTCCGAGACGGCTTAGACCAATGATCATATGCTGAACCTCTCGCCAAGGTACACGTCGCGAACACCCCTGTGTTCAAGTATCTCTTCAGGCGTACCTGACATTAGCATCTTTCCGCTGTCAATGATGTAGGCATGGTCACAGATTCCGAGTGTGGCACCAACGTTGTGGTCTGTAAGGAGTATGCCTATGCCCTTGTTCTTTAGTTCCACCATTATGTCCTGGATATCGCAGACAGCCTTTGGGTCTATGCCCGAGAAGGGCTCATCGAGGAGGAGTATGCGCGGCGAGTTGACCATGGCACGGGCTATCTCCACGCGCCTCCGTTCACCTCCGGAGAGGGCATAGGCCTTTACGCCGGCAAGATGACCTATGCCGAGTTCATCGAGGTGCCCCCTGAGCCTCGTCTCCATCTCTTCCTTCGGGAGGTTCTGGTACTCCAGAACAGCCCTTATGTTCTCCTCCACGGTGAGTTTCCTGAAGACCGAGGGCTCCTGGGCAAGGTACCCTATGCCCATCCTGGCACGCTCGTACATGGCCAGGTCCGTAAGGTCGTCATCGCCAAGAGAGACCACGCCCTCATCCGGCCTTATGAGCCCCACTATCATGTAAAAGGTAGTGGTCTTTCCGGCACCGTTGGGGCCAAGGAGTCCGACTATGGTGCCAGGCTCGATAACGAGACTAACGCCGTCCACGACGCGCCTCTTCCGAAAAGACTTAACGAGCCCCCTTGCAGTGAGTATTCTCGACATCTATTATACCCTTTGGTGCGCTTCCAGCACCGTCCTTCTTCTCTGTGCCAACACCGGGACAATCGCTCTCCGGTATGATGCGCGCCTTGACACGCCCGCTTCCGAGGCCCTCTACGAGGGCGCTGTCGTCATCGAGATAAAGCGTTATCCTACCACCACGTACAGTGTCTGCACAGCGCTCCACAGAGGCATTGCCAGTCAGAAGAAGCGTATGCACGCGCCTGTCATACACGGCCCGCTCGGCCCGCGCCACCCCTGAGGCCCGGTAGATACGCACATGACCTATGGCGTCTATCTTACGCACCTCGTTCTTGCCCTCATACTCCATGCGGAGTTCGTCGGAGCAGAGGAGAAAGTCCTCGCGCGCCTCAACGTCTCCCTTGAAGACCACGGTCTTGGTGGTCCTGTCGGCCTTCATGGTATCAGCAGTGATTACTATGGGTATGGAGCGGGTTTTCTTGCCCTTTCCATCTCCAGGACGAAGGCCCTGAAGGCCGCCTCCGCCTGGCCCCGGGGCATGGCTCGTAGAAGCCTTGTCTCTGCCCTGGTCTAGAGCGCCCGGGGCAGGAACTTCGGAGACAGATCCCGAGGCAGGGGCTACCCCCGGCGGGGCCGGATTACCTGCTCCCAGGGCAACTGGCAGAGAGAAGGCCTGCGCCATGACAACAAAGGCCCCGGCAGCAAGGAGCCGCGGCGCCATGCACCCCAGAAACCTCCTAAGGGTATCAGCCATGCAACTCACCACCATTCAAGACAGCCCGCACGTCTCGCATTATGTACATGCTCCCATCCTGCACGTTCACCTTGAAACCCAGACCCTCTACCACCATGCCCGTACCTGTTATCTTCACAGGTTCACCAGAGGTGATGAGCCCCTTTTTCGTATCATAACGAAGCCTCCTGGTCCTGAGGGTATAACCATCGGTGTTCGTTACAACGACATCGCCGCTGGCAAATATTATCTTCCTCGCCTCGTCAAACTTCCCGTCCCTGGCCTTCATCTCAAAGGTGCTCTTGTCGTCTGAAAAAAAGACGACATCAATCCCCCTGAGGGTCAACATCTGGCGCGCCTTGTACTTCGTGGCCTCTCCGGCCCGAAGACGCCAGACAGTGCGCCCCTCGCGCGTATTGGCGTACTCGAGGTTCTCTATTCTCACACCAACGTCCCTGTCCTCGGTAAAGGAGACCTCCTGGGCGCCACGCGTACGATAATAAAAGACAACGAGGACAACGAGTCCGGCCAGGGAGATGAAGATGAAGGCCGGGAGCACGAGTTTGGCTGTTCTTTTCATAAGTGCCTTCCTGGCCCTTCAACGCCGCCTGTGACAGCCTGTTATTGCAAAAATTATACCACCAACCCAGAGGCATAGTAAAGGGCCTTTTAAAAGGCCCCGGAGAAGAAAAAACGCCTCAAAAACTCTTTTAAATCAAGATATTATAAAAAAGGCGAGACCCTGCTGTCCAACCTCACTCAAGATACCTCCCTATTACGCCATCCCAGAGGCCCTGGGCCCTGAGTATCATCTCGCAGACCTCGCGCACAGCCCCCCTGCCGCCACTGGCCTCTGTAACATAATCCACCCTTTCCCTCACCTCGGCAACACCTTCTGGCACTGAGACAGAAAAACCCACACGCCTCAGAACCGGTAGATCAACGAGATCATCACCCACAAAGGCCGTCTCATCAGCGCCAAGTCCTTCATGCTCAAGAATGTCGGCAAAACAGGCGAGTTTGTCCTTCCTGCCCTGAAAGAGCAGATCAATGCCGAGATCCCTGGCCCTCGTGGCAACTACCCGCGACTCTCGGGCCGTGACAAGAGCAACCCCTATGCCAGCGCGCATGAGGAGTTTTATGCCGTGGCCGTCGCGCACGTCGAAGTGCTTTATCTCGCCGCCCCTCTCGCTGTATATGATGGCACCGTCCGTGAGAACACCGTCAACGTCAAGGATGAGAAGCCTTACACGCCGCATCTTCTCAATAAGAACACTATCCACAAGACTGCCTCCAGAAAAAATGATATGAGCGGAAAAAAGAAAACCCTCCACTTTCTTTTGGAAAAAAGAAAGTGGAGCAAAGAAAACCAGTACCAGCGGCCCCTGGCCGCTGGAAAGACTCACTACTCGTCACGCAAGGGCCTGCTCCCATCCATGCTACCCAACTCGAAGCGCAGGTGAAAGTCCTCTTCACGCTTCCCGCCTCCAAGACAACATGGAAAGAGGAGCGTAACACAGGTACCCTGGAAGCACCTCTCGAGACCGGCCTCAGAGAGTGTCACCGTGTAAACAGGGTATGACCAGAGACGTGCCTCATCACAGGTCTGTATCCTGAACAGGACCCTTGCATGCCTGTCAACAAGGCCAATACTCCTTACCCCGTCTATCTCCATGGACTTGCCCAGCCCGGTGCGGCGGACTCCGCCCCTGCTCAACACTGCCTCCAGCAAAGACCCAGGCCCATCACAACCAGGCAGAAGTATGTTGAACTCCATCCCATACCACCACCGCCTGCCACTGCCTGCCATGGCCGACTCCTCCCCCATCGCCCGAAGCCTGCTACATACCTCATAGCCCCCTTCTTCATCTGCCGAGACTTCTTTTATCACCTCCACGGCCACTCCATCAAGAGAGATCTCCCTGGAAAAGACTACACCCCTGCTCTTAACCTCCACCCCGCACGGCGCACTCCCAAGGCCCGCTGCCTCACTTGCCCCGGCCCCTGAGAAGGCATCAAGCGTCTCTCCCTCGGGAAACACATGCTCTACGAGCGAGCCGCGGCGCGCCGTGTCGAAGACGAGAAACCGCCCTATGTCCCTCTCCTTGGACCTCAACGAGTCGTGTATGCTCCTCGTCTCTCCTTCCTGCCCCCCCTCTTCGCCGGCCTCTGCAAGACGGTCGTGATAGGCCTCCTGCCGCCTCGTGAGTACGTTCATAGCGTTGATGCCGAGGTCGAGATTATCGAGTTCAAAGGCCGCACCACCCTGGTGAGGGCTGAGAAAGAGGGCAGAGCCGCCAGACCTTACGATTACCTCTTCACTCCCGTCACAATCGAGGTCCCTCTTCTCGATGCGTGGCCCCCTCTCTTCTCCCTGAGACAAGACCCTCTCGGCCTCCAGGATATTACGGTACACCTCGGTGCGAAGATGAGGCAGGTACAGACCGCCGAAGATACCGTGCCAATAGGCATCATTGCACTGCGACCTGTAAAGGGCCCTTGCCGCAGTATCGAGTTCCTGCGGCGCGGTCTTGTCCTCGCCCCTCTTCCTGTCAAGGGCCTCGCTTACCATGAGCATGCGCTTGTGCATCCAGTTGGACTCAGCGTACTTTGCCAAGAACCCCCGCCAAGTGCCGCCCTGGATGAACCTCCCTGGCCCCTTCTCGCGGCTCTCCTTCCCAAGGTCTTCGGTCACGGCGTGGTACTCGCGCGCCGCCTCCGTTGGGAGCGACCACTCGCCCATCTCCATGTATGAACAAGTTGGAAGGTATACCCTGCCCAGTGGTTCCGCCTTGGAGGCGTACTCGCCGAGGGTAATGGGCTCCACACCATCCATGGCCGTCACCATCTCGAAGAATCTCCTTAGCCAGCCCTCCTTGAAGACGAGCCTGTGTGTGCCAGGCCAGACGCCGAACTTCTCGCCGTCGTCGCCATATATGGCGGCACCCCCTCCGCCCATCTTTCCCCCGAGGTCCTCTATATAGGCCCCAAAATCCTCTACCGGCCTGAAGGGGATGAGATACCTCAGAGACTCGCTGCCTGGAAAAACCTTTACAGCACCCCCGCAGTCCTCGGTCATGTAATAACCGCCAAGTGCATCGGTAGTAAGGCCTGCCTTTATGAAGTGAAAGTCATCTACAAGGACGTACTCGACACCTGCCCTGCTTAGCGTACCTGCAAGGGTGGGCTCCCAGACACGCTCGGCAAGCCAGAGTCCGCCTGGCCGCCTGCCAAAGAGTTCTTCTATCCGCCCTGCCATCATCTCTATCTGCGAAAGACGGTCTCTCTCTGGAAGAACGGCGAGAATGGGCTCAAAGAACCCACCGCCCATGACCTCCACCTGGCCCCTCGCCACCATCTCGCCAAGGAGTTCTATGTACTCGGGATGATTCTCAACAATCCAGTCGAGGAGAAAACCCGAGTTGTGAAGGGTCATCTTCATGGCCGGAAACTCATGAAGGAGCCGGAGAAAGGGCCAGTAGGCCTTTTCATAGGCGTCTTCGAGAACAAAATCGAAGTTTCCGGCTGGCTGGTGGTTGTGTATGCAGAACGGAAGGTATATCAAGTAGGTATGCCCTGAATGAATTGAGGCCTCAGACCTTTATCACGCCCTTTATGCAAGGAAACTCTCGATGTCGCGGTACCAACCGCCGCCCAAGGGGCAGAAAGCCGCTCCAAGGGCAGACAGCCCATAACGACAAGTAGCCCCCAACAACAAGTGATCCCCCGCCGCCCCCCTACCTGAATATCACAAAAGAGGGCACTGGCGTAGTTTTTTTTCAACCTGGCCAGGCCTCGACCCCAGAGGGTCAGCCCCCGGACCCGGCAACTTCCTCTGCGCCATCGAGGAGGTCCACAACGTGCACTACCCGTGCCTTCACGCCATACCTGTGGAGACCGTCTCTGAGTTGAACGATGCACCCCGGGCATGCCGTGGCAACGATATCTGCGCCCGAATCACGTATACTCTCGGCCTTTCTCTTGGTTATCTTTATGGAGAGTTCGTAGTTGTTCATGCTGAGCCCGCCGCCAAGGCCGCAGCAACTGCAGGGAAAACGCATCTCCCGGAACTCGAGATCAGCGCGCGACCTTATGAGGTCGCGAGGAGCGTCCCTTATGCCCTGGTTGCGGTTCAGGTGGCATGGGTCATGATAGGTGACTACAGGTTTTCTTCCGCTACCCCCAGCCATGCTACCCTCTTCGCCCTTGGCCACTGGCTTTACGGGCAGAAACTCCGTAATGTCTCGCACCTTTGCCGAGAACCTCTCGGCCCTCTCCATGAGTTCGGCGTCTCCCGTCTCACTTATGATATCCTTGAAGACATTCTTCAGGGCATGACTGCAAGTGGCGCAAGATGTAATGATATAATCCAGGTCATAGCGCTCGAAGACCTCCATGTTCTTTATGGCAAGGCGCTTGGCGGTCTCCACGTCGCCCATGTAATAGGCGGGCATGCCGCAGCAGACCTGCGCGCCGGGCACCACCACAGGGCCCTTCTTCGCAAGGGCCCGGACAGACTTGAGCCCGACCCCGGGCATGAGAAAGTTCACGCCGCACCCCGAATAAAAGGCGATTCTTGCCTGAGAGGAAATCGACCCGCCATCGAGGGCTCTGGCCTCTGCAGTGTCGAGGAAAAAGGTCTTGGCAAGTTCCGGCACGAGCCTGCCGCACCCTATGACAGGGAGGGAAAACCTCGATACAAGACCGTTCTCATTGGGCGAATCCTTGAAGAGAATGCCGCGGAACCTGGACATATACCGGAGGGCCCGAGGCATGAGCCCCTTGTAATCGAGAAGGTTCTTCATCACAAAGGAAGCCGCCGTAGAGATACCCTCCTCCTCCACGTGCTCGGCGCGAGCCGCGTTTATCACGCGCACCGTGTCCACGCCGGCAGGGCAACTGCTCTTGCACCCACCGCACATGGTGCACTCCTTGATATGCCGGATATAATCCTCGCCAAGGCCCTTCTCCCCGCCGAGATACGCGCCTATGAGAGCGAGTTTACCACGTGCAGAGGCCGTCTCCCTCCCGAGGACACGGAAGGTGGGGCAGATGGAGCGGCATGTTCCGCACTTTACGCATTTGTCTATCTCGACGCCAAGCGCAGCAAGCCTCTTTGTCGTCATATGACCAACTCCTTCTCAGGAGGAAAAATCTTACCTGGGTTGAGTATGCCCTTTGGATCAAAGGTCTTCTTTATGCCCCTCATTATGGCGATCTCACCGGCAGATAGTTCCATGCCAATATAGGGTGCCTTTGTCGTCCCAACTCCGTGCTCACCAGAGATGGTTCCCCCCAGGCCCAGGACGAGTTCGAATACGCGTGAGACGGCCTCCTGGGCAGCCGCCGCCTCCTTCTCGTTCTTCATGTCATACATGATGTTCACGTGTATGTTACCGTCGCCTGCATGCCCAAAGGAGACTATGAGGAGCCCCGTGTCCCGTGAAATGGCCTCGATACCCCCTACGAGTTCGGTTATGCGGGAACGCGGCACCACAACGTCCTCGTTTATCTTATTGGGCCTCAGCCTGAAGAGCGCCGCGCTCATGGCGCGCCTCGTCTTCCAGAGGTCCTTTACACCCTTCTTGTCAAGGGCCTTTCTCACCTCGCTCGCCCCGTGGGAGCGGAGTATATCTTCTATGCGGGCTGCGTCGCCCTCCACCACCACGGCAGGCCCGTCCACCTCTATCAGAAGAAGGGCAGAATCTGTAGGCAGGGTCGTCCCAGTATACTCCGTAGCACACCGAACGCTCTGTGGGTCCATTATCTCCAGAGTGGCCGGAATTATGCCTGCCCCTATTATGCCGGCAACAGCCGCAGAGGCGGCCCCAAGGCCAGGAAACACTCCGAGCACGGTCTTCTTTGCCTCGGGCAGGGGCAGTAGACGCAGAAGCGCCTCTGTCACCACGGCCAGGGTCCCCTCTGAGCCCACAATAAGACTCGTAAGATCATACCCCACGACACCCTTCATGGTCCTTCTGCCCGTATGAACTATCTCGCCCGTGGGGAGTACGGCCTCGAGCCCGAGGATATAATCTTTCGTAACCCCATACTTCACGGCGCTGGGCCCGCCTGCGTTCTCGGCAATGTTGCCGCCTATGGTGGAAAACTTGTAACTCGTCGGGTCTGGCGGGTAAAAGAGCCCCAGGGGCGCCAGTTCCTGACCAAGTTCCCAGCCTATGACCCCGGGCTCCACACGTGCCGTAAGGTTCTCGGCGTCTATCTCAAGAACCCTCGTCATACGCTCGAGAGAGAGAACGATGCCCCCCTCCACTGGCAAACTGCCTCCCGTAAAACCCGTGCCCGCACCCCTTGGCACCACGGGAAAACCCTCGTCAGAGGCAAGGCGCAAGAGGTCCGAGACCTCTGCCGCGCTCCTGGCAAAGACAACACCCTCAGGCCTTATGGGGTTGTTCGTCGCATCATAGGAGTAACAGATGAGATCCTCTGCCGAGAAAGAGGCGTTGGGGCCTCCAACTATGGAAGAAATCTCTTTTTTTATGGATTCCGTAAGCATTTCAAGATATCTTTTCCACTTTCTGTTAAAAAAGAAAGGGAGCAAAGAAAACTAATTTCAATGGCCTTCGGCCATTGAGTCCTTATCCTTTAAGGATAGCAAAAAAAGGGGGTGGTGTCTATCTGGCGGGGTTTTCCATCGGCCCAGGAGGGGCCGGTGGTACTGGTTTTCTTTGACCAACTACCTTCAGGTCTACTCGTTCTTAAGTACATAGCCAACTCCTCGCACCGTATGGATGAGGCGTTTCGAGGGGTCGCTGTCCACCTTTGCACGAAGGTGGTTTATGTACACGTCCACCACATTGGTCTCGCTGTCAAAACTCTGGTCCCAGACATGCTCGGCTATGAGGGCCCGCGTAAGCACGCGGTTGGGGTTACGTAGGAGATACTCGAGAAGGGCGTATTCCTTTACCGTGAGTTCCACTTCCTTGTCACCGCGCCTCGCCCGCCGCGTTGCAGGGTCGAGGCTGAGGTCCGCAAACTTGAGAACAGGGAGCCCGCCGCCACCGCGCCTCATCATCACGTTGAGCCTTGCAATGAGTTCCTCGAAGGCAAATGGTTTTACGAGGTAATCGTCTGCCCCGAGGTTCAGGCCCTTTACGCGGTCTTCCACGGAATCTCGCGCCGTCAGGAGTATGACAGGAGTGTCCACGCCTGCCTCTCGCAGGTCTTTCAGGACATCGAGGCCGTTCTTTTTTGGAAGCATTATATCGAGGATTATGGAGTCATAGTCATTGACACGGGCATAGTGCTCTCCCTCTACCCCGTCATGGACTATGTCCACTGCGTAACTCTCCTGCTCAAGACCCCGCTTTATGAAGGAGGCCACCTTCTTTTCATCTTCTACTACGAGTATTCTCATGGTTCTCTTCCTGCTTCTCGTTCAGTGGACAAGGGGTTTGTAGAGCGAGGGTAGTTCCGTCTCGAGCCCCCTTCCTATGGCAGTAAGTGTAGTTCTTTCTGGCACCAGGTACTTCCTGGCTGCCTCTTTAACGTCCTCCACACGCACGCGCTCTATTCTCCTGACGACCTTCTCAATGGGAACCACGTCCCCAAGATACAATTCGTCCTTTGCAAGTTTGCTCATTCTGCTGTCCGAGGCCTCGAGCCCCAGCAGGAGCGAGCCCTTGAGGTGAGACTTGGCCTCGCGGAGTTCGGCAGGTGTGATGTTTTTCGCCACGGCCCTGAACTCGCGGAGCACCAGTTCTATTACCTTCCTGAAGTTCTCTCTCGTTGTGCCCGCGTACACCACAAGGGCCCCTGCGTCGAGGTAGAGGTTGAGGTACGAGTACACGGAATACACGAGGCCCCGCTTCTCGCGTATCTTCTGAAAGAGCCTCGAACTCATGCCAGAGCCCAGAATGGTATTAAGTAGATAAAGTCGGTACCTCCAAGGATGGGCCTGCGGCAGAGTCGGAACGCCGAGGCATATGTGCGCCTGCTCCAGGTCTTTGTCCAGAAGACCGACTGAGGGCCCTTCTCCAGGCAAAGGTGCCTCTACTGCCGGCGAATCGCCCTCGACGGGCTTGAAGGCCCTCTCCAGAAGAGAGGTGACACGCTCGTGGCTCACCCCTCCTGCGGCGGCCACGAAGACGCCCTTCGTTCGGTAATGACGGTCATAGTACTGGAGTATCTTCTTCCTCGTAATCGCATCAAGCGTCTCGTATGTGCCGAGAATAGGACGGCCAAGAGGATGGCCGCCAAAAAACTTCTCGGCAAACACATCGTGTATGAGGTCGTCGGGCGTATCCTGCACCATCTTTATCTCCTGCCCCACCACCATCTTCTCTTTCTTCATCTCGCGCGTGGAAAAGACAGAGTTTGTGAACATATCAGAAAGAATCTTCACGGCGCGACCAAGGTCGCGGTTCAGGACCTTGGCATAAAAACACGTATACTCGCGGCCCGTAAAGGCATTGAGCACCCCGCCGACAGACTCTATCTCGCGAGATATCTCATGGGCCGTGCGGTTTACCGTTCCCTTGAAGAGCATATGCTCTATGAAGTGAGATATGCCGCCAATCTCACCGGGCTCGTACCTCGACCCCGTATTCACCCAGAAACCAATGGACACAGACTCCGAGTCAGCCATCTCCTCGGTTATTACCTTTATCCCGCTCCCGAGTGTCGTCTTCTTTATTATGGACATGCCCTCCTGATACCTGCCCTCATCATAATCGCGCCAGATCCTGCGCCTCTATCTTCTACCTACGCCTTCCTGCCCAATCCGCCATCCTCGCGCATGGCCGCTTTTTC
>CAYOVP010000007.1:30603-58831 GCA_964407495.1 uncultured Thermodesulfobacteriota bacterium
AATTTACGAGTTCCAGCGCCATGACACGTTCAGGCCCCTATCCACCTCACTTACCCCCCCCTCCTCGCGCATGGCCGCTTTTTCAATTTACGAGTTCCAGCGCCATGACACGTTCAGGCCCCTATCCACCTCACTTACCGCCCTCCTCGCGCATGGCCGCCTTTCGCGAGAGTTTTATCTTGCCGCTCTTGTCCACGTTCAAGACCTTTACGCGGACCTTGTCGCCTTCCTTGAGTATATCAGTAACGCTTCGGACGCGCTCCTCGGCAAGTTCAGAGATATGGCAGAGTCCATCGGTCTTGGGCAGTATCTCTATGAAGGCTCCAAAGTCCATTATCTTGCGCACGGTGCCGGTGTAGATCTTGCCCACCTCGGCCTCCTGCGTGAGTTCCTTCACCATTTCGATTGCGCGTTGTGCGGCCTCTTCATCATTGCTCGCAATACTCACCTTGCCCGTGTCGTCCACGTCCATCTTGACGCCTGTCTCGAGTATGATGCCCTTTATGTTCTTGCCGCCAGGGCCGATTACGTCCTTTATCCTCTCCGGCTTGACCATGAGGGTAATGATGCGCGGGGCAAAGGAAGAGATCTCTTTCCTGGGCTCAGTTATGGCCTCGTTCATCTTGCCGAGTATATGAAGCCTTCCGTCGCGCGCCTGCGCGAGGGCCTCGGTAAGGAGGGCCGCAGTGACGCCGGATATCTTTATGTCCATCTGAAGGGCAGTGATGCCTTTCTCGGAACCAGCGACCTTGAAGTCCATGTCGCCGAGGTGGTCTTCGTCGCCAAGTATATCAGAGAGGACCACTGTCTCGTCGCCTTCTTTTATGAGCCCCATGGCAATGCCAGCGATGTGACACTTTATCGGAACACCAGCATCCATGAGCGAGAGAGACGCCCCGCAGACCGTAGCCATGGATGACGATCCGTTAGATTCGAGTATATCCGAGACCACGCGTACGGTATAGGGGAATTCCTCTGCACCTGGGAATACAGGCTTTATGGCCCTCTCGGCAAGGGCGCCGTGGCCTATCTCGCGCCTCCCGGGCGAGCGGAGAAACTTGACCTCACCTACGCAGAATGGCGGAAAATTATAGTGTAGCATGAAGCGCTTGTACTCCCAGCCGCTGAGGGCGTCGATCTTCTGCTCATCCTCCGAGGTCCCGAGCGTGGTGTTCACGAGGGCCTGGGTCTCACCGCGCGTAAAGA
Organism: uncultured Thermodesulfobacteriota bacterium; assembly: GCA_964407495.1. Taxonomy (GTDB): domain Bacteria; phylum Desulfobacterota; class GWC2-55-46; order GWC2-55-46; family JADFVP01; genus JAJRZX01. The sequence continues at coordinate 31,810 of CAYOVP010000007.1, forward strand.
GGGCCGAGCCGTGGGTGCGGGGCAGGAAACCCACCTCGCAGGTGATATCCCTTATGTCCCTGGGGCCGCGCCCGTCTACACGCCTTTTTTCCTTGACTATCATGTCGCGCATGATAGTGTGCTTCGCCTGGCCAAAGACCTGGGATATCTCGCCTTCCCTGCCCTCGAACTCCTCGGCCAATTCATCGACGATTTCTTTCTTCAGGGCGTCGATGGCCGCGTAGCGCCGGAGTTTGTCGGGTATTACGAGGCACTCCTTTAGGCCTGGGGTTGCCCTCTCTTCCACCCGGGAGCGAAGGTCATCGGCAACTTCCACGAGGGGCACAGGCAGTTTCTCGGGCTGAAGGTCCTCGAAGATCCTCTTCTGAAGGTCTATTACGCCCTTCATGCCCTCCTCGGCAATATTGAGGGCCTTTACCACGAAGTCCTCTGTAACGAACCTGGCCCCGCCTTCCACCATGATGATGGAGCCCTCGCCGCCGGCCACGATAAGGTCGAGGTCCCCGGACTTCTGCTGCGCGAGGCTCGGGTTCTCTATGAAGCGTCCTTCCTCGGCGCCCACCCTATAGGCCGCGATGGGCCCGGAGAAGGGGATGTCCGAAATACCCAGGGCCACAGAGGCGCCAATGAGGGAGATGAGTTCTGCGTCGTTCTCGTGGTCTACGGAGAGGGCCGTTGCTATGACCTGCGTCTCGTAGGCATAGCCCTTGGGAAAGAGCGGCCTGAGGGGCCTGTCTATGAGGCGAGAGATGAGGACTTCTCTTGTGCTTGGCCGGCCCTCGCGCTTGAAAAAACCGCCTGGTATCTTACCGGCGGCATAGGTCATTTCCTGATAATTTACAGTCAGGGGCATGAAGTCCCTGCCCTCAACTGCCGAGTTGGCACGGCAGGCCGTAACGAGCACCACGGTGTCTCCATAACGGAGCGTACAGGACCCTCCTGCCTGCCTTGCCATTTTTCCTATCTCTATAGTCAGTTTACGTCCAGCATAATCCGTCTCGTATGTTCTTACCATCCTCTGTACTTTCTCCTGATTGTTTTATACGCCTCTATGAAAGCCGGCGGGCGCAACCTGCAACCCGCCCCCAGGCCCCCGTGGGCCCGTACCTGCAGTAACTAAAATCCCTTATTTTCTCAAGCCAAGCCTTGCTATCAACCTCTTGTAGCGCTCTACGTCCTTGTTCTTCACATATGCAAGGAGCCTGCGCCTCCGGCCCACCATCTTAAGAAGGCCCCTTCGCGAGTGGTGGTCGCCCTTGTGCTCCTTGAAGTGTTCCTGAAGGCCCTTGATGCGGGCACTGAGAAGGGCCACCTGTACCTCCGGCGAGCCCGTGTCCTTCTCATGCGTCCGAAATTCCTCTACTATCTTCTTCTTCGTCTCTGTGTCTATCATTACCCTTTTCCTCCATTTTGTGTGTATGATTGGTTGAAATGCCTCCACTACACAACCCCCCTGGCGAGCCTCTACACACAGAAGCCCGAGTGGGGTAAAGATGCTTAACGTATTGCCGTGCCTGCTCTGCTGGTTCCTGTCATCTCCCCTGGTTCGTCATGTTCAGGCCATCTTCGCCACGAGCCCTTCTACGCAAGACCGAGCGGCCTATGGCCTTGCCATGACAGGGTCTGCGAATACCCAGCGCACCTTTAGCGTCCTGCCGCCAAGATACTCCACGAGGGCCGCGGTCTCGCCGGCCACTCTCAATATTAACACCTCGCCTTCTTCATGCAAAGAAGAAAACCCCTTCTCACCACCAGCAAGGAGACGTGTTCCGAGGTAAAGATCGCGCTTTTCTACACCCCCTATTTCCAGAGACCCAAGAAAAGGCACCAGGCGGCGCAGGGCTTCGTCGAGGGGGATGATGGCGCCCTCGAGAACAGCACGGTCTACTGTGGGAGGAACGGCCTCGGTGATGGAGAAGACACCACTCGCCGTGCGCCTGAGGCCGCCGAGATGAGCGCCGCACCCGAGGAGCCTGCCTATATCATGACAGAGCGTCCTCACGTAGGTGCCGGCAGAGCAACTCACCTTGAAACTCACATCAGGGAGCGATACGTCGAGGACCCTGAGATCGAATATCTCCACCTCGCGCGGGGGCCTCTCCACAGTGATGCCCTTTCTCGCGAGTTTGTATAGAGGTGTGCCCGAACGTTTTACTGCCGAGTACATTGGAGGCACCTGACGTATGCGCCCCCTGAAGACGGAGAAGGCCTTTTCTATGTCTTCGCGAGTAAGCCGCGAGGGGTCGGTCTCTGCCGTTACCCTGCCGTCAGCGTCGTAGGTATCGGTCTCAACACCGAGGACGATCTTGCCCTCGTATTCCTTCCTGCCCCGCCCCAGCCAGCGCGCGAACCTCGTTGCACGCCCCATAACAAGGGGCAGTGCCCCCGTTGCCGCAGGGTCGAGGGTACCGAGATGGCCGACCTTCTTGACGCCCGTAACCCCCCTGACCTTTGCCACCACGTCATGAGAGGTCCAGGCAACTGGCTTGTCAATGACAAGCACCCCGTTCACTTGGCGCGGCCCTCTCTCACGGACCTGAAGCCATCGTTCATGGCCTTTCTCACTGCACCAAGGACCCTTTCCTTCACCTCTTCGAGGCTCCCCTTGAGCGTACAGCCCGCGGCGCGCGCGTGTCCTCCTCCCCCAAGGGCCATAGCCACTGCCCCCACATCCATGTAACTCTTGCTCCTGAGGCTCACCTTGAACTCGCCTCCCGGACACTCCCTGAAGAGGGCCCCCACCTCTACGCCCTCGATGCTCCGGGCGTAGTTCACGAACCCGTCGGCATTGTCCACGTCCGCGCCAGTTTCCCTGAACATCTCGGATGTTACGAAGAGGGTGGCTATGTCCCCGCCGTCTGCCTCGCCCCCAAGGTCTATGACATCGAGGGTGGCCAGTACGAGGGCAAGGAGCCTGAAACGCACGGCAGGGTAGTTCTCGTACACCCGCATGGAGATTTCACCTGGGTCTACACCGAGTTTGACGAGTTCGCCGGCCTTTACGAGCGAACTGGCCGTGGTGCAGGAGTATCTGAAGGAGCCTGTGTCCGTATGTATGGCAACGTACAGGTTGACCGCCGTATCTCTGGTAATCTCGATGCCCCCTGCCATGCAGAGGTCATAAATAACCTCGCCCGTTGCACTGGCCTCGGCATCCACGACGTTGATATCGCCATAACGGTTGTTCGTGGCGTGATGATCGAGGTTGATGAGCAGTCCGCCGTGGTCAAAGGCGCCAAGGGCCTTTCCGAGGCGGTCTTTCATACCGCAGTCAACGGCAAAGACAGAGTCAAAGGGACCACGTCCCGTAAGGTCATGTACGATCGTATCTGCCCCTGGCAGAAACCTGTACACACCTGGCACCGGGTCTTCGAGGTAGGGCGTAACGTCCTTACCAAGCGAGCGGAGCGCAAGGGTGAGGCCGAGAAGCGAGCCAACTGCGTCTCCCTCGGGGTTTACGTGAGAGGCCACAAGGAACCTTCTGCCCTCGTGTATCTTCTCAATTACACTATCGAATCTCTTGTCCATGATGTCTTTCCAGCGCGCCATAGAGACTCTTCGCCACCCGGATCCGGTTTGTCCGGACCAGAGATGCAGTGTAGAGTGCCCCGGTGCGCCTCTCCTATCTATCCCTTTATCTCGTGAAGGAGTTCGTCTATGTGCTCGGCGTACTCCATTGTGTCATCATAGAAAAACCGTACATTTGGGGCGGACTTGAGGTTGAGACGACGCGCAAGGGCGCGCCTTATGAACCCAACTGCGCTTTTCAGCCCCTGCAGAGAGGCCTCTATCTCGTCTTTTGTCCCCATCTGACTGAAGTAGACCTTGGCGTCCTTCAGGTCGGCGCTGAGTTTTACGTGCGTTATGGTAATGAAACCTATTCTCGGATCTTTTATGTCACCACGAAGGAGCATGGAGGCGATTTCACGAAGTATGCTGTCCCCCACCCTCTCCGAGCGCTTATATCCATGGGTGGTCATCTATTTTTCGCGGTTTAAGGCGCGCCTCTTGTTTTTCCCGGCGGCCCCGAGGGCCGCTGTACCGGTTTTCTTTGTCTTACTTTCTTTTTCCGCAGAGCGCTTCTCAGTATGCCGAGAGGGCATGCCACTTTCCCATGCCAACTCTCAGAGCCTGGCCCTTCCCGGCGGCCCGGGGGGCCGCTGTACTGGTTTTCTTTGTCTTACTTTCTTTTTCCTAAAAGAAAGTAAGGGTTATTTCTTCAGAGGCTCATTATCTCAACGTTTGTATTGATGATTTCGGCCTTGTTGAGTCCCTCCACCCTGTTGAGGAGTTTATCCACCATGGAGTTGACAAAGGCGCGGTCATTGCCCACTACTGCCACACCGAGGACAGCCCTGTCGAGGGAGTCGAGCATGGCCACCTCGGCCACAGAGGCATTGAAGGCCCCTCTCACCCTGTCCTTGATGCTCTTTACTACCTGCCTCTTACCCTTCAGGGACCTGTTGCCATGGATAGCGAGGGTTATGGAGCAGAGTCCCACCACCAAGATACTTGTCTCCTCTCTGGGCGCGGGGTGTAATCTGGTTCAGAGTTTAGCGGCCTCTTCCTTCTCCACGTACAGTTCTATGACATCGCCCACCTTGATGTCATTGTATCCTTCTATGGTCATGCCGCACTCATACCCTGTCTGGACTTCTTTCACATCGTCCTTGAAGCGCTTGAGGGTGCCGAGTTTGCCGTCGTAAATAACCACGTTATCGCGAATGAGGTGCACCTTTGCGCCGCGAAGGGCCTTGCCGGAGGTGATATAGCAACCAGCGACATTGCCCACCTTCGAGACATGGAAGACCTCGCGCACCTCTGCCGTGCCGATGACCTCTTCTCTGATGATGGGCTGGAGGAGGCCCTCCATGGCGGCCTTTATCTCGTCCACGAGGTTGTAGATAACGTTGTAGAGTTTGATGTCAACGTGTTCGCGCACGGCCAGTTCCTGGGCCTTTGTCTCTGGCCTGACATTGAAGCCTATGATAACGGCGCCCGCGGCAGAGGCGAGCATGACGTCGCCCTCGTTTATGCCGCCCACAGCGCTGTGTATCATGTTTATTTTTACTTCGTCGGTGGAGAGTTTCTCAAGGGACTCGCGGACTGCCTCTATGGAGCCCTGCACGTCTGCCTTGAGTATTATGTTGAGTTCCTGCGCCTCCCCCTTCGAGATCCTCTCGTAGAGGTCTTCGAGGCTTACCTTGGCGGTCTGGCGGCGTTCCTGTTCCTGGTTCTTCTTTTCTCGTATGGAGGCTATCTGTTTTGCCGTAATCTCGTCCTTCACAACTGCGAAGGTATCGCCTGCCATCGGGACCCCAGAGAGGCCGAGTATCTCTATGGCCATTGATGGTCCTGCCTCCTTGACCCTTCTGCCGCAGTCGTCGATCATGGCCCGCACGCGTCCGGAGTGGAAGCCCGCCACAAAGGCGTCTCCCTGTTTGAGGCGGCCTCTCTGAATCAGGACCGTTGCAACCGGGCCTCTGCCCTTGTCGAGTTTGGCCTCTATGATTACGCCTGCCGCAGGCCCTGTGTCCGTGGCCTTGAGTTCGAGTATCTCGGCCTGGAGTATTATCATATCAAGGAGTTCCTTGATATTTATGCGTTTTTTTGCCGAGACGTCCACAAAGATAGTATCGCCTCCCCACTCCTCGGGTACGAGTCCACGGCCTGCGAGTTCGTTCTTCACCCTGTCGGGGTCGGCCTGCGGAAGGTCTATCTTGTTCACGGCGACTATAATGGGGACCCCTGCGGCCTGGGCGTGGTTGATGGCCTCCACTGTCTGCGGCATTACGCCGTCGTCAGCGGCCACGACGAGCACTACTATGTCCGTTGCCATGGCACCGCGCGCCCTCATGGCTGTAAAGGCCTCGTGGCCTGGCGTATCCAGAAAGGTCACTTCTCCCTTGTCGAGGTGTACGTGGTATGCGCCTATATGCTGGGTAATGCCTCCGGCCTCGCCGGTGGCGACGTTGGTCTGGCGTATGGCATCGAGAAGAGAGGTCTTTCCGTGGTCCACGTGTCCCATGACGGTTACGACGGGTGCACGTGGCTTGAGGTTGGCCTCCTCCATCTCGGTCTGGTCCAGGAGACCTTCTTCCTGTATGGAGATGTTCTCTACTTCATAGCCATAGTCGCTGGCGATGAGCGTAGCGGCGTCTATGTCAATGAACTGGTTCACAGTGGCCATGACGCCCATGGACATGAGTTTCTTTATGATCTCACCGGCCTTTACGCCTATTCTCTGCGAGAGGTCGGCAACGCTTATGGCCTCGGCTATTCGGACCACTCTCTTTGCGGCCTTTGGTGTTGTTATCTCCGTCTTCTTGAGTTGCCTCGTGGGGCTTATGTTCGGCCTACCCTGGCGCTGGCGGGGCTTCTGCATGCGTTTGCCCCGTCTTCTGCGTCCGCCTGCCGGGGTAAAGAAGTTCTTCGGTGCTGGCTGTACCCTCTGCCTCTCGAAGATCTTTACGTCCTTTGTCGAGGGAGGTGTCTTCACGACTGGAGGGGCTTCAGTTGCCTTTGGTGCCTCAGTTGCCTTTGGTTCTTCTACTACTGTCTTGGCCTCTTGTGCCTTTTTAGTTGCCTTTGCCGCCTTCTTGCGGGGCTTTTTCTCGGGCGCAGGCTTTGCCTCCCGGGGTTTTGCCTCGGTGGGGCGGGCAGTAGTTGGCGCTTCTGGCTCCTTCCCGGCTGGTGCAGGCTCGGCCTTGGCCCTGGGTTTTGCGGCCTTGGGGCCTGCCGTCTCCTGGGTCTTGCCGGCAGGCTCAGGGGTTGCCTGGGGCACGGCAGATGGCGCCGCCTCAGCAGGAGGAGCAGCCCCGGCGGCCCTGGCGGCCTCTTTTTCAGGCACCTTGGCAGGCCCGGCCTCGACCTTTACGGCCCTCCTTCTCCTTCTTATTACCGAGGGTTTGATTCGCTTCTCGATTATCTCGGGTTTTTTCTCTTCTTCTGTCTTCTCTGTCACCATATATCAGATACTTTTCCTGTCCTCTGCACGAGGTTTGTTATGCGCCGCCATGTCCGACTGCGGCCCGCCGTCATGACGGCTCAGAATCGCTTCTTCGAGTTTATCATAAAGTGCTTCGAGGTCTGCTCCTTCTATCCTCTGGCGCAGTGCCCGCGAGAAGGCGCCCTTCTTTCTGAAGGCAAGGTCGAGGCAATCATGGTTGCAACAGATGTATGCCCCCCGCCCGCCTGTGCGGTTTTCCGGGTCTGGAACGGGCCGGCCCCTTACGATGGCCACCCTCATTAGCCTTGAGCGCTCATATACCCCCCTGCATCCGAGGCAAGTACGCCGTGGGTGGTGCCTGCGACGAGGGCCCTGGTCTTTTTCTTCCAGGGCCTGGAGTCCGTCTTTTCTCCCTGCCGGCCCGGCAGGGAGGCCTTCCTTAGTCACTGTCGGGGTCGGCTCCTTCGGTCTCCTCGTCATCATCGGACTGGCCGCTGTCTTCCCCGGTCAAGGGCGCTTGGGCATCCGCATCTTCAGGGGCCTCTTCTCCGGCATCTTCCGGTTCTTCAGTTTCTTTGTCCCGGTCTACGTCTTCTTTGGCTACTGGCCCTTCTTCGGGGGCAGGGATTTCATCATCCCCTCCTTCAGAGGCACCTTCGCCTCCGGGACTCGTCTCTTTTTCACCGTCATGGTTCCCGGCCCCTTCCGAACCATCCTCACCGGCCCGGGTCTCTTCGCCTTCTTCTGCGGCATCTTCAGCGCCAGGGCCCTCTTGCGCAAGGGTGTCTTGTTCTTTTGTTGCGCCTTCCGAGTTGGCGGCCTCTTCTTCGTCCGCCTTCATTGCGGCGAGTTCGCGCTCGAAGACATCATCTGGTGAGAGTTCGGTCGTCTTCTCCTCGCCGTACTCGGACTCTGTGTGTATGTCAATCTTCCAGCCCGTAATCCTTGCGGCGAGCCTTACGTTCAGTCCCTTTCTGCCTATGGCCAGCGACAACTGGTCATCAGGGACAATGACCTCCATGGCGTGCTCGGCCTCGTCCACTATGACCCTTGATATCTCTGCCGGCGAGAGCGTGTTCTTCACAAAGACCGCCGGGTCCTCTGCCCAGTGTATGATATCTATCTTCTCTCCCTTGAGTTCCTGCACAACTGCCTGAACGCGTGAGCCCTTGACCCCAACGCAGGCTCCCACAGGGTCCACGTCCGGGTTGTTCGAGACAACGGCGATCTTGGCCCTCTCGCCGGGCTCCCTTGCCGCGGCCTTTATCTCCACTATGCCCTCGTATATCTCGGGCACCTCCATCTGGAAGAGTTTTACGAGAAAGGCGGACTGTGCCCGCGAGAGTATTATCTGCGGCCCCTTTGTATCGTTACAGACGTCTATTATGAGTGCGCGGATCCTGTCGCCCTGGCGGTAACCCTCGCGGCGTACCTGTTCTTTCTTGCTGAGGAGCGCCTCTGTCCTGCCTATATCTACGATTATATCACCACGCTCGAACCTCTGCACGACTCCGGAGACTATCTCGCCCACCTTGTTGCTGAATTCCTCGTATATGACATTACGCTCTGCGTCACGGACCTTCTGGATTATAATCTGCTTCGCTGTCTGGGCATCTATGCGCCCGAACTTCTTTGAGTCCAGTTTCACACCAAGGACGTCTCCGAGGACGCTCTCGGGGTCAAATTCCCTGGCCTCCTCGAGAGATATCTCGAGGTCAGGGTCTTCGACCTCTTCTACGACGGTCTTGAAGAGGAAGAGTTCAATTTCGCCGGTCTCTTCCTGGTAATGGGCCTCTATGTCCTTGTTTGCCCCGAAGCGTTTCTCAGCGGCCTTGAGAACAGCCGCCTCGAGGGCGTCGATGAGGACTTCTTTTGAAATACCCTTGTCTCTTCCGACCTGGTCTATGAGATGGGTAAGGTTTACAGGCATTAATACATACCCTCCGTTCTTGTGTTTTTCAATACCATGATCTCTTCTCAGATCTCGGGCACGAGGTTGGCCCGCCTGATGTCATTGATGTTTATTTGCCAGAGTTCTCCAGAGTCGTCGCGAACCGTTATTATGCCTTCACGTACACCCTCGAGGGTAACCTTGAAGTTCGACCTTCCGCCGATGGGGCGGAGGGTACGTATCTTTATGCGCCTTCCTCTGAACCTCTCGAAGTCTTTTTCCCTCTTTAGGACCCGGTCGAGCCCTGGCGAGGAGACCTCCAGCGAGTACCTGCCGGGCACGACATCCTCCACGTCGAGGAGGGCGCCGAGTTCGCGGCTCACGGCGGCACAGTCGTCAATGGTTACACCACCGGGCTTGTCTATGAATACACGGAGGATGTTCTGTCCATGCTCCACCACTGCGAGTATATCCACGAGTTCGCACCCTGCGGAATCGACAACCGGCCCGGCTATTTTTTCGAGTTTATCCTGGAGAGTAGCACCAAAGTGCATGATCCGCGTCACCTGTATATCTTCCTATACCCCAGGCCCGGCAGGATAGGAGACAAAAGACCAGACCCCCTGACAAACGAACCGGGCCCCCTGGCGATCAAAAACCGGACCGCCTTACGAAAAACCGGGCCCCCTTACAAAAAACCGGCCCACCTGACAAAGAAGAGGCCCAATTGACATAAAACCGGCCCACCTGATATAAAACCGGCCCACCTGCTCATAAAGAAAAAGTGGGCTTACCGCCCACCCTTTCACTCAATGAGTCGTATCTTGAAAAAATAGCATATGTCATTCTATTTTTCAAGCGAAAATGAGGCGGTCATTCGAGCACGCGTATCTTCATCTCCACCCTCTCGACGGGCAGGTCCCTTGGGTCGCGAGGGAGGTTCACTATCCTGTCTGCCACGTCCATTCCAGAGGTGACCTCTCCGAAGACCGTGTACTGTCCGTCGAGGAAGGGCGAGTCCTGGACAACGATAAAGAACTGTGAGCCTGCGCTATCAGGGTCCTGGGCCCTGGCCATAGAGAGAATCCCCCTCTTGTGCGAGATCTCGTTGAACTCGGCCTTTACGCGGTGTCCCGGGCCTCCCATTCCATAGGTAGCCTTGTTGGGGCTCTTTGTGTTGGGGTCTCCGCCCTGTATCATGAAGCCGGGTATAACCCTGTGAAAAATGGTTCCATCGTAAAAACCGTCTCTTGCGAGGTCGAGAAAGTTCTTCACATGCCCTGGGGCCACCTCGGGGAAGAACTTGAGTTCAATGTTGCCATAGTCTGTCTCTATGACTGCGCGTACGTCCTTTTCTGCCATGCGGTATTCTCCTTTGAATTATGAAAGGTCATCGTCTCTCCAGGTCAATGTTATATAAAATAATTTTTTTATCCCTTTGTCAACCCAATCATCTCATTTTTCAGTTTTTTCATATACTCCTCTGCCTCGTCCAGATCGCGGACCTCTCCGGAGAGGACCGCCCCTTCGAGGGATCTAAGTATGGACCCCACTGCCTGGCCCTGGCAGATGCCGAGGGTCTTTTTTACATAATCGCCCGTAAAGAGAGGGTGGTGCGATGAAGGGGCGGTTTGTCTGCCATACTCTTCGAGCATGGCAGAGAGGGCCTTTCCAGGTAGACCCTCCGCCTCTTCGCCCCAGGGCTTGTTCGCCCTCTCGAAGGCCAGGGCAAGGAGATGGAAGACAGGGGGTGCAAGGCCTGTCTCCCTACGGATGAGGTCAATGAAGAGACGCCTGAAAAGTGGTGAGTCGAGGGCGCGCGCCGGCGCGGCTCCGAGGAGCAAGAGGAGTCTCAATAGCCCCCTTACGGCCCTCGTGGTCTTCTTTCCAATGGCAAGGCCGCGGAGTACGTCTGTAGCGAGCCCTCGAGGATCCGTGTCCTGGGGGCATGAAGGTCCCTTGCCGGCAGTGATATCGATAAAGAAGGCGGCCAGTCTGAGGACAACTTCAGGCAAGGGGCGCCCTGTTGAGCCCAAGGCGGCCTTCATTTTTTTGGTATCTCCTGCGAGGTCCTCCTGTTTCATTTCTTCGAGGATCTCATCAATGGCTATGAGGGTTGGGAGGCGCTCTGAAGAGAGATGGAGGTCTGCGAGGGGCGGCATGACCACGCCAAGGAGCCCGAGGTCCGAGAGTTCCCTGACCGAGTCAGCGGTCCCCTTTCTACCAAAGACTATGAGGAGTTCGTCTCTTATGCGCTCTACTGCCACGTGTCTCTTCGCCATTAGGCAGGCGTGTCTTCTTATTTCTTCTCTTGATCGGGGGTCCAGGACAAGGCCGTATTCCTGTGCGAGGCGCACTGCGCGAAGACACCTCAGGGGGTCGTCTTGGAGGGCCCGATGCGAGACGAGACGGAGCAGGCGGCTGGCGCAGTCGCGTACCCCTCCAAAGGGGTCTATGAGGGCCGGGGCCTCAGGTCCTGTCTCTCCGGTCTTACCCCTGCCTATGCTCTTTGCCCCCTTTTTCCTGCCTTCAGGGCCAGGGACGAGATGAAGCGGCAGTGCCATGGCATTCACCGTGAAGTCCCGCCTGGCGAGGTCGTCCTCTATTGTGGGGCGATAGAGGGGGAGAAAATCGAGTGTAACGGTGCTGTCCGTAGCGGTTGTAACGCCTGCCTGGTTCCCGGCATTCAACCTCCCCCTTACGGCCACCCTGTAGAGTCCGTTCTCCCTGTCGAGGACAAAGGCAGTGCCGCCAAGTTCAAGGGCCGTGCTCTTTGCAAGTTCTGCCACGGCCCTCCTGCCGGCCTCTATTACAAAGTCGTAGTCAGGGGAGAGGGGCACGCGGAGAAAGATGTTCCTCAGCGCCCCGCCAACGAGATAGGTGGCGAGCCCCTGCGCGCCTGCAAGGCGTGCCACTCCTGTAATGCAGGGGTCTTGGCAGAGCGATGAGAGGGCCTTAAAAAAAAGGGCCCCACCAGGGCCCGACGTGGCTGAACCACTCGATTCCCTTTTCATCAAAGGAGTTCCACCTCCAGCATAGTGTCTTCCATGGGGATGGTCTCTTTCACTGAGGAGGACCTTTTCTTCACCTTGTATGCCACGTTCCGAAACTTGGGGTCCATCTCATATATGGAGCGGAAGATACCCTCTGCCTCGCGTTCCTGTCCAGAGGCCTCATAGGCAGTGGCAAGGTCGTAGAGAAAACCCCTCCGCTCTGACTCAGGCCCGTCAAATCCCTTCAAGACCTTGAGAAAATATATTATCGCCTCTTCGTGGTTGGCCTCGGCAAGGGCGCAGTGTGCGAGGCGTTGATAACACTCCATCTCGAGGGCACGGTCTTTCAGGGCTATCTTGAACTCCCTGGCGGCCTCCTTGTAGAGTTCCATCTCGAGGTACTCCTTGCCGAGGTTGAAGTGTGTGCCGGCATCCTCTGTGCTGAGTTGGTTCTCAAGGCCTGTCTTCAGTTCTTCATAGGTCTCGAAGACATCGCCGGCAGTGCTCGTCCTGGCAAGGTTCTGTATGGCCTCCTCCAACTCGGGCTCAGTATATATGAACTCGCTGATGTCCTGGTCCTTGGCTGTCTCGGTCTCAGGCCCAGACTCCGGGCCCCACTCCCACTTGTCATAAGGGTCTTCCACCTGCAGGTCCTCTGCCTGGATTTGGAGGTCCAGGGGGCCGAGGTCTTCGTCCAGGGAACTCTCGTCTTCATGGGGGAGATACTCGTCCCCTTCTTCAATGGTCCCTTCTCTCTCTACTTCCTCAGAACTGCCGACTCCATGGGGTTCTCCTGATTCCCCCTCTTCCGAGGCAATCTCGGCAGGCTCTACGCCATCTTCAGTAGTGACGAAGACCTCTCTATCTGGCTCAAGGGGTTCCAAGTCCCCTTCTTCCGGGGCCAGGGGCTCGATATATTCCCTGCCAGCATCGGTAGTTGCGCTCCCCTCCTCATAGACAGATTCCTCAACTTCTCCGCCCCCCTCTGTAAGGCCCAGATCGTCGGAAAGGACCTTGTCCATGGTCTCTTGAGTAGTGGCCTCAAGGGCAGGGCTGGTCTGAGAGGCAGCCCAGAGACCGGCCCCGCTGGTATCTTCGCTGGTATCTTCAAGGCCTGGTCCTGTCTCTTCCTGGTCCCCGGAAATCTCTCCCTCGTCTGCATCAAGGTCCATGGACAGGGCCTCGGGTCCTTCACTGTCAGGAGGTTCATCTTCGGCGAGTTCCCGTTGCCCAATGGGCCCTTCTTCTCCAGGCACTTCTTCTTCCGGGCCCTCCTCAGGGAGGTTTTCTCCAAAGGACGCCCCCTGGCCGGGCAGTTCCGTGGTCATGGCCGGGCCCTCATGGGCATCAATCCCGGCCCCCTCGATATGGCCTTCTTCTGATTGGCCGGTCTCATCGAGGACTTCCTCTCCGTCTGTCTCGATATGAGGGCCTGTTTCTGAATATTCATCTGAATACCCGGCGCCGGCATCCTCAATAGTCCCGGAACCAGGTTCTTCCGTCATTTCCAGACCAGGCCCGATTTCCTCGATGACGTGTGCAGGCTCTGCGGCCTCGTCAAGGCCATCGTCAAAGGCGACGTCCTCTCCGCTTACGGGCCAGACCCTCTCCGTCTCTGGAGCCTCTCCCTCTACGACCTCGGAGGGGCCTTCCTCGGGCGCTACAGTGCCTTCCTCCAGGCCCTGGGGTTCTTCTCTCGATGTCTCCGTGCCGGGGCCATCTCTATCGTCTTCCTCTGGGTGCCCTTCTTCCATGAGATGCGACACTTCCTCGCCAGAGCTTACTGCCAGGGCTTCATCACTGCCATGAAGGGGTTGAGCGTGCCCTTGCCCGGCTTCTCCGACAACTTCTTCCAGAGTATTCTCATCTGCCGGCTCCAGAGCAGGCCCCTCTTCCACAGGCTCATCAGCATGGCCCCCTTCGCCGGAAGGGCCCCCGTCCGTACCGAGTTCTTCTTCGCGGCCCTGGAGAGGTTCTTCTACGGCCCCCTCTTCCCCCTCTTCTCCAGTTGGCACATCGGCCCCATTTTGCCTTTCTTCATAAAGGCCCTCTCCACCCTCACCAGAGTCCACATCCGCCTCAGAAGGCATGCCTTCGTCTTCCATCTCAAGAAAGGCGTCGACCTTGTCCAAGAGGCCTCTCAATGCATTGCTCTCATGAGGGGGCTCCATGGGAGGCCCTGGTTCACTCCCGGTCCCTACATCTTCAGGCCCTGGCGTCTCTTCAGTCCCTGTGCCTTCCTCTACCCTGGCCATGTCCTCTTCAGCAAGGTCCTGCAACTCTTCCCTGCCGCCCATCTCACCAGGGACAGGCGCCTCTGCATCTCGAGGCCCTGCTGCCTCGTCTTCTTCCATGGCCTCTTCTACGGTACCGACCGAGCCACCTATCTCCTCGATACCTGAAGGCCCGGTATCCTCCTCGGCCCCGCTCTGTTCAATATCCGTAACCTCGGCACCAAGGAACTCATCAACGTGAAGGGGCCCCTCGCGGACGCTACCTGTACCAAATCCCGAAGGCCCAGGGCCATCCTCCTCGATGGCATCGGCCACAGGTTCCGGGTGCATGGGTTCTTCTGGCGCAGATGGTACAGGTTCTTCCGTTGTAGCCTCTTCCTCCAGAGGTTCAATGGCCCCTTCCTGTTCAAGGGTCTCTCCAGTGGACCGCTCCTCTGCCTGCCCCTCCAAGTTGCCATTGGCCGGCAAAATCTCCGGCCCATTCTCAGCGGTATCCTCCGAGGCCGGCGTCCCTGCAAGGGTCTGAACAGGTCCTATATCATCGTCACCCCCCTCTCCGGGGAGCCCCTCCCCGGCAAGCCTCTCGGCATCGAGTTCATCAGAGACAGAACTGTCTTGTGGCAGGCAGGCTCGGTCATCTATTTCCGTTGCCTCGATACCAGGTGATTCTGCTGCTTCCTCTTCTATTATCTCTATGGCGTCTTCTCCAGGGACCTCCTCCCCGGCCTCTATCTCGGGCTCCACGCCAAAGACATCGGGGCCAGGCTCCTCTGGCTCCAGTGCCTCCACGGCCCCGGGGCCAGCGGGCTCTTCATGGGCCTCCACGGCCTCTTCATTCTCTTCTTCCGCCTCTTCACCACCGCCAGAAACCATCTCCTCTCCCTCTGGTCTGCCGGTGTCCTCTTCGAAGGCGGCCTCCTCCCGGCTCTCTCTTTCTTCTTCCAGGGACCTACCAGTAGAGTCATCCCCCTCCGTGGTCTCTGATACTACTGTGGCGGCATGGCGATCTTCTTCTCCTACTTCAGCGCCAAAGGGCAGGTCTCTCTCGGCCTCGATCCCTTCGCTCTCTTCATCAGGCCCCTCTTCCGGCCCGACCAAGGCCTCGTCAGGAGCCGCCTCGAGGCTCGGCGCACCAGAAAGGGGCTCTCCCTCTGCCTCAACCCCGGTCTCTTCAGGGCCTCTCTCCCGCTGGTCTTCCCCTGCCTCCTCTGTAAAGGCCTCCTCCAGGGGGGTCTTGTCTTCGCCTATGACCTCTATCTCCTCGAGGGTCTCTTCTGCAAGAGTGGTCTCTTCGCCGGATGCCTCCATTGTCTGGTCCTCAGTGCCGGACTCCTGGGGAGACTCAATGGCCTCTACCTCGCCCCCTTCACCTTCAACTACCCCCTCCGTAGCGCTATCTTCAGCGCTATCTTCAGGCACAACGGCAATCTCCGGCACATCTACCTCGTCGTCGACCCCCGGTAGATCTATCTCCACATACTCGTCTTCTTCCTGAGGCCCCTCCTCCCCGGCCATGCCCCGGTCCTCTCCGGTCTCTTCTCCCTCTATCTCTCCAGAAAGACCGGGCTCTCCCTCTGCCCCTTCCACGCCAAGGCCCTCGAACCCCTCAAAAGTTATCTCTATATCGTCTTCATCATCACCCTCGGGCATCTCTCCTTCGGCATGCCCTTCCGAGGGGGGCTCCATACAATGGTCAAGTTCCAGGCCACTGGCGGCCTCTTTGGCAAAAGCGTCCATGGAAGACTCTTCTTCAGGCCCGGAGTGATCGGTCTCGGGCACGTACCCTGGCATCTCCTCAGGGGCGTAACTCTCGAGAAAACCCAGGCTCTCCTCATGGGCTGGGTCCATCTCGAGTATCTCCTTACTTACCTGGCTCGCCTCTTCGAGTTCGCCGGAACGTATATGGTTCCGAAGGAGCATGGTCCCATAGGTGATGAACTTTTCCTTCTCACCCATGGCCCTGTACAGGTCCATGAGCCCCCTGAGGACCTTCGGGTCCTCGGGGCTCTCCCTGTATAAATCGAGAAATATGTCCTCTGCCTTCCTGGCATTACCTGCCTCTACGAACCTTGAACAGATATCAGAATAGAGCGCAAGGGCGTCGTCCGTATAACCGAGTTTTCTGTAAAGGGCCGCGAGCCTCAGCCTGATGCCCAGGTTCGAAGGGTCGAGTTCCACCATCTTCTTGAGGAGATCGAGGGCCTCGCTGTCCATGCCCTTCTGCTCGAATGTGCTGAGTATGATGGTGTACTGGCTCATTGCGTCGGCAATGAGGCGTTGCTTTGCATACAACTCGGCGAGTTTGTAGTGTATGTCTGTGTTCGAGCCCTCGAGTTTGAGGATACGCTTGTAGACCGCTATGGCCTTCAGGTAGAAGCCGCGGCGGGCGTGGGCCTTGGCAACAGCAGTGTACTCCTGGATGGCCTCCTCGGTCATGCCCATCTGAACGAGGAGGTCGCCGAGGCGAAGACGCACCGTCACATCACCAGGGTCCATGTCCTTGAGGGCCCTGTACTCTGCGATGGCCTTCTCATATGCGCCCCTCTGTATGTACTTCTGGGCCTTCTCGAGTATCTTTTCCTTGTTCCTCATCTCATTCCACCACCAGGCCTGCTAAAGGCCTTGCCGTCCCCTTTCCTCTCCTTCATCACTGCCTTGCTTGTTTAGGCCGTGGGCCTGGTCAACCGGTTCTCCAAGACCTTCATGATATGAGACATAGCCGCCAGAGCCTGCGCCCTGTTCCTCAGACCGGCTCAGCGTGTTCGCGCGGCCAAGGGCCTTGCAGAGGCCTTGGCACTCTTGCGTACGCCGCCCCATGCACCCACGTTCCACTCTGCACGCGAGTACCTCTCTTTGTAAAGCCTCGCAGCCAGTGCCTCCTCGGCCACGGTGAGGCCCTGCTCCACGAAAGAGACGCCCAGTGCCTCTGCCATCTTTCGCACAACGACCTCTTGCAGTTCTGCCCTCTCGATACGCCGGCCCAGGGCTTCATGGAGGCTACAGGACCTCTCGCCAAGGCCTCGGCCAAAGACGCCCTCCCAGAGCAATCTGTCCATACCGAGCATGATGGAGCCGTGCTGGAGAAGGCCCCTTTTCGTCCGCCTCTGCGCTCCAGCGGCTATCTTCCGGCCCGAGGCCATGACTTCGTGCCTGCAACTGCTCGCAAAACAAGCCGCGCTCTTTCTGTAGGCCCCGGAACGAGACGGCCTCGCAAACCCTGCCTCCACCCCCAACTCGCATAGGGCCGCAACAATGGCCCCGCCGATGATTGCATAAGACCCGCCAAGGCCCTTGGCATAGAGCCGTGAGCCAGCGTCCGCCACAACGGCATAGGTCAGTTCCTGGTCATGAATAAGCGCCCTTCCGCCGGTTATACGCCTTACTATAGGCAGGCCCTTTGTCAGAAAAGGCGAGGCGTCCTGTAAAAAACCCACGGAAATAGTAGGCTCGATCCAGCCATAGAGCCTCACCACTGGCAGGGGGCCCTGCCCCCTTTCTGCCAGCACGAGCAGCGCCTCGTCCAGAGCCATATTCATGGCACCGCTTCCTGGCCCGTCCAGGACAAGTCTCCACTTTTCTTTCATCGGCAAAAGGGGTGAAGGATTAATGCTCCACAAGGGAAAAAGGCCTCACAGCGGGAAGAAAACCGGACGAACAAGGGGCCGCTGCAACAGGTTGGAACGCCGGGCGATTCAGAGCCCTATCTTTTATTTTAAGCAAAGCGGGAGAGAAAATCTATATCTATTTTGCCGGCAATGAAGTCATGATTCTTCATAATCTTGATGAGGAGAGGCAGGTTGGTCTTGATGCCCTTGATGTGGAACTCGCCGAGGGCCCGGGTCATCCTCGCGATGGCCTCCTCGCGCGTCTCGGCATGAACTATGACCTTGGCCAGGAGGCTGTCGTAATAGGGCGAGATGGTGCAGCCGCAGTAAATGGCCGTATCCACGCGTACCCCAGGGCCTCCGGGCAGGACCAGTTCGGTAATCTTCCCGGCGCAGGGCACGAAGGTCTTGGGGTCCTCGGCGTTCACGCGGCACTCGATGCTGTGGCCCTCCATCTTTATGTTCCTCTGGCGGAGGCGGAGTTTGCGCGTGGAGGCAATCTTTATCTGCTCTTTTATAATGTCCACGCCCGTGACCATCTCGGTCACCGGGTGCTCCACCTGCACCCTCGGGTTCATCTCCATGAAGTGGAACTTCCTGTCCTTGTCCAGGAGGAACTCCACTGTGCCGGCGCTGGTGTATCCTATGGCCTTGGCGAGGCGCACCGCGGCCTCGCCCATCTTCTGGCGGAGTTTGGCGTCCACAGCAGGGCTCGGCGACTCTTCTATTATCTTCTGATGCCGCCTCTGTATGGAGCATTCCCTCTCACCAAGGTGAATGACATTGCCGTTGTCACCGGCAAGAATCTGTATCTCTATGTGGCGGGGGAGTTCGCAGTACTTTTCTATGAAGACCTCGGCGTCGTTGAAGGAACTCTGGGCCTCCATGCGCGCCATGTGAAAGGAACTGGCAAGGCTCGCCTGCGTGTGCACCAGTTTCATGCCCCTGCCGCCCCCGCCGCTCGATGCCTTTATGAGGACCGGGAAGCCGATCCTCTTAGAGACCTCCAGGGCCTCCTGCTCGTTCTCGAGAGGCGCGTTACTCCACTGCAGTACAGGCACCTTTACGCCCTCGGCTATCTTCTTTGCCTGTACCTTGTTGCCCATGAGCCTTATTATGGAAGAAGAGGGCCCGATGAACTTTATGCCGCACTTCTCGCAGGCCTCGGCAAAGGCCGCGTTCTCGGCAAGAAAGCCATAACCCGGGTGCATGGCCTCGGCATCGGCCACCTCCATGGTGCTGATGAGGTTTATCATGTTTAGATAACTGTCCGCAGGCCGTGCAGAACCTATGCAGATGGCGCCGTCGGCGAGTTTCACATGGAGCGATTCCCTGTCCGCCTCCGAATATACGGCAAGGGTCTTAATGCCGAGTTCCTTGCAGGCGCGTATTATGCGTACCGCTATCTCGCCCCTGTTGGCTATGAGTATCTTGTTGAACATATCCTTCACCGGGCAGTGGTGCTTAAGACCTGGTTACGGTCCTGAGGCCTCGTACCCTCTTTCCTGCACCAAAGGCCTGGAGGCCCCCCAGGAGCGCTCAGGCCACCTCTATATAGAAGAGCGGCTCGCCGTACTCCACAGGCTGGCCGTTCTCCACGAGTATGGATGTAACCACGCCATCGTACTCGGACTCTACCTCATTCATGAGTTTCATTGCCTCTATGATGCAGAGGGTCTGACCCTTCTTTACACAGCTGCCAACCTCTACATAGGCCTCTGCATCTGGCGACGGGGCACTGTAAAAGGTGCCCACCATGGGAGACGTGACGGTCCTGATGTTCTTGACCTCTTCTGCCTGCTCTGCCTTGTCAGGGGTCTGCTCCACCACCGCCCTCTCCGTAGAGACGGAGGTAGCAATAGCGGCCCCCTTTCTCGCCGGGGCCGGCTCACCCCGCTTTATGACGATCCTGCCCTGATCGTCCTCTGCCTCCAACTCCACGATATCCGTATTCTTCAGAAACCTGTAAAGGGCCTTTATCTCCTTTAGGTTCATCGCTCCTCCTCTCTCATAGAGAGATAAGTCTCTCCGGCGAAGTAGTTAAGAACTCGCACCCATCCCTCCTCACAACAACCATGTCCTCGATCCTCACCCCTCCCCAGCCAGGTATGTATATACCCGGCTCCACTGTGACTACCATACCCTGGGCAAGGACATCGGCGCTGCGCGGCCCGAGCCCGGGCCCCTCGTGTACAGCGAGCCCAAGGCCATGACCAGTGCCATGGCCGAAGTTTCTGCCATAGCCAGCCTTTCTTATGTGACTCCTCGCGGCCCTGTCTACGACCGAGGCCCTTACGCCGTCTCTTATGCGCCCTGCGGCAAGGAGTTGCGCCTCCTTTACAATGGCATATATCTTCTTCTGTAGACGCGTGGCCCTCCCAACGCAGAAGGTCCTCGTTGCGTCGGAGCAGTAACCCTCGAAGCGAGCCCCCATGTCCACCACAACGAGTTCACCCTTTCTTATCCCCTTGTGAGAGGCCTTGCCATGGGGAAGGGCCCCCCTGGGCCCAGAGGCCACTATGCTCTCGAAGGAGACCCCTTCTGCACCACGGCCTATGAAGTAGTCCTCCACCTTCCTTGCAACAGCCTTCTCCACTGCCCCTGGCCTCAGAAGCCTCGCGGCCTTCCTGAAGCCACTCTCAAGTATGGCGGCAGAACGCCTGATGAGTGCTATCTCACCGTCCTCCTTGACCCGCCTGAGTCCGGCAACTAAGTCTCCCACATCACGAAGACGCCGCGGCCTCAAGGCAGTACGCAATCTCTTGTAGAAGTCATGGGTCACCGTGCCGCCGTCCAGGCCAACTGAACCCTCTGGGGCAACCTTCTCTATTATGGCAGAAATAAAGGGAAAAAGGTCTTTTTTGTATATTCTTACCGAAAAACCGCTCTTTTTCACCTCTTCCCGTGCCTGAGAAGTGTAGCGCGGATCCGTTATGAGGACACCACGGGAAACACCGTAGACAACAAAGGCATTGGAACCAGTAAACCCAGTAAGATAACGGATATTCTCAAGACCAGTCTCCACGAAGACGCCGAGACGCCTCTGCCCGAGTTCATCGGAGAGGGCAAACTGCCGTTTCCTGTAATCAACACTTATTTCGATGAGAAAACCCCTGAAAAAGAGAGAAAGAGACTTGGAAAACCTTCCACATTATTCTGGAAAACAGAAAATGGAGTAAAGAAGACCGGTTTATGCGTCATGCCCCGCCATCAAAGAGAGAGCCAGGGGCCGTTCTCACAACCAAGTGGAGCAAAGAAGGCCTCTTTCTGCACCATGCTCCCCTCGCCGTCAAGTGAGGCCCCCCTAAGGCCTCCTGAAGACCGCCCTCTTTCCCCGTCTCCCCATGGAGGCAAGGTCCTTGAGGGCCTTTATGCGTACCCTGACCTCCTCGTCTTCCGGGTCTGTAATGGCAAGGAGGTTGTAAATCATCAGTGCGTCTTCGAGAAAACCCTGCTCTTCGAGGACCTCTGCCATGGCCCTCGTGAAGAACATGTCATCACCTGCTTTTATCTCTCTCACAGAAAACCCGCTATTTCGCAAAAAAGGGCAAAAATAGCCAAAAAACGCCCTCAAATGACACATTATTAAAGAATAAGGGGCAAGTCAAGAATATTCTTGACCTGCCCTCCACTCAACCCCAAAAGTATTATGTTTTGTAGGTAAAACCCTTCCCTGGGCCCTCAAAAAGCGAGAAATTCGCAGACTTCCCCCTCCTCAACGTCACGGAGCACAACAGTGCCTATATCCTCGATGAGAACGAAGCAGAGCCTCCCGCCTACTACCTTCTTGTCATGGTGCATGGACTCGATGAACTCCCCTGCCTCTATGGCCGGAGGGCTCACCGGAAGCCCCAGGGCCCTGAGAAGCCCCTCCACGCGTCCGGCCACTTCTGCCGTGCAGAGGCCGAGCCTTACGGAGAACTTCGCGGCCATGACCATGCCCATGGCTACTGCCTCACCGTGGCGATAGACGCCATACCCTGAGAGCGCCTCTATGGCATGACCAAAGGTATGTCCAAGGTTGAGAACAGCCCTCCGGCCCGTTGTCTCGCGTTCGTCCTCTGCCACTACAGCGGCCTTTATCTCGCAGGAACGCCTGATGGCCTCTGTAACGACTGCCTCATCGAGCCCAAGGAGGCCCTCTGTATTCTCTTCGAGAAAGGTGAAAAAGGATGGGTCGAGGATAATACCATACTTCACCACCTCGGCAAGGCCCGCAAGGACCTCTCTCTTCTCAAGGGTCTTGAGCGTAGAGGGGTCTATGAGAACGGCCCTTGGCTGGTAGAAGGACCCTATGAGGTTCTTTCCCCCAGGGTGGTTCACAGCGGTCTTCCCGCCCACAGATGAGTCCACCTGGGCAAGTAGAGTCGTGGGGACCTGCACATAGGGAACCCCCCGAAGATAAGTAGCGGCAACAAAGCCGGCAAGGTCTCCTATGACTCCGCCACCAAGCGCGATGATGGGAGAACCTCTCTCAAAGCGGTGTTCCACGAGGGTGTCGTATATCTTCCCTGCCTCTTCGAGGTTCTTGTACTCCTCGCCGTCCGGGACAATGACGAGGAGGGGGTTGAGCCCGCCCGCGCTGGAGAGCCCCTCCATGAGTGCATCGCCATAGAGGCCCTTTACGAGCGGGTTTGTCACCACGGCGCAGTGGCCCGAGAAACCCATCTCCCTCAGCCGCAGCCCCACGCACTGTATCAGGCCGCTCTCTATCTCAATGGGGTAACTCCTGCTGCCGAGTTCCACGATTATCCTTACCATCTGTTTGCCTCGCTCTCCCCTCTCAAGACAGAACCACTTGGGGCCGGCTTCCTCTTACCCAGGTTCAGCAATCCATACCCTCCAGAAAGACCCTTATCTTCCGGACAACATCTCTTACAGAGTCTCCCGTGGTATCGAGGACCATGTCCGAGTCCCTGTACGCCTCTTCCCTCCTCGACAAGAGTTTCATGACCTCGGACCTGCGGTCTCCGCGCTCTAGTAGCGGCCTCACAGAGGCTCGTGACGTGCGCTCCAGAATGGTGCTCACCGAGGCGGTAAGACATACTATCACTCCCCAGCCCCGAAGCAGGGCCCTGTTCTCCTCGTCAACCACTGCGCCGCCACCTGTGGCAAGGACAATGCCTTCGCCGAACTCTCCGCTTATGACGCGCCGCAGGGCCTGGCGCTCCAATTCCCTGAAACGGGCCTCGCCAGACTTCTCAAAAATATCCTTTATGGACATGCCGGCCTCTTCTTCGATGATCTCATCGAGGTCGATAAAGGTCATGCCAAGGTCCTTTGCGAGGAGCCTCCCCACAGAAGTCTTGCCCGTGCCCATGAAGCCCGTGAGAGCGATGTTTTTCATATTGATCTGGCTGGCAGAGCCCACCCTGATTGTTTTCCTTGCGGTGCTTTCTCGTTGGTGGGCAGTGCCACCCTACAAGGCCGCAAATGAGGCGCCGCGCAGTTCTTCCCACTTGGCGCAGTGCCCGCGTAGATACCGGTTTTCTTTTTTCCACTTTCTTTTTTTTCTAAAAGAAAGTAAGGGCTTGTTTTATGTATGATGCCGCGTTCTTCTTGACTTCTCTCAGAGAATCTCCTCCGAATTTTTCGAGAAACGCACTGGCCACGGTAAAGGCCACTACTGCCTCGGCCACTACAGAGGCTGCAGGCACGGCGCAGACGTCCGAGCGTTCCACTCCTGCGCTTATCTGTTTCTTTGTCCTGAGGTCTACGGAACGAAGGGGCTTGTAGAGTGTTGGTATGGGTTTCATAACGGCCCGAAGGAGTATGGTCTCCCCGTTTGTCATCCCCCCCTCTATGCCTCCGGCGCGGTTGGTCTTCCTGTAAAGCGGGTGCCTGGAAGGCCAGTGGTGGGCGGGCCGCGGAGGTCCTGCTTTTCTGTAGAATATCTCGTCGTGGACCGTTGAGCCGGGCCTGGCCCCTGCCTCGAAGCCTATGCCCACCTCAACGCCCTTTATGGCCTGTATGCCCATTAGCGCGCCTGCGAGGCGTCCGTCCATCTTGCGGTCGTGCTGGACGTGGCTCCCAAGCCCAGGAGGCACTCCCATTACGGCCACGGTGAATATTCCTCCGAGGCTGTCACCCTCTTCCTTTGCCTCGTCTATGCGTCTCTTCATGGCTGTTGTCGTAGTCTTGTCAGGGCAACGCGTGGGTGATTTCTCGGCCCGGGCATGGAGTCTCTCGGGGGCGGCGTCATCTGGTGCCCGCCACGTCACTCCACCGATGGTCTCTACCCAGGAAAAGACATCTATACCGAACTCGCGAAGGAGGAGTTTTGCAAGGGCCCCTACTGCAACGCGCGTCGCCGTCTCGCGGGCGCTCGAACGTTCGAGGATGTTACGAAGGTCTCTCTGCGCATACTTGAGTCCTCCTGCAAGGTCGGCATGCCCTGGCCGTGGTCTCGTAAGGGCCTTTGCCGCCGCGCCCCGAAGGGGTCCCTCCGGGCCCATGACATCCTGCCAGTTCTCCCAGTCGCGGTTATTCACCACAAGGGTGATGGGCGAACCAAGGGTAACCCCGCCCCTGACGCCAGAGGTTATCTCCACCCTGTCGGACTCAATGGCCATCCTCGCTCCCCGGCCATAGCCACACTGGCGGCGTCTGAGTTCTGTGTCCACGAAGGAGATCTCAACAGGGAGTCCGGCAGGCATGCCTTCCACTATGGCAGTAAGACACTTGCCGTGAGACTCGCCGGCATTCAGGAAACGCAACATGAGAAAGACCCTCTCTATTAAAGAAGAAAAAGAAAGAAAGATTTTTTTCTACTTTCTTTTGAAAAAAGAAAGTAGAGCAAAGAAAACCAATTCCAGCGGCCCTAAGGGCCGCTGGAAAGACCCGTGGACAACGCTCTAAAACGACAAACAATGGGAAAAAGGCCAAAAAAGATGCAAAATGGCAAAAAAATAGCCAAAAACACCTATTTTTTCTCTATGGGCCCACCGGCCTTCACCCAGGCCGCAAGGCCTCCTTTCAGGGCCTTTACCCTCCTGAACCCAGCCTTCATGAGATAGAACGCAGCACCTGCGCTCGAGGCCTCGTGGGGTCACGTACAGTAGGTGATTATCTCTGCGCCCATGGGGAGTTCATACATCCTCTCCTCCAGTTCGTCAGGTGGGATGCGTATATCGCCCTTTATCCTGATCTCTCCCGACTCGTAGGCCCCCCTTGAGCGCAGATCAACGATTACTATCTTCTCGCCAGCATCCATGAGCGCCATGACCTCTTCTGGAGTAATCCTCTCAACATCATAAATGCTGAGGGCCATGGCCTGCCCACTCAGCCCAAGGGCGAAGAACAGGGCCAGGATCGCAGTTACAAGGCGTCTCTGCTTCATCTTACCGTACCTCCAAGACAGATATTGGCTCATTATCACATAAAGAGGATGAGAAATCAAAGTCACTTCTGGAGAATATGGCATAGACATCATGAGAGGACAATTATCTCTGGCGAAGAGACAGAAAAAACATTATAATGGCGCCCATGGAGAACATAAAGACAGACAGGCGCCTCGATGCCAGGGGCATGGCCTGCCCCATGCCCTCAGTAAAGACTGCCCTCGCCCTTGAAGACATGGCCCTGGGTGAGGTAATCGAGGTGATTACGGACGACCCGGTCTCAAAGAAGGATCTGCCCCTCTGGGCCACTGGCACGGGCAACACCGTGCTCGATGTAGTGGAACACGAGATCGACGGCAAGGAGGCCATCACCATCTATGTCCGAAAGGGCTGAAAAGTGGGAGAACTCTATCACCTGGGCCTGACCCGAGACGCCCTGGCCGGTGCAGAGACAGCCCTACTTCCAGGCGACCCTGCAAGGTCTGGCAAGATAGCGGAGGAGATAGCGGCCTCAATGGGAGGAAGGGCCGAGGAACTCGCCTCGCGCAGAGAGTTCAGAACGTGCATGGCCTCGGCCACTGGCTCCAGGCCTGTTATCGTAACCTCCACTGGCATTGGCGGCCCTTCTCTCTCCATTGCCGTAGAGGAACTTGCGCGCATCGGCATAAGGACCTTCATCCGTGTGGGCACAACAGGGGCTATACAGGACTACATCGAGAAGGGCGACTGCATAATCACTACCGGTGCGGTGCGTCTCGATGGAGCGTCCCGCCACTACGCCCCCATAGAGTACCCTGCTGTTGCGAGCCTCCGCATTGTGAACGCCCTTGTCCGGGGGGCCAAGGAATCCGGGGTCCTCTTTCATACAGGGATTACGGCGTCATCGGACACATTCTACCAGGGTGAGGAAAAGTCCGACTCCTTCAGAAAGTACACCATACGGTCCATACGGGGCTCGACAGAGGAATGGCGAAACCTCCATGTACTCAACTACGAGATGGAGGCGGCAACGCTTCTCACCATGACAGCATCCATGGGCCTCGAGGCGGGGTGCATAACAGGCGTCATCAACCCTTCGGACGATGGCGGCATAAGTCCCGAGGACCTTGCCCTCGGCGAGGGTAACGTCATAAGGGCCGCCACCGCGGCGCTCGCTTTTCTCTGAGTGCCCTGTCCTCCTGTCTTCTGCACCTTGCTTCTGGGCCTTATGCGCTCAGGTAAAGACCACGGCACTCTTTACGACGCATCCAGGGGAAAAGACCGCTCTTTTCTTCTCTATGAAACTCTTTTTCGCCAGGCTCCATGCAATGAAGACGCCGCGCCGCACATTCTACATCCTCTCCTTCCTTGCCTGCCTCCTCATGGCCGGCTGTGCGCCCGTCATCTCGCGCCCGGTGCAGGAGTCTGCGAACAAGGACCTTTCCTTCGGGCAGATACTCAAGGCACCCGCTACCTACAGGGGCGAGGTGGTCCTTCTTGGCGGGAGGGTCATAGGGGTGGAGAACCTCGCAGACACCACCCTCGTGGAGGTACTGGAGTACCCCCTTGGAAGAAGGCTCAGACCACTGGCGGACAAGGCCTCTGAGGGCCGTTTTCTCGCCCGCTTCAAGGGGTTCGTCGACCCCCTGGTCTACAGGGGCCGTCTCATCACATTAGCCGGCAGACTCTCTGAGCCCCTTACACGCCCCCTTGGGGGGACCACCTATACTTACCCCATACTCGACGTCTCGGAACACTACCTCTGGCGTAGTGGCGCGGACAAGGCCCCTGCCATCAGCATCGGCATCGGGCTTGGCATCTCCGGCGGGTACTGAGACTGTGATCCCTCTCACAAAACAGAAAAGGGCCTTGCCCTTCTCCCTTCCTTAAGAAAAATCCTCAAAGGTTCCACCTGACCAGAGAAAAGTCTGATCAATTCAGGCTCTCCTGCAACATATGGATGTCTTGCATTTCATATAACTGTAAATTCTTGAGAATGTGAAAAAAAGGAAAGCGCGTCTTTTCTTTTTC
>CAYOVP010000008.1:0-24863 GCA_964407495.1 uncultured Thermodesulfobacteriota bacterium
CCCTGCCCCCTTTGCCCCCTTTGCCCCCTTTGCTCCCTTTGTCCCACCTGAACACTTCTTATTCATAACCACTCTTTTCTCATTTTTTGTCGAGTTCAGACTTGAAGTATTTTGAGACGGTCTCGAGGTCCTTGTCGCCTCTTCCCGAGAGATTGACTATTATAACGGCGTCCTGTTTCATCTTCCCTGCCACCTTCATGGCATGGGCCACTGCGTGTGAAGACTCGAGTGCAGGGATTATGCCCTCTTCGAGGGTGAGGGTGCGGAAGGCCGCGAGCGCCTCCCTGTCCGTTATGGTCGTGTACTTCACCCTGCCTATGTCATGTAGGTACGAGTGCTCAGGCCCCACGCCCGGGTAATCGAGGCCGGCAGAGACAGAGTGCGTGTGACGTACCTGGCCGTACCTGTCCTGAAGGAGATAGGTCTTGCTCCCGTGAAGGACGCCGGGGCTTCCGGCGGTGATGGACGCCGCGTGTTTGCCCGTGCGTATCCCAGAGCCTGCGGCCTCCACGCCTGTCATGGCAACGGACTCGTCACGGAGAAAGGGATGGAAGAGGCCCATGGCGTTACTGCCGCCGCCCACGCAGGCGATGAGAAGATCTGGGAGTTTTCCTGTAATGGACCTGACCTGGCGCCTCGCCTCTCTCCCTATGACAGACTGAAAATCGCGCACCATCATGGGGTAGGGGTGGGGGCCGGCCACGCTCCCTATTATGTAAAAGGTATTTCTCACATTGGTGACCCAGTCGCGGATGGCCTCGTTCATGGCGTCCTTGAGAGTGCGTGAGCCTGAACTCACGCTCCGCACCCTTGCGCCGAGAAGTTTCATGCGAAAGACATTGGGCGCCTGACGCACGATATCTTCCTCTCCCATGTATACCTCGCACTCGAAGCCAAACATTGCGGCCACGGTAGCCGTGGCAACGCCGTGCTGACCAGCGCCTGTCTCGGCGATTATGCGCGTCTTTCCCATACGCTTTGCAAGGAGGACCTGCCCTATGGTGTTGTTTATCTTGTGTGCACCCGTGTGGCAGAGGTCTTCGCGCTTCAAGTATATGCG
Organism: uncultured Thermodesulfobacteriota bacterium; assembly: GCA_964407495.1. Lineage (GTDB taxonomy): Bacteria > Desulfobacterota > GWC2-55-46 > GWC2-55-46 > JADFVP01 > JAJRZX01. The sequence continues at coordinate 1,061 of CAYOVP010000008.1, forward strand.
CGCCCCTCCCACCTTGTCCGAGAGCCTCTCGGCAAGGTATAGGGGTGTGGGTCTTCCAACGTACTCTTTAAGATAAAAGGCCAGTTCTTTCCTGAACCCAGGGTCTTTTTTCCAGTGATTATATGCTGCTTCGAGCTCGAGGAGTGCGGGCATGAGAGTCTCGGATATGTATCTGCCGCCATAGGGGCCGTAATGCCCGCCTCTATCAGGTAATCTTTTCATATTCACTCTACCCTGTCTTTTTTCCAGCGGCCCGAAGGGCCGCTGGAACTGGTTTTCTTTGTCTTACTTTCTTTTTTCCAAAAGAAAGTAAGGTGTTCTCATATGCGGCCCCAGGGGCCGCTTCTTTCTCTTTTGTTTCCTTTGTCTCTTGGGGGCAAAGCCCTGGGCCAGAATTTTTTCATTCTCTCAACTTGTTTCCTTTGCCCTTCTTACGAAATCTCTTACTTTTTCAGGGTCTTTCCTGCCCGGCGAGGCCTCTACGCCCGAACTTACGTCCACGGCATAGGGTCTGACCCTCTTCACGGCCTCCCCGACGTTCTCGGGAGTAAGCCCGCCAGAGAGGATGATTGGCCACCTGCCTGCCTCCTCCCGGGCCTTTACGGCAAGTTCCCAGTCAAAGACCTCTCCTGTGCCGCCCATCTCGCCTTTCTTGTAGGAATCGAGGAGAAGGGCCGAGACAACGCCCTTGTAGGGGGCAATGTCCTCTATGACTCCCGGGCCCCGCACCCTGAAGGACTTTATAACACTTATACCCACTGATGCGCAATAATCCGGAGTCTCACTGCCGTGGAGTTGTATGGCAGAGAGGCGGGCCTCGTGGATGACTTCCAGTACCCGGGCCTCGTCTTCGTCCACAAAGACTCCCACAGGCGTTATAAAGGGCGGTAGCGCCTTGACGATCTCTCCTGCCCTCTCCGGCGGGATGTACCTGGGGCTCTTCTCATAAAATATGAATCCCAGGGCATCGGCCCCTGCGCCTGCGGCAAGTAGCGCATCAGGGGCATTCGTTATGCCGCATATCTTGACCCTCACAGGCGGGCATTGTTCCATGGTCACTTTTCTACGGCCAGGGCCGCTGGCAACAGTAAGAGGATTCTAACTCACTGCAAGGAGTTCACGGAGTTTTTCCCCGGCGTTCTTCTCACGGGCCAGGGCCTCGCCAATGAGAAAGGCGGTTACCCCGCTCTTCATGAGTCTCCTTATGTCTTCAGGCCTATTGATACCCGATTCCGAGACAATTTTCGCCCCTGCCGGCACAAGGGGCGCGAGTTTTTCCGTGGTCCTCATATCTGTTCTGAAGGTCCTGAGGTCCCTGTTGTTTATGCCTATGAGACGGGCGCCAGCGCTCTTGGCCTTTTCGAGCCCCTCTCTATCGTGAACCTCCACGAGGGCCGTCATGCCGAGTTTCCCCGTAAGGTCCATGAGGCCCTCGAGGCGTTCTTCTGTGAGTATATCCGTAATGAGGAGGACTGCGTCTGCGCCGGCGGCACGCGCCTCGTATACCTGGATTTCGTCGAGTATAAAGTCTTTGCGCAGAACTGGCAGGCCCGTGCCACGACTTACGCGCGAGAGATACTCGAGACTCCCGAGAAAAAATTTCTCTTCCGTAAGGACGGAGAGAGCGGCTGCGCCGTGTGCCTCGTACTCGAGAGCAAGGGCCACTGGATCAAAGTCCTCTCGTATGACCCCCTTGGACGGGGAGGCCTTCTTCACCTCTGCAATGATTCTTGGGCCCTGGCCCTGAAGAGCGGCGACAAAGTCGCGAACCGGCCGAGCGGCACGCGCCTGGCAAGCCTTTTTCTCAATAAGGGCCTCATACCCGCCGCCATCGCGAAGGGCACGCAAGTCTTCTTCCTTTGACCTCAGAATCTCGGCAAGGCCCGCCATCTCCCGCCCCCTGTTCACGGCCTCTTGGAGACCTCGATGAGGAGATTGAGTTTCTCGAGGGCCGCGCCAGAGTCGATGGCCTCTTCGGCAATGGCGCAACCGTCCCGTATAGTGGCGCACCTGCCGCCGGCAGTAATGGCTGCTGCGCTGTTGAGCACCACTATGTCGCGCCTCGGGCCGCGCTCTCCCCTGAAGATATCGAGGATTATACCCGCGTTCTCATATGCATCGCCGCCGGCAAGGTCTTTCTCGCCGCACCTCGTAAGACCAACGTCCTCTGGTGCAAGGTAATATGTGCGTATCTCCCTGTCCCTGAGCTCTGTGACGCGCGTCCTCTCCGTAAGGGTGAGTTCATCGAGACCGTCCTCGCCGTGTACCACGAAGGCCCTCTCAGAGCCAAGGTTGCGGAGCACCTTGGCAAGAACCTCGGTAAGGTGTGCACCATACACGCCAAGAACCTGCCGCCTCGCGCCTGCAGGGTTGGTGAGAGGACCGAGAATGTTGAATATGGTCCTTATGCCTATGGCCGCACGAACCGGGGCGGCAAACTTCATGGCGCCGTGAAGGCGGGGGGCAAAGAGAAACCCTATGCCAGCCTCGCGAAGACACTCTTCCATGCGCTCGGGGCCAGCGTCTATGTTCACGCCAAGGGCCTTCAGGACATCGGCGGAGCCGCACTTCGAGGTAACAGCCCTCCCGCCGTGCTTTGCCACCACAAGGCCGCTCGCCGCGGCAACGAATGCCGAGGCTGTAGAGATGTTGAAGGTGCCCGCAGAGTCGCCCCCTGTGCCGCAGGTGTCCACCACTGGGCCATCTGGCGCGGCTACGCGAGTGGCGTGCTCGCGCATTACGCGGGCCGCGCCCGTTATCTCCTCCACGGTCTCACCGCGCATGGCAAGGGCAGTAACAAGGGCCGCGATGGCCGCAGGCTCGGCACCTCCGGTCATGATGGTCTCCATGACCGAGACCATCTCCGCCTCGCTGAGGCTCTCCCCTCCAACCACCTGACGTATGGCATCCTTCATGTCCATTACAAGTACCTCGCCTCAACTATACTTCAGAAGAAAATTCCTTAAAATGTCCTTGCCCGCATCCGTGAGTATGGACTCGGGATGAAATTGCACACCCTCTACAGCGTACTTCCTGTGACGTATGCCCATGACCTCGTCCTGCTCGGTCCAGGCGCTCACCTCGAAGTCCTCGGGAAGGTCCTCCCTGGTGAGAATTAGAGAATGGTAACGGTTGGCCCTGAAAGGATTCTCTATGCCCTCGAATATGGTCCTGCCGTCATGATAGACCATGGATGTCTTCCCGTGCATGAGCCGCCCGGCCCGCACCACCTTCGCTCCAAATGCCCGACCAATACACTGGTGGCCGAGACAGACACCGAGAATGGGTAGTTGCGAGGCAAAATGACTTATGACATCAACAGAGATGCCAGCCTTCTCAGGGTCGCAGGGCCCGGGAGAGATGACTATCCTCTCTGGAGAGAGAGACTCTATCTCCTCGATCGTAACGGCGTCGTTCCTGAAAACGAGAACATCCTCGCCCAGTTCCATGAAGTACTGAACAAGGTTGTAGGTAAAAGAATCGTAATTGTCTATCATCAAAAGCATGTAACCAAGACCCCTCTGAGAGAAAAAAGACCCTTCATCGAAAAACCTTTCCACTTTCTTTTAGGAAAAAGAAAGTGGAGCAAAGAAAACCAATGTTTGCACTTGCCCTGCCTCACCTCAGGCGGTCTCTTGCGCCGCGGGCCATTGCGTTCCTGAAGAAAGAAAAAGGTTTGGCAAGACTAAAGTTCCCTGGCCATCTCCATGGCCTTTACAAGGGCACGGGCCTTGTTCTCCGTCTCCTCGAACTCCTTCTCTGCGTCCGAGTCTGCAACTATCCCGGCGCCTGCCTGTATGTATACGGTCTCGTCCTTTATGAGCATGGTCCTTATGGCTATGCACATATCGAGGTTGCCAGAGTACCCTATATACCCTACAGAGCCGCCGTAAACACCCCGCCTGCAGGGTTCGAGTTCTTCTATTATCTCCATGGCGCGTATCTTCGGCGCCCCGGTGAGAGTGCCGGCTGGAAAGCAGGCGGAAAAGGCGTCGAGGACGTCGAGGCCCTCGCGGAGGTGTCCGTGTACGTCTGTAACTATGTGCATGACATGTGAATAACGCTCGACACACATGAGGTCCGAGACCCTCACAGTGCCGGCCTCAGAGACCCTGCCCACGTCATTGCGCCCAAGGTCCACAAGCATGATATGCTCGGCCAGTTCCTTTGGGTCTGCGAGGAGGTCTCTCTCCAGGGCCTGGTCCTCTGCATCGTCACGACCCCTCTTGCGCGTGCCTGCTATGGGCTTTACGTTCACGTCCCGCTCCTCTACACGAACGAGTATCTCCGGCGAAGAGCCTACGAGGTGAATACCTCCAAGACGAAGAAAAAACATGTATGGTGAGGGGTTCACCACGCGAAGCGCCCTGTATATGTCAAAGGGTTTTGCCTGGAGAGGGGCACAGAACCTCTGCGAGAGAACGGTCTGTATGACGTCGCCACCCCTTATGTATTCCTGTATCGCGCCAACGGCGCGGATGAAATCCCCGCGTGCGAAGTTGGAACTTATGGCCGGCATGGCCAGGTGCCCTTCCTTTACCCCCTCTGCGCCCCCATCTCCCGCTGCCGGGGAACCACTGCAGAGGCTTGCCACCAGCCCCTCTATCTTCTCTACCGCCTTCTCATAAAGGGCCTCCATGTCCAGGTCTTCACTCTGGTCTTCTGTAAAGACATTGGCCACCACCTTTATCTTGTGCTCCACGTTGTCAAAGACAAGGAGCGTATCCGTGAAGATGAGGTATATGTCATCGAGGCCGAGGTCATCGGTGGCAATGGACGGAAGGCGCTCCATGTGCCTTACCATGTCGTATCCTATGTATCCGATGGCCCCGCCAAAGAACCTGGGAGCACCATCCACAGGCGCCGCCCTGAAGGATGAGACCAGGTCCTTCAGGACCTGGAGAGGCCCGGTCTCTGTGCGGGTCTTGCCGCCAGGGCCCCTGATTACGACATCATCGCCCCTGGAGCGGAGGACCATCCTCGGACTGGTCCCGAGAAAACTGTACCTGCCCCACTTCTCGCCGCCCTCGACACTCTCGAGAAGGAACGCATCCCCTCCGGTGTCTATCTTCATGAAGGCCGAGACAGGGGTCTCCGTATCTGCAAGGATCTCCCTGTACACGGGGATCACGTTGTGCTCCGTGGCAAGACCCCGAAACTCCTCTAACGATGGATGAAATCTCTTCTTTTTCATAAGGCGTAAGGGTAACACAGCGCAGGGATTGTAGTCAATAGAGCCGGTTTTTTTTGGTAAGCCGCCCCTGTCCTGCTCTTCTCCTCTCCCCTTGCCAGGCCCTCCCCGCCAGCGCTACGGGCTTTATCGACTGCCCCTGCCCCTATTCTTTTATATTTGACTTTTTTTTCGAGGTTTTATATCTTTAATAATCCACCGTATAATACATGTTCCCGCGCCAGGGCCCTCGAGAGCAGAGGGGCCCCCGGAAGGGAAAAATGCCTCATAGATCTAAAAAAAGACCGTAATAAACCGTAGCGAGCGGTTTATTCACCAAAAGGAGGGGAAAGTGGGCAAAAACGTCACGCAAAAACTCTTGGATAGTCATATCGTCTCTGGCCAGCCCGGAAAGGGCAACGAGATAGCCATCAGGATAGACCAGACCATAACCCAGGACGCAACGGGCACAATGGCGTGCCTTCAGTTCGAGGCCATGGGCGTTGAGAGGGTGAAGACGAAAAGGTCCGTTAGTTATGTTGACCACAACACCCTTCAGTACGGCGGATATGAGAACGCCGATGACCACAGGTACCTGCAGACCGTTGCCGCAAAGTACGGTATGTACTTCTCCAGGCCCGGTAACGGCATCTGCCACCAGGTACACCTCGAGAGGTTCAGTGTGCCGGGCGAGACGCTCCTTGGCTCTGACAGTCATACGCCCACATGCGGCGGTATAGGAATGCTTGCCATAGGCGCAGGCGGCCTTGACGTTGCCGTTGCCATGGGCGGTGGGGCCTTTGGCCTCACCTACCCCGAGGTGGTTCTCGTAAAACTCACTGGCAGCCTCCGTCCCTGGGTCTCGGCAAAGGACATCATACTCGAACTCCTGAGGCGCCTTACCGTGAAGGGAGGCGTTGGTAAGATCTTCGAGTACGGGGGCGAGGGCGTAAAGGGCCTTACAGTGCCGGAACGCGCCACCATTACGAACATGGGCGCAGAACTCGGAGCCACCACATCGGTCTTTCCGAGCGACGAGGTTACACTCGAGTTCCTGAGGGCACAGGACAGGGAGTCCGACTGGAGGGAACTCACGGCAGACAGTGACGCCACCTATGACGACGTAATAGAGATAGACCTCGATACGCTCGAGCCCATGATAGCGCTTCCCCACATGCCGGACAACGTGCGAAAGGTGAGCGAGATAGAGGGCCTCAAGGTGGACCAGGTCTGCATAGGTTCGTGCACCAACTCTTCGTACAGAGACCTCATGCTCGTTGCAGGTGTATTCGAGGAGGGCGGACACAAGGTCTGCCCGGACCTCAGCATGACCGTCTCGCCGGGCTCCCGGCAGGTCCTGGAGATGATATCCCTGAACAAGGGCCTTGCCGCGCTCATAGAGGCCGGGGCCAGGATACTCGAGTCTGCCTGCGGCCCCTGCATAGGCAACGGCCAGTCCCCGCCATCGGGCGGCGTATCTCTGCGTACCTTTAACCGCAACTTCGAGGGCAGGAGCGGCACACCCAATGCAAAGGTCTACCTCTGCAGCCCCGAGACCGCGGCTGCGGCGGCCATAAAGGGTGTTGTCACAGACCCGAGAAAACTCGGCACACCGCCATCGGTGAGCATGCCGGAAAAGTTCCTCGTGGACGACTCCATGATAATCCCCCCGGCAGAAGACCCATCGAGCGTGGAGGTAATAAAGGGCCCCAACATAAAAGACCTCCCCATAAAGCCGCCCCTCGGCGATACGCTCAGTGGCAAGGTCCTCATAAAACTTGGCGACGATATCACAACAGACCACATCACGCCAGCCGGGCCCTGGCTGAAGTACAGGAGCAATGTCCCCAAGTATGCAGAGAGCGTCTTCTCTGCGATAGACCCGGATTTCCACAAGAAGGCCCTCGAGGCAGGCGGCGGCTTTGTCGTTGGAGGCGAGAACTATGGGCAGGGTTCTTCACGCGAGCACGCGGCCCTCTGCCCCATGTACCTTGGCATAAAGGCCGTAATAGCAAAGAGTTTTGCCCGTATCCACAAGGCAAACCTCATAAACTTCGGCATACTGCCCCTCGTCTTCGAGAACCCCGCTGACTATGACGCCATAGACGACGGCGACGAACTCGAACTTGGCGACCTCACGACAGGGCTTGCCCCGGGAAAGCCCCTCGTCCTCAAGAACGTCACAAAGGGCAAGGAGATAACTCTCTGCCACGACTACTCTCCCCTGCAGGTAGCCATGCTGAAGGCAGGTGGCAGGCTGAACTACACAGTCTCTGGTGGTGCCTCCTGAGGGCGCAGGGGGCCATGTATTAGGAGGCCCCCCTCTGACTGAAGGCACTCCGCGCAAGGCAGATAGTCTATCTAAAAGGCCCCATGTCACTGACATGGGGCCTTTTTGTATCTTCGTACAGGAGGCCTGATACAGGAGAGTGGCGCTTGATACCGCTTGGCCAAGGCAACCCTCCGGTCTCCTCAGGCCACTATGTGGGGCGTGGGGGTAAAGTCCCTGCTGATAAGGGTCTTGATGATATTCTTTACGTTCACATAGGGCGCCTTCTCCCGGTCGTATGGTATTACACCGAGGACCTCTTCGCCTGTATGCACCTCTACCTCCCCTGGGTTGGAGTCAAGGCTCCTGTCTGCCTCGTCCGGGGGCTCGGGATGGTTGAGGACTATGCCCTGTATGGGGAGCCCTCTCTGTCGGGCCGCGCTTACGGTAAGAGAGCACTGGTTGATTACGCCTATGCGTGTAGGCGCCACGATGAGGAGGGGGATCTTCATATAGGCCACGAGGTCTGCCACTACCTTGTCGTCACCAAGTGGTGATAGAAGGCCGCCAGCCCCTTCCACGACGATGACATCACTCTCTCGCTCTATCTTCTCATAGGCCTCTTCTATGGTCTCGAAGTCTATGTCCACGCCTGCCTGACGGGCGGCGAGGCCTGGAGAGATGGGAGGGATGAAGGAATAGGGGTTGATGACCTCGAGGGACGTATCCGCGTCAGCCGCCTCTCTTAGGAGCGCGGCATCGGGCCCCACGAGGGTGCCGCCTGCCCTTAGTTCGCATCCCGTCTCAACGGGCTTCATTACGCCCACCCTTATACCTATCTTGTGAAATCCGCGGGCAAGGGAAGCGGCAATGGTGGTCTTGCCCACTCCTGTGTCCGTACCTGTTATGAAACACGCCCTCTTCATTGCACGACCCTCTCTATGCATATTCGTACAACATCTGTCATTGTCCTGAGTTCCTCTTCTTTTATACTGAGAGGCGGCATGAGCACCAGGGTGTCTCCAAGGGGCCTTATGACAAGGCCGTGGCGCCGCGCCTCCATGCAGACGCGGTGGCCTGTGCGAAGGGCCGGCGGGAACCGCCTCTTGGTCTCTCTGTCCTGTACGAGTTCTATGCCTGCCATGAGCCCCCTCTGTCTTATATCGCCCACATGGGCCATGTCCTTGAAGCATCGGAGCAGGCGTTTTAGTGTACGGGACTTTTTCCGAACCCCCTGGATAACGCCTTCGTCCTCGAAGATATCGAGGCTGGCAAGGGCCGCGGCGCACGCAAGGGGGTTGCCCGTGTAGGTGTGGCCATGGAGAAAGGCCCTGCCGTCTGCAGGTCCTCCGAGAAAGGCCCTGTATATTTCCTCTGTAAAGAGGGTTGCCGCAAGTGGCAGGTACCCTCCTGTGATGCCCTTTGCAAGACAGAGAATGTCTGGCCGGACATTCTCGTGCTCAGAGGCGAACATCTTTCCCGTCCTGCCAAAGCCTGTTGCCACCTCGTCACAGATGAGGAGCACGCCGTACTTCCTGGTGAGCCTCCTTACGCCCCTGAGAAACCCTGGCGGAGAGGTTATCATGCCGGCGGCGCCCTGAACAAGTGGTTCGATGATGCAGGCGGCTACACTCTCGGAGTTCTTTTCCAGTATTCTCTCCAGTTCTTCGAGGCAGTCAAGGGCGCACCCATCGGGCCTTTTGCCAAGGGGGCAGCGGTAGCAGTAGGGGTATGGAGCGCGAAGGGACTTGAAGAGAAGGGGCCGGAATTTCTTTACGAATTTCCCTATCTCTCCAACGCTCATGGCCCCGATGGTGTCGCCGTGGTAGGCGCCGGTAAAGGCGATGAATTTTTTCTTCCCCTCCTTTCCTCTCTGTTGCCAGAACTGAAAGGCCACCTTTAGGGCGATCTCCACGGCAGTGGAGCCGCTGTCCGAGTAGAAGACCCTTCTCAGTCCATGGGGTGTAATCTCAACGAGACGGGCGGCAAGGCGCGCGGCCGGCACGTTGGTGAGACCAAGGAGGGTAGAGTGCGCCACCTTTGCGAGTTGTGCCCTGATGGCCCTGTCTACTTCTTTTTTCCTGTGACCGTGCACCGTGACCCAGAGAGAAGAGACGCCGTCGAGGTATTGGCGGCCCGAGGTGTCTATCAGGTAATTTCCCTCGGCGCGCTCTATTACAAGAGGGGACTCGCTCTCCCACTCGGCCTGCTGGGTAAAGGGATGCCAGAGAAATTTCTTGTCGAGTTCGATGATCAAGGAGCGTTCTTCTTTTTTCATCTTTCTCTCTTCAGAGTCGGAATGACCCGCATCGTGAGCCAGTCTCTTTGGCTACACATTGTCTGCTCATATAGGGGTTTTCTTTCCCGCTCATTCTTTTTTCAAAAAGAGTGGAGAGGTTTTTGTTCTGCCCTTTCTTTCTTCTTCCCAAGACCCCTTCTTTGCCAGGGCGAGTATCACCTCGTAGGTGGCGGTAATGCCTCCCCCCCTTCTCCCGAACCTATCTTCGTATCTTTGCAGCGCCTTTCTGAGGAAGGTCCCGTCAGCAAGGGTCTTTCCCAATAACTGTCCCCGTGCCGAGGCCCCTGTTGTCTTGAGGGTTTTCAGAAGGTGCAGGGGGCTATCGTAGGTGCGTGTCATTGTCTTTTTTTCCAGTAGTATGTTCTCGAGGCCTGCTGTCTTCAGGGCAAGGGTTATCTCATCGAGAGAGGCAAAGGGAGCGAAGCCGAATTTCTTTTTGCCGGGGTCGGCCTCGGTGAGTGAAGCACGAAGTTCCTTGAGTGTATCTGGCCCGAGGGTGGAGAAGGCAAAGACCCCGCCGGGGCAGAGCACGCGGGCCGCTTCTTCGAAGGCCTGCCCCAGACCACTCACCCACTGGTAGGCAAGGTTTGAGACAACGAGGCCGAATGTCCCTCTTCTGAACGGAAGGGCCTCGCAGGCACCGTTGACAAAGCCCTGCGCCGAGGGCCTGAGCCCAGGCTTTCTTATCGCCTCGGCGAGCATGGGCATGGCGATATCGAGGCCATAGAAAGAGAGAGACCGGTGCTTCATGGAGAGTTTTCTAACGAGCCTTCCTGTGCCGCACCCTGTGTCAAGCACCCTGGACCAACTGTTGCGCACCACTGCTGGAGGCATGATCCCTGCAAGGTCCATGAAGTCCAGGAGAAGTGAGGCCACATCTTCCTGGAGTTCGGCCTTCGTCTCGTAAAGAGGGGCCGCGCGGCTGAAGTTTTCTCTTACAAGGTCCCTATAATTAGAGTACATTTTGTTTCCTTATTCCTATGAGGTAGCGATACCTCTCTTGCAGGGCCTCTCTTGTCCCCTGCAATGCTTTACTCTACTGCTCTGGGCCCTGGTGTCTTGCTCAGGAAGTCACGTACGAGTTCTACGAAGCGGTCTTTGTCTGTAACAAAGGGTGCGTGGCCTGCTGATTTGAGAAGAGCGAGCCTTGCACGGGGGAGGTGTTCTGCGAGGAACTCTCCTGCCCCAGGGGGTACTACTTCATCGTCACTGCCATGGACCACGAGGGTTGGCACCTCTACGTTCTCTATGAGGTGTCGTATATCCGTATTGTACAGGGCCTCGAGGGCAGTAGTGATCTCGCGGTACCGGAAGGCCTGGGTGCACTGTTTTCCCTCATCACATACAAGGGGTCCTGGGGGGGCGTAGCGCTTGATGAAGGCCCGGGCCTCCTTACTCTCCCGTTCTTCTCCTGTAAAGTTCAGGGGGTAGAACCTATCGAGGGTCTCGCTGGGGTCTTTTTTCATATCCATTATCATGCGCCGCACGAGTGCCGGCGATTGTCCATGGGGGAAGCCCCCCCGCCGGACGAAAGAAGGCGTAGCCCCAACGAGGACCAGGGCCGAGAACCAGTCGGGTTCGCGCGCGGCAATGCCGAGGAGTACCTCTGCCCCGAGAGACCAGCCAAGGCCCACGACAGGGCATTGTTCTCCCTCGACGACCCTTGATACCTCTGTGAGGGCCGGGTTGAGCGATGGTTCGAGCCAGCGGGTAGTGCTTGCGTGGCCCGGCAGGTTCGGGAGGACTGCCTCGCCTTCTCCGTGGCAGAGTGCCTCTGCCACGTCCTTCCAGACAACGGCGTCAGTTGCCCAGCCGTGTATGAAGACCTTCCTTGTCATCATCTATCTCTCCGACCCCTGCGGGTTCGAGTACAGAGGTCCTGGCAGCGATCCTTGCCCGAGAACGCCACCTTCATATTGGTGGAAGACATTGTCCGAGGCCATTGTTCATGAGGCCTCGAAGCACCTCACGAGGGCCTCTACAGCGGAGGAAATATCTTCGTCTCCATGTGCCGAGGAGACGGTCATGCGGAGTCTTGCCGTGCCCTCGGGCACTGTGGGGGGCCTTATACCCTGGATGAAGACCCCCTCTTCGAGGAGCATGGAACTCATCCTCATGACCCTGTCTACCTCTCCGACGAGGATCGGGATTATCTGTGAAGCGCCCCGGCCAATGGGGAGCCCTTTTTCTATGAGCGCGGTGCGTACCTTCGAGGCATTGGCCTGGAGGCGCGCGACGAGTCCTGGTTCTTTCTCGAGTATATCAAGTGCCCTGATAGAGGCCGCACAGGCCCCCGGAGGCAGTGCTGTTGTGTAGACAAAGGAGCGGGCCTTTGTGGTAAGGAGTTTTTTCAGGTCTCTACTGCAGGCCACAAAGGCGCCGAAACTGCCCATGGCCTTTCCCAGTGTTGCCATCTCGATTATGCGGGGGTTCTGTGGTATGCCCAGGGTCTCGCGTGTGCCGCGTCCCGTGGGGCCGAGGGTACCAAAGGCATGGGCGTCGTCGAGGTATAGAATGGCGTCGTATGGTTCAAGGAGAGAGGTTATTTCCTCTAATGGCGCGATGTCTCCGTCCATGCTGAAGACCCCCTCGGTAATGATTATCTTCCTCTGGGCGGTAGATGCTCGGAGAAGTTTTTCGAGGGAGGCAACGTCTCCATGTGCGTAACGGCTGAGGCGGGCCCGTGAGAGGAGCGCGGCGTCTACTATGGAGGCGTGGTTCAGGCGGTCCGAGAAGATTTCCGAGCCTCGGCCAGCGAGGGTTGTGATGACGCCGAGGTTTGCGGCATACCCTGAGTTGAAGAGGAGGACCGCCTCTGCGCCCTTGAAACTACGGAGGCGTTCTTCGAGTTCTTCGTGGAGTGCCAGTGTTCCTGAGACAAGGCGCGAGGCTCCGGCTCCCGTGCCGAGGCGGAGCGTTGCCTCTACTGCGGCCTCTTTTACTTCGGGTCTCGATGCAAGGCCGAGGTAATCATTGGAGCAGAATAGGAGTTGTTCCCTGCCGTCCATGATGACGCGCGGGCCTACGGGGCCCTCTACGCGGCGCGTGGCCCTGAGGAGCCCCGCGGCATCGAGGCGCGTAAGTTCATGGGTTATGTAGGAGGGCGTCGATCCCATTGTGCCTAACTCCTCTTTTTTCCCTATTCAGGAATTGGGTGATTCGTGCCGTGATATCGAGCCTTCAGTGTCATATTGATGGCACAAACATTGGTTTTTCTTTGCTCCACTTTCTTTTTTCCAAAAGAAAGTGGAAGGTTTTTTGTCCTCTCACCTCTACTCATGGCAGGCGTCTCTTGGCCTGAGGCCCAGGTCTCTCAACATCCTGAGGTCTGTCTCTGTATCGCGGCCCGGTGTTGTGAGGTAGTCTCCTATCATCATGCCGTTTGCGCCGGCGGCGAAGATGAGTGCCTGCAAGTCACGGAGGTTAAGGTCGCGCCCGCCGCAGACGACGATGTCTTTTGCAGGCATCATGAGGCGAAGTATGGCTATTATCATGAGACATTCACGGGGCGTGAGGTTGTCTGCCTTTTCCAGTGGTGTGCCGGGCCTGGGGTTCAGGAAGTTTACGGGTATGGAGTCTACGTCGAGGTCGCGGAGCAAGGATGCCAGTTCCAGGCGGTCGTCCCAGGACTCTCCGAGACCGAATATGCCGCCGGAGCAGACATAGAGGCCGAGTTCCTTTGCCACACGGATGGTCTCGACGTCGTCGTCATAACTATGGGTGGTGCAAATGTTCGGGAAGAAACTCCGCGAGGTCTCGAGGTTGTGGTGAAAGGACTGGAGCCCGGCGTCGCGGAGCCTCTTGAGCGTGGTGCGCCCTACTGTGCCAATGGAGGCGCAGCGCTCGAGGGGTGTTGTCCGGCGCATTGCAGAGAGTGTCTCTTCGAGAAGCGCCACGTCCCGCTCTTTTTCTATCTTTGTTCCGCTCGTGACAATGGAGAACTCGCGGGCCCCGCGTGCCTCGGCGCATCTTGCGGCCTCGAGGACCTTGTCCGGGCCGGATAGAGGAAAGGTCTCTACGCCTGTGTTGTACCTTACGGACTGCGCGCAGAATGTGCAATCTTCGGCGCAGAGCCCGCTCTTGGCGTTCACGATTGAGCAGAGGTTTATCTCCGTGCCCTTGAAGCGCCTACGGACCCGGTCTGTTACTGCAAGGATCTCGTAAAAGTTGTCTGGATAGGAGCGGACGATATCCTTTGCCTCTGCCACGGATATACCTGCGCCTGAGACCCCCTTTGAGAGGGCGGCGTCGAGTAACTCTCTCATATGAAAAACCTCTTTTCTCCAGAAAGTAGCGGCAGTTGTAAAAATAGCACGGAGCCACGGCATTGTCAACCTGCGGCAAGGACATGGGTTGACATATGTTGTGCGCAGGACAGGGGGCAACCCCAGGTCGAACACTCTCAGGACAGAACTTGGTCCCCAAGACGAAGGGGCTCCGCCCCCTGGGAAAAAAAGACTTGGTGAAGAAAACCTTCCATTTTCCACTTTCTTTTGGAAAAAAGAAAGTGGAGCAAAGAAAACCAGTGTTTGCGCAGTCGATATGGCACCGAAGGCTCGATCTCGCGGCACTGGGCTCCAGATCTATGAACACAGAAAGTGGAGCAAAGAAAACCAGTGTTTGCGAGGCCGCAGGGCAGATTATCGGCCCTTCGTTACTATAGTCCCTTGTTCCTGAGAAAATCCCTTGCCTGGTTCAGACCCAAGGCGGCGGCCCGGCGCATGGCCTCCAGGGCCTTTCCCTCCTCTCCTGTATCCATGTACGCGAGCCCCAGGTTGTACAGCGCTGTGGCGTTCTCGGGCGCAAGGACGGTGGCGCGTTGGAGGTCGGCTATGGCGGCCCCGTACTCGCCGAGCATGAGGTATGCCGCGCCCCTGTTCAGGTAGGCCTTTGCGTTCTCCGGGTCCAGGGTAATGGCACGGTCAAAATCCTCAATGGCCTTCTCGAACCTGGAGGTCTCTCCATAGAGGATGCCACGGTTGATGTAGGCATCGGCAAATTCAGGGCTTATGGCTATGGCAAGGTCATAGTCGGCGAGGGCCTTCTCGAGTTCGCCCCTCCTGTCATAGGCAAGGGCCCTGTTGTTGTACGGGATGGAGACACGGTCGGGGTAGAGTTCTATGGCCCGTGTCATGAGGCTTATGGAGTCGTGCCAGATACGTACCTGTCTTATTGTCTGTATGCCGAGTAAGAGGCCCGCAATGGCAGGCAGGACCAGTAGGGCCCTTCCTGGCCGTACTCTGGAGTGACTGCCCGGGGCAGGCCCTCCAAGCCCCCTGCAGAGCGCGGCACCGGCAAGAACGAAAAAACCCATGGTGGGGATATAGGCGTACCTGTCTGCTACTGCCTGCCCGCCCACGGTGACAAGGCCCGAGACAGGCAGAAGCGTTACTATGTAAAAGACCCAGAGCGCAAGGGGCCAGCGCTTGGCGCGTAGAAGGAGGCAGACCAGGGTTATGACCACTATGATGACGAGGGACCCGAGAAAAGACGCGCTCATGAGCGAGATATGAAAGGGGAGCGGGTAGTAAGGGGAGAGGTTCAGAGGCGCTATGAGTTTGTATGGATAGAATAGAACGGCACGGAGGGCAAGGTAGATACGTGTGCCGAGGCCATGGGTCTCGAGGCTCCGGAGCCCGCCGCCGGCCCTCTGTGCCCAGACCGTTATTATGGCCCAGGCAAGGGAGAGGAAGAAAAAGGGAATTTTCTCGATAATGGCCCCCCTCCAGGACCCAACGTCTCTCTTGAGGGGGTAGTAATCGATGACAAGGAGCACGACAGGAAGGGTGACGGCCATGGGTTTACTGAGGAGGGCCAGGATAAAGCATGCAAGGGTCGAGGCGTACCACAGGGCCTTCTTCCTCCCCAGAGCGTACTCGAGGTAGGCGAGTATGGAGAGGAGAAAGAAAAAGGACGAGAGTACGTCCTTTCGCTCCGAGACCCAGGCCACGGACTCTACGTGCAGTGGGTGGAGCGCAAAGAGGAGCGAGGCCGCAAGTGCCCCGAGTTCGGGCCAGAGCATCCCCCCGCTCCTTTGCTCTTCATACAGAAGGGTGAGGATCCTCTGGCATAGGACGAAGAACAGGGCCGAGTTCAGTCCGTGGAGTATTATGCTTGTAAGGTGATGCCCCCCGGGCCAGAGACCAAAGAGCGCGTAATCGAGGGTATGGGAGAGGAGGGTGAGGGGGTGGTAGTTGGAGGCCACTACAGCCTTGAAGACCCAGCGAAGATCGAGGGAGCGGATATGCGGGTTCTGGTACACATACAAGGGGTCGTCCCAGTTGACGAACCCTGCGTCGAGAAGGGGAAGATAGAGGGCAAGCGCAACGACAAAGACGAGGCAGAGAAGGGTGGCCCTGGTTCCTGCGCCCTTACCTGCCCAGAAGGTCTCTTGCTCTACTCTGCTCATGCCCTCTTAGCCTCTTTATCTTTGAAAGACCCTTCTACGAGACCGTCCCGGCCCAGGGGCCTTACCGCCGTCTCCAGCCGAGCCTCTGGGCGGCCTCCATGTCTTTGGTGGCAAGTTCCATCTCGCCCATCTCTCCATAGGCAAGGGCCCTGTTATAGTACGCGGCAGTGGCGCGGTGGTCGATCTCTATGGCCTGGCTGAAGTCTTGGACAGCCTTTCTGAACTGGCCGAGCCTTGCGTATATTACACCCCTGTTTACATAGGCGTCAAGGTAACGGGGGTTTATCTCCAGGACGCGGGTGTACTCATCTGCGGCCCGCAGAAGGTGATTGCCTTCGTCGTATGCCTTTGCCAGGTTGTAGTGGGCGATGACGCCTGCGAGCCTGTCCTCGCCGCCGTGAGATTGGAGATACTCTATCTCGTGTCTCCATAGTGATAGAGAGTCCTTCCAGACCGGTACGGTCTGCCAGGTCTTGATGCCGAGGAGCGCTATGACGAGGAACATTACAATGGCCAGGGGCGTCTTTAGCCCTGGCCTGCCGCAGAGACGCATGACCACGAAACCTATGAGCAGGAAGTAGCCGATAGTAGGTATGTAGGCGTACCTGTCTGCAGCGGCCTGGCTCCCTACCTGGATGATGCCGATGACAGGGGTAAGGGTTACGAGGTAGTAGAGCCAGACGGCAAGAAGACCCCTTCTGCTGCGTCGCGCCAGGTACAAGCAGAGGCCGGTCGTGGTGATGATGAGAAGAACCGAGCCCAGGAAGGCCGGGTCTGCGAGCCCGGGCCGCAGTGGCAGTGGATAGTAGGGGGCGAGCGTTACGGGGTAGAGGAGTTTATAGGAGTAGAAGACATAGCCCCGTATGGCCACGAAGAGCCTCGCATAAAGAGGATAGGAGTGCATCCTGGTGACAGCACCTCCTCTGCCCTGCGCCCAGAGGGTGAGTATGGCGGAGCAGAGGCTGAGCCCCAGGAAGGGCGCCTTCTCCATGACGAGCCCGGCCCAGTTCCTGTCTCTCCGCTCGAGGGGGTAGTAGTCCAGTATGAGGAGCACCACGGGCAGCGTAATGGCCATGGGTTTGCTGAGGAGCGCGAGTGCGAAGAGCAGGAGCGAGAGGCCGTAGGACCAGGGCCGGGGATCCTGCCTGTGGCCAAGGTATGTGATTACGCTGAGGAGAAAAAAGAAGGTGGAGAGGACATCCTTTCGTTCTGCTATCCATGCAACAGACTCGACATGTAGAGGATGGACCGCAAAGAGAAGTGCCGAGGCGAGCGCCGCCGCCAGAGCACTGCATGGTACTCCCCGGGGTGCCGAGGGTAAGCCCTGCGCCACCCCCGTGCCTGTAATGACACTCTTGCAGATCATGATCTTCCTGAAGATGCAGAGCCCAAGTACGTATACGAGGGCCGAGTTCAGCCCATGTAGAATTATGTTCGTAAGGTGGTGTCCACGGGGATTGAGACCAAAGAGCGCGTAATCGAGGGTATGGGAGAGGAGGGTGAGGGGGTGGTAGTTGGAGGCCACTACAGCGGTAAAGGCCCAGCGAAGGTCTATGGAGCGGATATGTGAGTTCTGGTACACATAGGCCGGGTCGTCCCAGTTCACAAAACCCGCGCCAAGGGCTGGAACAAAGACCACAAAGGCAAGGACTGCCGGAAGAAAGGCCGGTACAAGGGCCCTCAGAGGAGCGGCTTTCTGTCTCTCCTTTAGATCGTTCAGACCCTTCACCGCGCCCTCACTGCTCTTCATGGCAGGAAAAACCTCCCACCCATCTCCCTGTACTTTTTCTCAAGTTCTTTCTCACCGGTGCGTGCGTAGAGGCGGGCGAGTATGTAGTAGGCCTCGCCAAGGTCTGGCTGGAGTTGGAGGGCCTTTTTCATGTCCTTTATGGCCAGGCGGTACTGCCCGGTCTTCTCATAAAGCAGACCGCGCTCGTAGTAGACCCTCGTGTACGTGGAGTCTATCTTCAGGAGTTCAGTAAGGTCCTCTATGGCACCCTCGAGGTTGCCCTGCTGGGCCCTCACCCTGGCCCTGTTGTAGTAGGGATAGGACTTGCCTGTCTGAAGTCTTATTGCCTCTGTGAGATCTGCCTCGGCAAGGGCAAAGGCCCCTGCCTTTGCATAGGCCACGCCGCGCTTGTGGTATGCGATGGGTACATCTACAGGATACCTTGCTATTATGTATGACCAGAAGGTGATGGGGTCGTGCCAGACCCGTGCCTGGGCTATGGTCCTGTAGGAGAAGACAAAGAGAACTACGCCCGTTACTGCGGTGGCAATAAGGCGCAGTGCAGGGCCGTAGCGTCTTTTCCAGAAATGGGCGAAGGCCAGGCCAGCGATGATGAGAAAGCCCATGGTAGTTATGTAGGTGTATCGGTCGGCGGCGGCCTGCCCCCCGACTTTGATAATCCCCACTACAGGTAGGAGAGTTACAAGGTAATAGAGCCAGACAGCGAGATAGAGGCGGCGCCCCCGGCGCGCCTTCATGACGGCAAAGACCGTAATGACTACGATGGCAGTGACGGATATGAGCATGGCCGCGTCGAAGAGACCCCTCTGCGGTGGCAGCGGGTATATGGGAGAGAGGCCGGTGGGGAGTACGAGTTTGTACAGGTAGAAGGCAAGGGCCCTTATGGGGACGATGATCCGGTCCGTGTTGCTGTAGAACTCTGTGCCCTGGATGGAGCCGCCGCTCTTCTGTGTTATGAGTGTTACTGTTGCCGAGACTGCGCTGATGATAAAGAAGGGGATTTTCTCGATAACGAGGCGCGGCCAGCCCCTCTTGCTTCTGCCCAGGGGGTAGTAGTCGAGTATGAGAAGGACCACGGGCAGTGTCACTGCCATGGGCTTACTTAGAAGGGATAGTACGAACATGGAAAGTCCAAGCCCGTAGTAGAGCCTTGTCCGGGTATTTCCGGCATAGATAAGGTAGAAGAGGAGCGCCAGGAGAAAAAAGAAGGTCGAGAGAACGTCCTTTCGCTCCGAGACCCAGGCTACGGACTCGACGTGGAGGGGATGGAGCCCGAAGAGGAGGGCCGCTACCAGAGCGGCGAGCAGGACCTGGCCCCGCTGGAGCCCTGCACGTGACGCCTCGATGAGCCGAACCGTGAGGATTAGAAAGAGGGCAGTGTCAAGGGCGTGCCAGAGGGTGTTGTGTATGTGGTAGCCAGTTGCGTTCAGCCCGAAGAGGGAGTAGTCAATGGCAAGACTTATCATGGTAAGCGGGTGGTAGTTGGAGGAGACAGGCGTACTGAAGGCCCAGC
This sequence comes from uncultured Thermodesulfobacteriota bacterium, assembly GCA_964407495.1. Classification (GTDB taxonomy): domain Bacteria; phylum Desulfobacterota; class GWC2-55-46; order GWC2-55-46; family JADFVP01; genus JAJRZX01. Next base: position 20,471 of record CAYOVP010000008.1, read on the forward strand.
GCAGGAACCCCCACCCAAGGGAGCGGATGTTGGGGTTGCCTACCACGTATGTCGTATCATCCCAGGTGACAAATCCGTTGCCAAAAGACGGGATATATATGGCAAAGGCAGCGATGCCTGCAAGTACGCAGAGTATGAGAAGGGGAGCCCCCGAGTTGCTGTACGGCCCTGGGTTTTGATTCTTCTTCACGCAAGTCTCTTTTTCGGGCTGGCAGGTTTTTCAGCGCCCCGACTCCGGTTATCCCCTTGTGAGGCGAGAATTCCTTCCGTCTTTTTACCTTAAGGCCTCTCAGTCTCTTTGTATATCTGTATATCTCCTCCAGATGGAAAGGCCCCTGCCACCGCCCTCTCAAGGGCGCGCTCCTGGGCCGCAACTGTATATTATAACCCTTAAGCAGGGTGCTCTCAAAATTTTTTTGTCTTATCGAGGTATGGAGCCGCGGGACTTTACAGGCAGGGCCCTAATTGTTAGAATCTCTTGCATGAAGGAAGAACCCAGGTATGGAGAAAAGGAAATAGCCGGCGCCAGGCTCGAGGCCTGGGAGAACCCGGAGCCAGAGAGGGATTATACTGTGGAGATAAGTTTTCCCGAGTTCACCTGTCTCTGTCCCCGCTCCGGGTACCCGGACTTTGCCACAATACGCGTAGAGTATGTACCCGACAAACTTCTCGTTGAACTGCGCTCCTTCAAACTCTACCTTAACTCCTTCCGCAACGAGCACATCTCGCACGAGGCAGTCACCAATCGTATCTTCTCGGACCTGAAGGCCCTGCTCGATCCCCGGAGCATGGAGGTGACAGGAGACTTTAATGTGCGCGGAAATGTGAAGACAATCATCAGGGTCAGGTCGTAGGGGGCTGGAGAGGAGGCAGGCGCCAGAGGCAGGGGCCCTTTGTCTCTACTTCTTCGTATCTTCCTTCTGGCGCTCAGAGCCCCACGAACCTCTCTTCCAGAGACCGAAGCCGGGAAACCCTTCTTTTCTTTCTTCCGCCTTACTTGCTATTTTTCAAGAACCTGAAGAACTCGCTCTTTGGTGTAATGATGAGTGTGTCGCCCTGGCCGAGGGTCTTCTTGTACGCCTCCATGGTCTTCAGGAAGTAGAAGAACCCCGGGTCTTTCTTGTAGGCCATGGCATAGAGCCTGGTGGCCTCGGCATCGCCCTCGCCGCGGTAGACCTGGGCCTTGCGTCTCGCCTCGGAGAGTATGACCGTCCGTTCCCTGTCGGCCTTTGCGCGTATGGCCAGTGCCCTCTCCTCGCCCTCAGATCGGTATCTCTTGGCCTCGCGCTGCCTCTCGGCCCTCATGCGCTCGAAGACAGCGCGTTCGTTCTCTGGCGGAAGGTCCGCGCGTTTTATGCGTACGTCTCTCACCTCGATGCCAAAGGCGGCAGAGGCCTTGTTGGTCTTTTCCGTCACAGACTTCATGAGCGAGGAACGCGTCTTGGAGACTATGTCCACGAGGTTGTGCTTTCCCAGTTCCTCGCGGAGGTTGGAAAATATTATGTCGTCGAGACGCGACTGGGCCCCTGTCTCGTTACGCACGGTCTTGTAGTATCGGAGAGGGTCTATGATGCGCCACTTGGCGTAGTTGTCCACGACAAGATTCTTCTTGTCGCGCGTGATTATGGCCGATGGCGTGGCGTCGTAGATGAGCAGACGCTTGTCAAAGAAGATGACCTTCTGCGTAAAGGGGGTCTTCAGGTAGAGGCCCGGCTCTGTGATGGCGCGTACTGGTTTGCCCAGTTGGATAATTATGGCCGACTCTGTCTGGTCCACCTTGTAAAAGGTCTGCGAGGCGAGGATGACGATACCAATGACGAGGACTACGATTATATTTATCTTCTTTTTCATTTCTTCTTGCCTCCTCTGCCGGGCAGGCCGCTTCGGCCAAGGGGCAGGTAGGGGAGGACGTTCTTCTGGAGTTCCTCGTCTATTATGTACTTCTCCATGTTACCGAGAACCTCTTCCATTGTCTTGATGTAGATACGCTTTTCCGTAATGTCACGGGCCTTCCTGTATTCCTTGAGCACCTGGAGGAAGTGGCTCACATCACCCTTGGCCTGGTTGATGGTGGCCTCTCTGTAGGCCATGGCCGCGTTGATTATCTTCTCGGCCCCGCCCTTGGCCTTGGGAATGATGTCGTTGCGGTAGCCTTCGGCCTGCTCCACTGCCTTCTCGCGGTCCTCGCGGGCGCTCGCAACGTCCTTGAAGGCCGCCACCACCTGGCGCGGGGGCAGAACATCCTGGAGTTGAACAGCGATGATGCTAATACCGACAGAGTACTTGTCGAGGATGTTCTGCAGGAGCCGCCGCGTCTCCTGTTGCACCTCGAGCCTGCCCTGGGTGAGTATGTCGCCTATCTTCGTCTTCCCCACTACCTCGCGCATGGCTGCCTCTGCCGCGTCGCGTATGGTCTTTCTCTGGCCGCGTACGTTGAAGAGAAAGGCCACAGGGTCTTTTATCTTGAACTGCACGATGAACTCAACGGCCACGATGTTCTCGTCGCCCGTTAGCATGAGCGCTTCCTGGTCAATGGACGTGTACCTGGCCGGTGGTCCGGGGTCTACGGTCTTGAAGCCCACCTCTATCCTGTGGACCTTGGTTACCTGGGGCCTCAGGACATTCTCCACCAGGGGTATGAGGATATGAGGCCCTGGTGTGGTGGTACGAACCACTTTGCCGAAGCGGCGCACTACGCCTATCTCCTCGGGACCCACGATGTAGAAAGAGTTGAGGACGATGAAGACCACCACTATCACGGCAACGACTATGCCAAGGGCCGGGACGCGCCTCTTGAAGTCCCTGAAGAAGTCGCCCGTTTTTCTGAATACAGCCTCCACATCAGGCTTACTTCTCGGGCTCTTGGGCCCGCCCCTTCCACTCTCCCCTATCCAGGGGCCGCGAGGTATATCCCTATCGTTGTCATTGTTATTGTCATTGGTCATGATTACACGCTACACGCTTTGTCCGGGTATGTCAAAGTTTTAAAAAAGAACCAGCACCGCTCTCTGGCTCTAATCGCGATACAGGTCTCTTCGTCCCCGTATCATTTTCCTTGGCTGGGTGTGGGTTCGCACCTGAGGATGGCCTGGAGTTCTCTGAGCAGAAGCGCATTCTCCTCCCTGCGTCGAAGGGCAACGCGGAAGTACTCGCTTCCAAGACCACGCACGCCCGATAGATCTCGGATGAGGATCCTTCGCTTGAGAAGCAACTCCCCAAGGGCCGGCGCCCCAAGACCCCTGCGCTTCGAGAGGCGTACGGTAAAGTAGTTGGCAGAAGAGGGATAGGCGTAGAGGCCCTCAAGGGAATCGAGCCCCTCTTTCATGAATAGGGCCTCGCGCCGGAGCCAGGCCCTTGTCCGTGCAATGTAGGCACTGTCCGCGAGGCTCGCCCTTGCCGCGGCATCGGCAAGGGCATTGACAGACCAGGGAGCAAGGTGCTTCCTCACGTCCTCTATGAGGTCGGCGCCTGCAACGATATAACCGAGGCGCAGGGCCGCGAGACCGAAGAACTTGGTCATGGACCGAAGCACAACAAGATTACCGCTCCTTGCCGCAACCCCTGCCAGGGAACAAGACTCGTTGAAGTCTATGAAGGCCTCGTCTACGATGAAGAGCGTTCCCGCCTCCCTGCAGGCCGCGGCCACGCGAACCATGGTCTGCAAAGACTCGAGCCTCCCAATGGGGTTCGAAGGGTTTGCCATGTAAAGGACCTGGGGCCTTGTCTCTGCCAAGGCCTTCTCAAGGCCAGCCTGGTCGAGACAGAAGCCGTCTTCTGGACGGAGAAAAAAAGGCCTCACCGCGGCCCCGGCCAACCCAAGCGCCCTGGCATACTCGCTGAACGCAGGCTCTACCACCATGGCGCTCCTCGGTGCAAATATGCGCGGCAGTAGGTATATGAACTCTGTAGAGCCGTTTCCCACGGCAATTTGATCTTCGTGAACACCCAGGTACGAGGATAGCGCCCTGGTAAGGGCCCCGGGGTGAGGCTCGGGATAGGCGGCAAGGAGAGGGCTCTTGCCGAGTAGATCCGAGAGGGCCTCCAGCGCCGCCGGCCCCGGACCCTCGGGGTTTATGCTCGCGCTGAAGTCGATAATGGAAGACGCTTCGAGACCTCGCTCCCTGGCAATGCGGCGTATGTCTCCACCATGCGTGTCCTGCATCGAAAAAACGTACTCCAAAGCCCCCTCAGTGTCAAGATGACACTACCCGGAGATGAAATATAAAAAAGAGACGGCAAGACAAAGCCCCCTCCCACTTTCTTTTGGGAAAAAGAAAGTGGGTCAAAGAAAACCAATTTCAGCGCATACCTCCTCTTCCCTTAAGAAGCCTCTCTCGTAGCGCGAAGTCCCGCCTTTCTGTAGAAAAGAAAGTGGGTCAAAGAAAACCAATTT
>CAYOVP010000008.1:24963-44515 GCA_964407495.1 uncultured Thermodesulfobacteriota bacterium
GCCCCAAGAAGCCTCTCTCGCAGCGCGAAGTCCCGCCTTTCTGTAGAAAAGAAAGTGGGTCAAAGAAAACCAATTTCAGCGCATACCTCCTCTGCCCCAAGAAGCCTCTCTCGCAGCGCGAAGTCCCGCCTTTCTGTAGAAAAGAAAGGGAGGCGAGGAAACCCAATTTCAGCGCAGGCCACCCCGTCCAGAAAAAAACGCTCCGAGCAAGGGACAAGACGGGTGTTTTTAAGGTATAATAAAACGAGTAAGACCTTCTTCCCATTCAATCAGATATAATCGACAAACTCTCATCTTGCGATGCAGAGGATCAGCGCCTCATGAAGATACTCCCCTACAGGTCTCCGGTGCAGATGGTCATCATCATGACCCTCGTCATCTACGCCATCGAGTTCCTTGTCATGATGCTCATCCGGCACTTGAACCCAGGTTCTCCCGTTGCCGAGGCGCTCATAGACTCAACCCTCCTCATAGTCTTCCTCGTCCCTTTTCTCTATCTCTTCTTCTTCCGTCCTCTTCTCATGCACATACGCGGCAGGCAGGAAGTGGAACGCGACCTCATACGGGAGCGTGATCGTGTGCAGAGATATCTCGATGTGGCAGGCGTCATGCTCGTGGTACTGAACCGGGACGGAACAGTGCGGCTGATCAACAGGAGGGGGTGTGAGATCCTGGGCGAGCAGGAAGGGGACGTGCTCGGGACCAACTGGTTCGAGCGCTTCATACCAGAGCGCTACATGGAGGAGGCTTTGCGGGCCTTTGGCGAGGTATTTGTCTCTGGCCAGACATTCAGGGACCATTACGAGGGGGTCCTCCGTACCTCCTACGGCGAGGAGAGGTTCATGGTCTGGCACCATAGCGCCCTCAAGGAGAATGGCGTTGTGGTGGGGGACCTCATCTCGGGCGAGGACATAACAGAGAGAAAGAGGATGGAGAACTTCCTCAAGGAGTCTGAGTCGAGGTTCCGCCTCATACACAATACGGCCTTCGACGCCATAGTCATCGCAGACATAGAGGGCAGGGTCGCAGAGGCCAACCCTGCGGCAGAGAAGATTTTCGGTTATGGCGAAGGAGAGATGGTGGGAGTGGCGCTCCTGGACCTCATGCCGGAAAAATACAGGAAGGCGCACTCCGAGGGGTTCAGGAGGTTCGTGAAGACAGGGGTCTCGCGCATACACGGAAGGATACTCGAACTCGAGGGCCGGCGAAAGAACGGCGAGGTATTTCCCGTGGAGTTCACGGTGAACAGTTTCCGCCTCGGAGACAAGATTTTTCTCTCCAGCACCATACGGGACATAACAGAGCGCAAGAGGGCAGAGGAGGAGAAGGAAGTCATCAGGATGCAACTGCACCAGGCACAGAAGATGGACGCCATAGGGCGTCTCGCAGGAGGCATAGCCCACGATTTCAACAACATACTCACCACCATACGCGGTAACGCAGAACTGACCATGGAACTCGTGGGCAGTTTCGAGGAGGCCCAGGACAACCTCCGCGAAATAATCCTCTCCGTTGCCCATGCCGCCAAACTAACCCGCCAATTACTCATCTTCAGCCGCGGTCACAGTTTCGAACTCCGGCCCCTGAACATGAACGATACGATAGAGGGGCTTCTCAGCATGCTCAAGAGGCTCCTTGGCGAGGACATCGCAATAGAGACCCGTCTCGCCACAGACCTCTGGAGCATACGCGCCGATGAGGGAAGCCTCGAACAGGTCCTCCTCAACCTCTCGGTAAACGCACGTGACGCAATGCCAAGGGGCGGAAGGCTCACCATCACCACTGAGAACGTACCACCAGGCAGGATGCCCCGGCCAGGAGTTGAGCAGACCGGCCCCATGGGCTCGGTCTGCCTTACTGTGAGAGATACGGGCACAGGAATAGCCAAGGATGTGATACAGCGGATATTCGAGCCCTTCTTCAGCACCAAGGAAAAGTCCAAGGGCACGGGCCTTGGACTCTCCGTGGTCTATGGCATAGTAAAGCAACATGGCGGATGGATAGACGTTGCAAGCGCCCCGGGCAAGGGCAGTGTCTTTCGTATATTCCTCCCTGCAGTGGCAGATACCCCTGAGAGCGCGCCAGAATCGGAGGGCCATCTCGAGGAAGGTCTCGGAGGGCAGGGACGCAGGGTCCTCCTCGTGGAGGACGACGAGAAAGTGCGGTCCGTTGCAGGCGACGCCTTGAGAGAGCATGGCTATGCCGTATCCGAGGCAAGCGGCTTCGAGTCGGCCATCGAGATTTTCGGAAAAGAGGACAAGGGCTTTGATCTCGTCTTCAGCGACGTCGTCCTTCCTGACGGTAACGGCGTAGACCTCGTGGAGACCATGCTCAGGGCAAGGCCCGGCCAGAATGTGCTCCTTACGAGCGGCTATGTGGACGACAAGTCGCACTGGGAGGTGATTAGCGAGCGCGGTTACATGTTCCTGCAAAAACCTTACTCCCTTGCAGACCTGCTCGGTGCAGTGGCCGCGGCAATAAGGGAAGAGAAGTAGGGATTGTGGCCCTGGAGTCGGCAGAGAGAGCCGGGTACCAGGGAGGCGGCGCTTCTGTTCATGAGGCCTTCTGCCCTGGCGTGCCGTTGGCCTTTGGACTTAAAAAAATTCTATGTTTTCCTTCTTTCTTTCATGTATAATCAGGAAAAAAATCAGAGGGAGGTGCAAATGGCCAAGTCGGTTACTGCTATCAAGGATATCCTGAGGCGCGAGGAAAGGCTTATCGAGAAGATCAAGGACACCATCACCCTGATGACACACAAGGAGTCAAAGGCCCTGCTCCGCGGCTTTCTCAAGAACAAGAGGGCAGAGGTAAGGGAGTACAAGAAGATAATCAAGAACAGCGAGAAGTGCCCGGCCATAAAGAAACCAGCGGCAAAGAAGGCCTGCGCAAAGAAGACCACCGCCAAGAAGACGACGAGCAGGTGCAAGAAGTCCTGATCCCGCAATGGAGGACTAAGGGGGCGTTCATCTTTCACGATGACGCCCCACCCCATGGGGCGTACCTATTTCAAGCCCAAGGAGTCTTAAGATGAGCAACGGACTACCGGCATTTTTTCAGGAGGTCAGCGAGAGGTTCCCAGAGGTTTTCAGCCATTACACCGCCCTTGGCGACTCCGTATCGAGGCTCAAGGGCATGGATGCCAGGACCCAGGAACTCGTCAAACTCGGCATAGCCATAGGCGCGGGTACAGAGGGTGCCGTACACTCTCATACGAGGCGCGCCCTTGACCTTGGAGCAACAGAAGACGAGATAGTCCAGTGTGCCCTCCTTGCCATTACATCCATCGGCTGGCCAGGGGCAATGGCCGCCCTCTCGTGGATAGATGACATCATAGCAGACCTGAGGTCCGAGTAGGCAAGGGGCCTTGACGGCCTGCATGCCTGCGGCGGGGTAGTCTTGTCAGTGGCAAGGCATACCCGCCTTCCCGCAACCATCTCTCTTCCTGGCCAAGAAGAATACCCTTGTGACGAGCATATCCCAACCGCTTCTAACCGAGAGGGTCCATGGGGCCTCCGACGAGGCCTCTTTTCATATCATAATCCCCTTTTTCTCGCTTCCACGAGACGGCCTTCTCTCGCTTTTCCCCACTGCCCATTAATAATCCATGCCAACGTCCTGCCTCCTGCTCTTGTCCTCCACCATGGGGTCTACGATGCTTATGATCGTCTGGCCCGGGGCCGGGGCGAGTTTGTTGCCAAGGGTAAAGACCTCGACCCCTCCGGTCTCGGTAATGAGAAATAGAGGCGTGGATGAAGGGAATTTCTTCATGAAGTCCTCGAACCCGAACTCTCTCGTCAACCTGGTCTTCTTGAGCACCCCTCCCCTTGCGAACCTCCGGGAGATGGACCAGTAGTCGCAGTAGGGGCCAAAGAGAAACCTGCCGTGAAAGGTGGAGGCCATGGCCCTGCCGCGCCTCTCGTCTGTCTCGGCAGGTATGAGTTGATATAGTTCGGAACTGTCGAATATACGCTTGAAGTGAAGCACAGCCAAAGAGTTGGTCTCGTTGTTGGGTGTCATTGCAAGGAGGCGTCCTATGCCGTCCATGTCTATATCCTTCAGAACAGACTCAGAGATGCCGCTCCCGTGGTAGGCCTTAAGGCCTTTCATACGTGCCGAGGTAACACTTGCGCGGTTTGTGTCCACGAGCACTACCTTCACGCCTGCGTCCATGAGGGCCTTTGCGATTTCCTGTGACCACGAAGAGGCACCGATGATGAAAAAACCATTGGGCTTGGCCATGGCAACGCCGAGGAGGCGGGCAAAGAGACCGGCTCCGAGACCGTAAAAAATGACCGTGGAGATAATGACATAGAAGGTGACGGCAAGAAGGGCCGAGCCCTGAGGATTACCCAGGTCTACGAGGCGGAGTGCAAAGACAGAGGCCACGGCCGCGGCCACGATGCCGCGCGGGGCAACGAGTGCCACAAAGGCACGCTCGCGCCAGGTAAGGGCAGACCCTATGGTGGAGACTATGACCGCGGCAGGTCGAACGAGAATAATCATGGCCCCTGTGAAGAGGAGGCCCTCCACGGCCAGGTGGGAAAAACCATTGGTATCGAGCCTTGCCGCCAGTACTATGAAGAGTACGGAGATGAGGAGGACGCGGAGGTTCTCCTTGAACTCCACTATATGACTGATATTCACGCCTCCGTAGTTGGAGAGAAAGGCCCCCATGAGTGTAACTGCAAGGAGGCCGGACTCTGGCTGGATGAGGTTGGAGAGGGTAAAGGAGCCAAGGACCATGAGGAGCGTCACGGCGTTCTGCATGAAGTCCGGGATTAGGTAGCGCCTGAGAAGGACGATGAGGATAAATCCCCCTCCCAGCCCGCTTACACCTCCTGCGAGGAGTGTCTTGAGTATGCCCAGGGCCGCAACACCATGCACCTGGTGAAACCTTCCACCTGCGATGGCCTCGAATATGATGACGGCAAAGACAGCGCCCAGCGGGTCTGTGACAATGGCCTCCCAGCGAAGCACACAGGCAACCCTCCTCGTGGGCCTTATCTGCCTGAGAAGGGGTATTATGACTGTTGGGCCCGTTACTACGAGTATTGCACCTATGAGAAGGGAGAGTTGAACTGTGAAGCCCAGTATGTAATAGGCCGCTACAGCGCCGAGGAGCCAGGTGACCAGGGTGCCCGTAAGCACAAGGCGGTTGACCACCACACCCTGGCCGCGGAGTTCGTCGAGTCTGAGGCTCAGCCCGCCCTCGAAGAGTATGACTGCCACGGAGAGGGAGACCATGGGCAGGAGCGTAGGGCCGAAGATGGCGTCAGGGTCTATGATTCCTGTAAGCGGACCAACCACAATGCCGAAGACGAGGAGCACCAGTATGGATGGTACGCGGATGAACCATGCAAGCCACTGCGCGAAGATGCCGAGCATGATGATGACGGCTATCCAGATGATGATGTCTTCGCTCATCTGCCCCCTGCCTTTCTCGGCTTCCTTCCTGCGCCGTTGGCCTCATTGGCAAGGGCAGGCCCCCTGGCCCGGTGCTTATGGAAAGGAAGGCCCGCAGTATTCACCTCGGACGCCTCAACTTGGAGTCGAGGTTGCAGAGCAGTCCCTCGAGTTCGCTGAGCTGCCGCCTCGTACCCACGACAACGAGTTTGTCGCCCTCGGCTATGATGAGGTCGCGCGGGGGGTTGGGTATGATGCCTTCCCGTTCTTTCTTGAGGATGGCGAGAATGTTTGCCCCTTCTTCGCAGAGCGAGCGCGCCTCGCCCATTGTGATACCTACGAAGGGAGAGTCTTTTCTGATGAGGACTTCCTCGAGGACGAGTTCGATATCGCGCGTATGCATCACTACGTCGAGAAAATCGACGACCGCAGGCCGTAGAAGGAGGCTTGCGAGGCGCTTACCGCCTATGCTGTACGGTGAGAGCACGCGGTCGGCACCGGCCTTGAGGAGTTTGAACTCTGTCTTCTCTATGTTGGAGCGGGCGACTATGAAGAGATCGCGCTTGAGGTTACGGGCACTGAGCGCCACGTATACGTTGTCAGAGTCCGAGTCCGTGGCAGTGACGAGCCCCCGTGCGCGGAGTATGCCAGCGCTCTTGAGGACCTCGTCGTCCGTTGCATCACCCTCTACATACAGGTAACCCTTGGCCGCGCAGTTGGTGAGCCCCTCGGAGTTGGTGTCCACCACCACGAAGGGAACGTTCTCGCGTTCCAGTTCCAGGGCTACCTGAGCGCCAACCCTCCCGAAACCGCAGATTATGTAATGCCCGTTGAGCGCATCTATCTTCTTCTTCATCCTTCTCCTCCCAAGCACACCTTCGAGTTGACCTGAGACCACGTACTCCGAGAGCGCCGTAAAGATATAAAAGAACGTGCCAACACCGAGAACTATGAGAACCGTTACGAGGACCCTGCCGTGGGCGGTGAGGGGGTGTACCTCCTCGAAACCAACGGTAGAGATAGTGATGAGCGTCATGTAGAGGGCGTCTGAGAACCCCCAGCCCTCTACGGACATGAGCCCAACCACGCCAAGGGCGATGACGCAGAGCAGGAGCAGTCCTATCTTCCAGAAGTGTCTAAGCCAGTGCATGCGGCCCCGATCCTCTCATTATTCTTCCTTACTATGGGTTTTATCATAAAAGCAGGAAGTAAAAAAGGCCGCTCTCTGTCTTGGCGAGTCATGCGAGGGGCCTCCAGTTGGGGAAAGGAGGGTGGAGAGGTGGAAGGCAAGGGATTTGACATTGCGTAGAATCAGGGATATAAAAAAGATACACTCCCTTTGCTCCCACGAGAGGGGCAAAGGGGGGTGTAACCATTCATCGGCATCAGTTGAACAGGGGGTCATGTCAGATATTGCCGCGGCTTGTCATGGTAGGAGCCGCTCGAACTTTTTCATTCTGTCTTTCTTCTTTCTAACAGGTCTTACGGGTCTTGTTTATGAACTGGTCTGGATAAGGCTTCTCATCCTGGCCTTTGGGTCCACGCAGTTCGCCGTTACTACGGTCCTTGTAGCCTTCATGTCAGGCCTGGCCTTGGGGAGCCTTCTTCATGAAGGATGCCTTGGAGGCCTTGACAAAGACCGCTTCAGTGAGGGCGGGTATCCCGTCCTTTGGCGGGCCGCCAGCGCGTATCTCGTCGAGTGGAATGGAGTGGCGCCTGAGGTCGAAACCTGTGGCGAGGAATACCATGGAGAGAAGAAGAAGACCGGTCAGAGCATTTTTCATGCTACCCCCCCCTTTATCTTGAATATGACCTATTCTGCGGCCTTGTCAAGCCAGTGGGGCCGGAGGATAGAGACCTGGGCCCTGCGCCGCTTGGATGCCTGGTCTTGAGAAAGGGAGACGGTTAAGGTGGGGTTCCGTGCCCCAGGGGGCTCAGTGTGAAGAGGCAGGGGGTGCAGAGGAAGCGGAAGGGTGAAACATGTCCATGTAATCGAGTTCTGCCCTTGCGTCCACGGCCATTACACCCTCTTCGTAGACAACAAGGGGGTTTATCTCCAGGGCCTTTAGGCCGTCTGTAGCCCCGACCACTTTTGAGATGGTGACAAGGGTTCGGGCCACGGCCCCGATGTCGCGGGCCGGGGCCCCGCGGTAGCCCTCGAGGAGTGCGAACCCCTTTACCTCGCGCATCATCTTCATGGCCTCGTCTTCGTCCATGGGGGCAAGGCCGAAACTTACGTCCTTCAGGAGTTCCACGGCAACCCCGCCCAGACCGAACATTGCCGTAACACCGAACTGCTGGTCTTTTACAGCCCCTATTATTACTTCAACGCCCTCTGGCACCATCTCTTCGATGATGAAACCCTCGATCAGCGCCATGGGCATCTCGTCGGCCACGCGCAGGATTATATCAGACCAGGCGTCCTCTATCTCTTGTGGGCTCCTGAGCCCTGTTCTCACGCCGCCCACATCGCTCTTGTGTATTACGCTCGGTGAGATGAGTTTGAGTACCAGCGGGTACCCGATCTTCTCGCCCTCCTCGATGGCTACGTTCACGTCCTTTACCACCTCGAATCTCGGCACAGGTATGCCGAGTATCCGCAGTACCTGCTTGGCGTCCGGCTCTACGAGGTTTTCTCTTTCTATGCTGAGTGACTCCTTGACGAGTCGTTCAATGGCGTTTATATCCATGAGAAGTCCTACTACTGCTACGTGGCCGCCCTGTATAGAAGATGCGCGGCCCTTGCCGCCTCGCCTGGGTTGAAAAAGACGGGTAACCCTCTTTTTCGGAAGAGTCTTGCCCTCTGCCTCGTGTATCTTCCGCCGGGTGTACAGATGACGAGCGGTTTCCTGGCGAGTTCCCTCTTGTCTGCTATCATGTCCGCCATTCTGTCCGTGAGCCCTGGGGGGCCCCAGAGCGGGGCCACTATGGCAAGATCGTAATCATCTCCTCCGAGCGTGGCGGCAATGGCCTCGCTGAAGTGCCTGTCCGTGGCGCTACCCGTAAGATCCATGGGATTGGCGATGGAGCAGACAGGCGGGAGTAGGGACCTGAGCCTCCTGGCCCTCTCCTCGGGAAGGGGGCTTACCTCGAGGCCCAGGTCCACACACTCGTCCGCAAGGGTTACTCCCATGCCCCCTCCGTCCGTTATTATCATGACGCGTCTTCCTCTTGCCGGGGCCTCGGAACCAAGGACCTTGCATGCCACGAGAAAGTCGTCATATCCATGGAGTTCGATGATGCCTGCCTTCTTGAAGGCCGCACGGTACACCTCGTACCTTCCTGCCAGCGCCCCGGTGTGCGAGCGTGCCGCAGTGGCCGCGGCCTCGGTATGGCCCACCTTGAGGACTGCTACCGGTTTTTTCCCTGCGCACCTTCTCGCGGCCTCTACGAATCTTCGCCCTTCTTCCACGGACTCTATGTACATGACAACGGCGCCGGTGGCCTCGTCAAGGGCAAGAAACTCCAGGAGGTCGCACTCGTTCACGTCGGCCTTGTTCCCATAACTTATGACACGCGCCACACCCCTATCCCCGGCGGCCAGTTCATCCATCACGGTCACTGCAAAGGATCCGCTCTGGGAGAGTATGGAGAGCCTGCCGCGGCCCGGGCGCTCCATGCGGTCCGGGGGTATGAAGAAGGTATCGAGCCCGCTGAGAGTATCGTAGATGCCGAGACAATTGGGACCAATGACCCTGGGTCCTCCGTTACGTACGGTGTCTCGCAGTTCTTGCTCGAGGGCCGCACCAAGAGGGCCTGTCTCGGCAAAGCCGCCACTCACTACCACGGCACCCCCAACAATGCCGCATGCCTCTCTCAAGAGGGCTGGTATATGCTCTGCTCCAAGGGCAAAGACCGCCAGGTCAACTCTTTCCCTGATCTCCTCGATGGAAGGATAGCACTTCAGCCCCCCCAGTTCGGCGTGAGCAGGGTTCACGGGATAGAGCCTTCCCGGAAAAGAGTCCCTGAGCCTCTGAAAGATTATGCCTGAGATCTTATCATGGCTCAGAGAGGCGCCCACGAGGGCAACACTCCGGGGATTGAAAAAGCAGTCCAGCAACTTTTGTCCCGCAAATAAGGAGTTTCTTGGAAGGGTCCTGCAGGTGCAGGGAGACCTCAGTCGAGCCTGAAGGCTACCTTGAGAATTACCTGGTACTCGGCAACCTTGCCATCAACTATCTTGCCGTGTTGCTCCGAGATCTCGAACCACGAAAGCCCGTGTATGGTCTTGGAGGCCTTTTCAATTGCCTTCGAGACCGCATCCTCGAAACTCTTTTCCGAGATCCCCACGAGTTCTATCCGCTTGAAGGTCTTGTCCACTCTCTCATCACCTCCTTCTGCCAGACTCCCAGTTGCTCTGCAGTTCTTCTATGGTACGGATCGTCTTCACGTCCATGCTTCTCTGCCTCGCTACCGGCCTGGAGCCTGGCCGGAACGCAAGCCCCGCCGGTCTGCCTGCCTGGGCCCTATCCAGCCCTGCTGCCAGGCCCTGTCCTTCGCTCTTCAGGCCGGACTGCACCTTCAAGCGCCCCGCCCACCCCGGCTCTCCCTGGGGCTAACAGGCCCTCTCTACCCTCTTCCCTCCTCCAAGGCCTGAAGCCGCCAGACGGCCCCGGGCCCACCCGCCTCCGCCGCTGGCCCCTGGCGCGAGAGAAACCCTGCCCGTCCTTCTGCTCTCATGGTCTGGCCCGGCCTCAGGGGACGAGGTCCATGGAGGTGAAGTAGACGAGAAAGACACCGAGGACAAAGACAAGGAGGTTGAGAGAGGCGCTGATGGCATGTATTTTCTTGAATCTTCTCTGAAGGTCGTCCTTCTCAGGGCCTGTACTCGCGGTACGAAGCCGCGCCTTCAGGGCCCTGGCCTTCTTGCCCACGGAAAGACCCGAGTAGAAGGTGACGATCGTCATTACTACGAGGAGTATGAGGCGTTGCCTTGGGTAGATATGGGCCTGGTATGAGAGGTATAGGAGGCTTATGAGGCTTACGGCGCTACCCACATATCCCATGGCCCAGTAGCGGGGGAAGATCCTTCCCACTACGTCCCCGGCACCTTCCCTGGGAAGGGTCTTGAAGATGGCCGGAGCGGCAAAGAATGTGAAGAAGATCAAGGACCCCTGCCAGATAAGTAGACAGAAGAGGTGCAGGAACCTTGCTATGTTGATGGCGGTCACGAGGGGCCCTCCTCTCTTGGGAGATCAAGACACAGTGCATGTATACAACAGATAGGGAGTTTTTTCAATAAAAATATGCGGTTTCAGGCCGCGTAACCCCCTTTTTTCTCCTTTGACAGGATCTGGGAGAGGGCAGGGACCCTTCTGCAGGGTCCATTCCATACCTGTCTGGCGGGCGATTGTCATGGCACAGGTCATAACAGTACATATAGCATGAAGCGCAATATTGGCACTGAAAAGACCGCCATGAGAGAGGTGAGATAGAGAATCCTCATGGCCGCTACGACCATCTCGGCACTCAGGGCCCTCTTGTCATTTCCAATGAAGGGCTTGACTTCGGGTATGCCGTTGTATGAGGCCGGCCCGCCCAACCTCACGCCAAGGGCCCCGGCCAGGGCGGCCTCGGGAAGCCCTGCGTTGGGGCTGCTGTGCTCGAGCCCGTCACGCCCGACTGTCTCCCTGGCGCCCCGCCAGTCGTAGCGCAGTACATAGGCCGCCCCCACCATGAAGAGGGCCGTGATGCGCGCAGGTACGAAGTTGGCCCCATCATCGAGGCGCGCCGCGCACCACCCGAAGTCGATGTACCGTTCGTTACGATAACCAATCATGGAGTCCAGGGTATTTACGGCCTTGTAGGCGAGCATGAGCGCAGGCCCCCCAACTGCAAGGTAGATGAGAGGCGCCACTACACCGTCCGAGGTGTTCTCAGCAAGGGTCTCTGCCGTGGCGCGGTAGACCTCACCGGGCCCGAGCCCAGCGGTATCGCGGCCAACGATGCGCGAGAGGTTCTTCCTTGCCCCATCCATATCGCCGCGCCACATGGCCTCGAGTACGCCCCTGGCCTCTACTGCAAGGGAGCGCACGGAAATGGATGACCAGACAATGTATATGGAGAGTATCTCGCGGCCTCCGGGGATGATGAGAGAAGATACGCCAAGCCCTGTAAGGGCGGCGATATAGGTGCCCCCTGTGATTACAGCCACGAGGACGATGCCCGCTACTCTCAGTTCCGGGCCCCTGGACCTGCCGACAGCCCGCCTCAGCACCCCTTCCACATAGGTTATGGCTCGGCCTATCCATCTCACAGGGTGGGGTAGAGACTCCGGATCGCCGACGATGAGGTCGAGGATAAAGGCGGTAAAGAGTATTAGGGTGAAGGATTTCATGACAAGAGGCCTATGGCACTTGAGTTCCGGGGCAGTTGCCAGTTTCCCTGGCCCTTGGCCCTGCACTATCCAGAGGTCCTGGCCCGCCAAGCCCCACTATCCTCAAGAGCGCCTCCATGTCCAGGGACGCGCGCACTAGGGCGGCCATCTCGTCTATGGCTGTATCGAGCGCGGCCTCGTACCCCCGGCCATCCCGCGCTATGGGCTCCAGGCCCGCCCGCCTGAAGAGTTCCTGAACGAGGGCCCTTCTCAGGCCGTCGTTATGAAAGAGACCATGTATGTACGTACCCATTACCAACCTGTCCCGGCTCACGGCGCCCTCTTCTATCTCCACCCCTGCACTCCCCCTCCTCAATATCCTGAACATCGCCCTCTCCGAGGGCGTAGACCAGCCAGCGTGTATCTCATATCCCTTGATCTTGCCGCAAGACGCCGAAAACCCCCGCAAGACCTCGGCCTCCACGGTAAAGGTGGCCTTCTCCGGCCCCAGCCTCGTGGAGATATCGAGAAGACCAAGGCCCTGGCTCCGGCCCGGCAGAGACTCCACGCCAAGGGGGTCTTCGACTGCCCGGCCAAGCATCTGAAACCCCCCGCATATGCCCATGATGAGCCCGCCTCCTGAACGGTACTCCCTTAGCGCCTCTCGGAAACCCCTCTCAGAGAGCCAGAGAAGATCTGCCCGGGTGTTCTTGGTCCCAGGGATTATGACCATGGCCGCGCCCTTGATCTCACCGGGGTTCTCGATGAAGACGAGTTCCACGCCCTCTTCATGCCTCAGGGGGTCGAAGTCCGTAAAATTCGATATCCTGGGTAACCTTATGACTACTATACGCAGTTCGGCGCCAGGACCGGACCCTTTCCGACCTCCCCTCTGCCCCCCGTCCCTCCCGCCCCCGGTACTCCCCTCATCCTCAAGAACAACACCATCCTCGTCTGGCAGGACCAGTTGCCCCATGTAGGGAACAACCCCCATCACAGGTACGCCCGTCTTCGCAACAAGAAAATCCAGGCCAGGCCCCAGAAGCGAGGCGTCACCGCGAAACTTGTTGATTATAAAGCCCCTCACGAGGGAACGCTCTTCTCTTCCCAGGAGTTCCATGGTCCCGACGAGAGAGGCGAAAACACCGCCCCTGTCGATGTCGCCGACAAGGAGGACCGGGCTCTCCGTAGCAAGAGCGATCCCCATGTTCGCCAAATCATTTTCACGTAGGTTTATTTCCGCAGGGCTCCCCGCGCCCTCGAGGACCACCGCGTCATGGGCCGCGGCGAGCCTCTCGAAACTCTCCAGCACAGGGCCCAGGGCCTCTTCCTTGAAGCCCTGGTACGAGGACGCTGTCATGGCACCATATACCCTGCCGTGAACGATCACCTGGCAGGCCCCATCCTCCGTGGGCTTAAGAAGCACAGGGTTCATGTCCACCGTGGGCTCCAGACCAGCGGCACGGGCCTGGAGGGCCTGCGCTACACCTATCTCACCGCCGTCCCGCGTGACAAAGGCATTGAGAGACATGTTCTGTGCCTTGAAAGGGGCAGTGGATAGCCCCATATCATGAAAGATACGGCAGAGAGCAGCGGTGATTATGCTCTTGCCCACGTGCGAAGCCGTGCCCTGTACCATCACCGACGACGCGCGGCAAGATTTTTTGCCATTGATTTTATCTCTCATGGCCTGCTAAACTTGAAACTCCGTAAAAACAAGAAAAAAAACAACAGACACCTCCACTTTCTTTTGGGAAAAAAGTAAAGTGGAGCAAAGAAAACCAATGTGTGGCAGTCGGGGTCTCCTTTTAATGCGCACCCCATGCCCCCCATGCCACTGCTTGGTGAGCAAAGATTATATGTCTTATACACTATCAGGCAAAGACTTTTATTCATGCTCACTCCTTACGGGTTGATACGTGCCGGAGAGCGGATCGAGAGGGGGAGGGAAATATGCCTTACCGGTGAGGCCCTTGGGAACCTCCTCCTCTGGGGTCCGCGCCCCGGTGAGGCCCTTACCATTGTGGACGCAATGGGTTCAGGATTTCGGGCAAGGGTTACTGGCCTTGGAGAAGAGACTGCCTCGCTCCAAGTCTTCGAGGCCCTGGGGCCTGTCTTTCTCACGCCAGAGGTCCTGCTCCTCATGGCTCTGCCGGACAAGGAACGAATGGAGACCATCATCGAAAAGACCACGGAACTGGGCATCTCTGCCATACTGCCCTTCAAGTCCGAGCGCTCCATAAGCCTCGAGGAGCGTGAAAAGAGGCAGAGAAAGGCCCACAGATGGCCCCATATCGCCCTCTGTGCCGCAAAACAGTCGCGCCGGCCTACTCTGCCGCGCATACTCCGATACCGTGGCTTCAGGGAGGCCCTCGAGGCCGCAGACAAGGCCGGCAGAGACGCCATGAGGATAATTCTCGAACACGAGGACAAGGCGAGCAAACCTTTGAGAGAGGTGCTCGGTGTGGAGGGTTCGAAAAAGAGGGAAAAGGCCGTCATACTCTGCGGCCCGGAAGGCGGGTTCACAGGGAGCGAGACCGAGATGGCCAGGAAAAAAGGCTTCATACCCGTGAGCCTCGGCCCGCGTGTTCTGCGCACCGAGACAGCCGCCATGCTGGCCACAGGCCTTGTGATGTATGAACTCCAAAGAGAATGAGAGGAGAATACCGCAGGGCGGGGTGCCCAGGGCCGGGAAAACAGAAGAGAAAGGGCGCCAGGGGAGGCCTATGGAAAGAAATTGTTTTTTCATGAAAAGAGTCGGGTAGAGAGTGCCCTAACCTGCGCCCCCCAACCCCATGATGCAAGACAGAGGTTCACCCATGAAGAAGAAAAAGACCTATCCTGCCGATAGGGGCCCCATCTGCATAAAGTGCCCCTACTCCCAGTTTCTCGACCCCTCCAGGGAGATCTGCTACAAGACCGGAGGGCTTCACTGCAAGGTCCTGGATATTATTGTAGGCAAGTACGACCCCTGCCACATCCCAGAAGGTGGCAGGGGCACGAAGAGGGGCTGAATGGGTGGTAGACCCAGAGCACTACCCTATGCCAGGCCCTGGGCCCGTGTAAGAATACTTGAAGGAAGAGCCGGCCATGTCACGGGGGTGGCGCGGACTACTCCATATGGGATATAGAGAACACATGAGGGCCGCCTGTAACGTGGCAGTGGAAAAAAAGCACCTCATCGTCTTCTTTCTCGCCGCCCATGCCGTATTCCTCGGCCTCGGCATCCTCACCATGAGATGGCGCATGCCTGGGGTGCTTGCCCTGAGGGCCGATCTCATGAAGGAGGTACAGGACCTTTTTTATGTCCAGCCCCTCACGGGCCCCCTTGCCACGAGCCTGGTGCTGAAGATCACCTATACTTTCTTCTTCAACCTCGTCTTCGGCGCTCTCATCTCCACCACGCTCACGGGTTTCTCTATTTTCATTCCCTATGTAATAGCCGTCTGGCGGAGTTTCATCATAGGCATACTCTTTTACGGCATGGACCCCACGCCGCTCCAGTCCATCGTCTTTGCCGGTACAGCCATCCTCGAGTTCGGGGCCTACTCCTTCTCCTCTGCCATTGGCACGGACCTCGGCCTATCGGTCTTCTTTCCCTCGCGGGAGGGCACGGCCTCCAGGGCCGAGGCGCTCAGGAGAACCCTTCAGAAGGACAAGTACCTATTTATCTTCGTGGCCTTACTCCTCTTCCTCGGTGCTGTCTGGGAGATAACCTGGCTACACCTCTTGGGCTCCCTTGTCCAGCCCCTCGAGTCATCCCTCTGATTGACCGGTCTGGCACGGACCTGGGCCTTGCGCCGGCCTTTGCCCGCTGAACCGACCGCAAGGTATGCCCCAGAGGGAAGAAAAAACTCAAATCGTTGTTTAATCTCATATTTTTCTTGGATTGAGTCACCTCTTGTGCTATAAAATGTAACATTCTTATGATTTTTTTAAGGGAATTGTGTCTTCCCCCCTGGGGCAGGCCCTTGCAATACCCTCCAGGACCAACCAGAGGACATACGCAATAGGGGCGGGATCAATGGCTGTTTCACTGGCTGATAACCTCATAGAAGTAAGGAAGAGGCTGAAAAAGGCGGCCAGGAAGGCTGGACGCGACCTCTCGGAGATAACCCTCATCGCGGTCACGAAGAACATCGAGCCAAGGCTCATAAGAAAGGCCGTTAAAGAGGGTCTCCGCGTCTTTGGCGAGAGTTACATCCAGGAAGCCCAGGAAAAGATAAAGAAAATCGGGCGGAAACAGAAGCAGTGGCACTTCATAGGCCACCTCCAGAAGAACAAGGCCCGCTTTGCCGTAGACCTCTTCGACTGCATACACTCCGTGGACACCCCGGGCCTTGCCCGTGAACTGAACCGAAGGGCCACACACCCCATAGACGTACTCATACAGGTGAATATCTCTGGTGAGAAGTCAAAACACGGCGCCACGCCTGAGGGGGCGGTGGAGATTGCGCGATTGATGCCTGGGCTCAAGAACCTGAACTTCCGGGGCCTCATGGCCATACCCCCGCCGGTGGATCCGCCAGAGCGCGCGCGGCCATACTTCATAACCTTAAGAAGGCTTGCCGAGCGTATCAACCGCGAGCGCATACCAGGCGTGGTGGTACATGACCTCTCCATGGGCATGAGCGCGGACTTCGACATCGCCATAGAAGAAGGCGCCACAATGGTCCGCGTGGGTACGGCCATCTTCGGCCCCAGGGAAGTAGAGAAGAAGACCACCAAGAAGGCCGCAAAAAAGGCCGTAAAGCCTGCTCTTGAGAGGGGGACCACGGCTACTGCGAAGAAAAAGGCCGGGGTTGCCTCAAAGAAGACAAAAGACGGGTCAAAGGCGAGTGTAAAGACCCGAAAGGCCCCTGCCGCGGCAAAAAAGACGGCAAAGAGAGTTAAAAAGGCCGTAACGCCTGAAAAGGCATCTCCTAAGGTCGGGAAAAAGGCGGCAGGCTCCGGGAAGGTGGCAAAGGCGGCAACCAGGAAGACCGCTACAGCAAAGAAGACGTCTAAGACAAGGTCCGGGAGCGCGGCGGCCTCCAAGGCCGCGAGTAAGCCTTCTGCCGCTAAAAAGACCACAACTGCAAAGAAGGCCACGACCAAAAGAAAGACAGCCACCACCAAGACCAGTTCCTCCGGAAGGGGTAAGAAGGCGAGTACGCCTTCTTCCAAGGCCGCGCCCCAGAAGCCGAAAAAGACCTCTACCACCAGAAAGAAGACCTCACGCAAGAAATGAAGAGGCAGGAACCAGGCATAGGTTTTATCGGCTCAGGCAACATGGCCGAGGCCATCATAAGGGGCCTCATCTCCTCTGGCATGGCCTCTCCTGCGCGTATTATCATAGCGGACCGCCTCGAGAGCCGCCTTGTTCACATGGCCGGCACCTATGAGGTCAAGGTCTCGAACAGCAATGCCGAGGCCGCGAGGGAATCGGATATTGTATTCATCGCCGTAAAACCCCCTGATGTGCCCGGCGTATTGAGAGAGATTGCGCCGGAGTTCGAGACCCCTTCTGCCGACGGGTCAGGCACCGATAAACTCATCATCAGCATAGCCGCCGGCGTCACGACCGGAGCCATCATCGCCGCGCTTCGCGAGGGAGGGCTCGCCGGGGCCTTTGTCCCGGTCATAAGGGCAATGCCCAACATCGCGGTCACCATAGGCGAGGGTATGACAGTGCTCGTTCCCGGCGCCGGCGCCGAGGCACGGGACGTGGAAAGGGCAAGAAGGCTCTTCGAGTCTGTTGGGAGGGCCCTCTCCGTTGATGATGAAGGGCTTTTCGACGCCATAACTGCCATAAGCGGGAGCGGTCCCGCTTATTTTTTCTACTTCATGGAGGCACTTGTCCGGGCCGGCATGGACGAGGGCCTTCCGCAAGACACTGCCCGTGCCCTGGTCCTTCAGACCGCAAGAGGAGCCGCAGGCCTGGCCGTGCGAAGTGATGCGGGGCTCGAGGAACTCCGCCGGAGGGTGACGTCTCCAGGCGGGACCACCGAGGCAGCCCTAAAGGTCTTCGAGGCCTCGGCCTTGGAAAGAATGATAGGCAAGGCCGTAAAGGCCGCGGCAAGGCGTTCAAAAGAACTCTCAGGCGCAGAATGAGCCAGGCCCGGCTGACGAGGCCGGCGCAGTGGGCCTTCCCGTACCCCCCCCTGGCCAAGCCTCTGCCACCTCACCACGACCAACCCCATTGAGCGTAGCGACTATGTAATATCTTGCTTTTTCAAGCAAAATAGGCTATTTTTTTAAGACAGGTCTAAGTTCGTTCTGAGAGGGGTCAGTCAACCACATGTTCGTCTTCGCCAACTTCATATCCGCCATTGCACAGATACTGGATATTGTACTCGGGTTCTACGTATGGGTCATCATCATACGCGCTCTTATCTCCTGGGTAAATCCAGACCCCTACAACCCGGTGGTCAGGTTTTTGTACAAGGTAACAGAGCCAGTGCTCTACAGGATACGGCGCGTTGTGCCCATAATGGGAGGCATGGACCTCTCGCCCATAATCGCCATATTCGCCATCATATTCATAAGGCGGTTCTTTATTACAACCCTTTTGGAGATTTCCTTCAGGCTCAAGACAGGAGGTTGATGCCATGAAGATGACGCCCTTGGAGATAAAGGAATATGCCCTCAAGAAAAAGGCCCTTGGCTTTGACCCGCGCGAGGTCGAGGCCTTGAAGGAACTCGCGGCCACGGCCCTTGAAGAAGCCAACCGCCAGAAGGCCCTTCTTGAGCAACGGGTGCGCGAACTGGAGGACAAACTCGCCGTACACCTCAAGAATGAGGCCCTCCTCAAGGAGGCCATCACCACGACGCAGAAGATGTCCATGGACATCAAGAATAATGCGAAGAAAGAGGCGGAACTGATCATCGCCGAGGCAAAGGTGAGGGGAGAGGAGATAGTGCGCCAGGCCAGAACGCGCGCAAAGGAGATAAACGCCGAGATAGCGGGGCTGAAGAAACAACGGGCCGAGTTCGAGGCATCCTTGAGGGCGCTCCTCGATTACCACACCACAAAGATACTCATTGACGAAGAGGAATCAAAGAAGGCCGACGAAGAGGCAAACAAGATAAAGTACCTGCCCTGATACCGCGCCCAGGCCCGCTAACCAAAGCGGAGTATGAGCAGGCCCATGACAATATATTATTCACCAGGACTATCCACTTGACCACCAATGCCTCTTTTGTCTCAAAAGGGGCATTTTTACAGAGACAACAACTTGCCGCTATAACCTCACACTCATGACCCCGCTACACTTCATAGAAGAGAAAAAAAACGGCGCCATCCTATGCCTCCGCATACAGCCCGGCGCAGCCAGAAACGAAATCTGCGGCCTTCACGGCAGGGCACTCAAGATAAGACTCTGCGCCCCTCCAGTCGAAGGCGCGGCAAACAAGGCCCTAATCGCCTTTCTCGCCAAGGCCCTTGGACTCAGAAAGTCAGACCTCTGCCTCACCTCGGGCCAGAGATCAAAAGACAAAAAAATCCTCATCCAGCACATGAGCGCCGAAGAACTGAGAAAGATCTTTCTCGATAAATACAAGGAAATACTAAAGGAGAAAAGATAAAAATAAAAAGACCCCTTACTTTCTTTTGGAAAAAAGAAAGTAAGACAAAGAAAACCAGTTTTGGCGCTGGCACACCTAATATGAAGGGGCTCCCGCAGGATGCTATGCGCCTGTCGCTTAGGAAAGAAAGTAAGACAAAGAAAACCAGTTTTGGCGCTGGCACACCTAATATGAAGGGGCTCCCGCAGGATGCTATGCGCCTGTCGCTTAGGAAAGAAAGTAAGACAAAGAAAACCAGTTTTGGCGCTGGCACACCTAATATGAAGG
>CAYOVP010000008.1:44759-58566 GCA_964407495.1 uncultured Thermodesulfobacteriota bacterium
CTATGCGCCTGCCGCTTAGGAAAGAAAGTAAGACAAAGAAAACCAGTTTTGGCGCGGGCGCACCTAATATGAAGGGGCTCCCGCAGGATGCTATGCGCCTGCCGCTTAGGAAAGAAAGTAAGACAAAGAAAACCAGTTTTGGCGCTGGCATACCTAATATGAAGGGGCTCCCGCAGGATGCTATGCGCCTGTCGCTTAGGAAAGAAAGTAAGACAAAGAAAACCAGTATGACCGCAGAGGTTGTGTCACTTACAAAATACACCGCCCGGGACGATGTAGGGTATATCAACAAAAAAAGGGGCCTTCCGGCCCCTTTTTTTATATGATTGGTTTTTTATTGTTCCGCCTATCTCCCGTGCGATTGCTCTCGACCGGGCCCCTGAGTCCCTCAGCCTTCGGCAAAGCTCTTCAGGAGTTTTGCCCTGGTCGGGTGGCGGAGTCTCCTGATGGCCTTGGCCTCTATCTGGCGGACGCGTTCACGCGTTACCCCCAGGACCTTTCCTACTTCTTCGAGTGTATAGTCCTGGCGTTCTCCTATGCCGAACCTCATACGCAGTACCTTTTCTTCGCGGGGCGTAAGTCCGCTGAGCGCGAGGTCTGTCTGGTCGGCCAGGTCCTGGTCTACGGCGGCCTCTACCGGAGAGAGGGACTTTTCGTCCTCTATGAAGTCCCCAAGGGAGCTCTCCTCATCATCGCCTATGGGGGTTTCGAGCGAGAGGGTTTGTTTCATGAGGCGGAGGATCCGCCGCACCTTTGCTACCGGTATTTCCATTCTCTCTGCCATTTCCTCGGGGTATGCCTCGCGTCCCAGTTCCTTGAGTAGTTGGCGCGAGGTCTGGAGGAGGCGGTTTATGGTCTCTATCATGTGCACGGGTATGCGGATGGTGCGTCCGTGGTCGGCTATGGAGCGCGTAATGGCCTGTCTTATCCACCACGTGGCATAGGTGGAGAACTTGTAGCCCTTCTTGTAGTCGAACTTGTCCACTGCCTTCATGAGGCCGATATTGCCTTCCTGAATGAGGTCCGAGAACTTGAGGCCCAGGTTGATGTAGCGCTTGGCTATGCTCACTACGAGGCGTAGGTTGGCCTCGATGAGTTTCTGCTTGGCAGACCACATGTGGTAGTCGTGGACCTTTATCTGGCTCGTTAGTTCTCGCAGATCTTCTCTTTCCATGCCAAGGAGCGAGAGGGCGCGCTTTACGCGTGCCGCTGCCTTCTTGGACTTCTTTGGCCCGCGTTTACTCTCTTCGCGCTCTATGAGGCGGTCGAAGCGGATGATGTCTTTTATTATCTTTCTGATGAAGGTCTGGCTGAAGGCCGTCTCGCGCAGGAGTCTGTATGCGCCCTCGGGTTTTCTCCTCTTGATCTTTTCGAGGTGTGCGATGACCTCTTTTACGCCGGCCTCGTCGAAGGGAGAGCGCTCTTCAGCGTCTTCCATGAAGTCCTTGAGGGATACCTTGCCGGCCTTTACCCTCTGTATGGTCTTGAGGACCTTTCTTACTGCAAAGGGGCTCGAGAGCGTGAGGTTTCGGAGTTCTTCGGCGGCCTCTTCTATCTTCTTTGCATAGACGATTTCTTCTTCGCGCTTGAGTAGGGGTACGGCGCCCATCTCCCGCATGTAGATGCGCACAGGGTCTTCTATGCCCTCTCCCGCGGTGGCCACGGCCTTCTCGGCCTGGCGCTTGGTGAGGACCGGGCTTTCCTCGGAGTCCACGACATCGATACCGAGGTCGCCGAGGGTATCAAGGAAGCCGTCCATTTCGTCTACGGAAAAGTTGTTGTCAGGAAAGGCGTTATTGATCTCGTCATAGGTGAGAAAGCCCTTGTCCTTTCCCATGTCTATGAGGTTAGAGAGATTGTTGGAGTTGTTTGCCTTCCGAGATTTTCCGTGGATTTTTCGCGTCATGAGTAGAACCTCTTGAAAATATTGGTATTTATGCTGAAAATTATTACATTTTACAATAACTAGGCGATGATTGTCAAGGGAGGAGGGGTACTTGAAGGAAAAAACTTGAAAAAATCATATAAATACAATATGATGTATATTTTTACGGCCAGGGGCGGCCTAAGGGGTGAATGGACGGTGATGGCCTGTAATGTCATATTTTAATATAACACAAAAGGGCTGAAAGGACAACTGTACATTATGGCAAATGATACCTTTTTGCGGGCTTGCAGGGGCGAGGACGTTGAGTACACTCCCATCTGGCTCATGAGGCAGGCAGGGAGATACCTCGAGGAGTACATGGAGATAAGGAGGAAGTCTTCCTTTCTCGAGATGTGCAAGACGCCGGAGATAGCCTGCGAGGTGACCCTCCAGCCGATACGGCGTTTTGAACTCGACGCGGCCATAATCTTTGCCGACATTCTTCTTCCTCTCGAGGGTATGGGTGTCAATTTTCACTTTGCAAAGAACGAGGGGCCTGTGATCGAGAAGCCCATACGGGAGAACGCGCAGATAGACGCCATAAGGATAATAGAGCCGGAGAGGGATGTTCCCTATGTAATGGAGGCCATAAGGCTTGCGCGTGCCGAACTCGATGACAAGGTGCCGCTCCTCGGGTTCTGCGGCGCCCCCTTCACACTTGCAAGTTACATGATAGAGGGTGGGGGATCGAAGAACTACCTCAATACAAAGCGGCTCATGTTCAGTGACCCTGGTGCATGGCGGGTACTCATGGAAAAGGTCAGCGAGGTCCTCTCTGTGTATCTCGCGGCACAGATAGAGGCAGGTGCCCAGGCTGTGCAGATCTTCGACAGTTGGGTGGGGTGCCTCGGCGCCGGAGATTACGAGGAGTTTGTCCTTCCATATACAAAAAAGGTCATCGACTCTGTTGGCGGCAAGGTTCCTGTCATCAACTTCAGCACCAACACGGGCCCATATATAGATGTCGTTGCAAGGGCCGGGGGTGATGTCGTGAGCGTGGACTGGAGGGTTGACCTCGATACTGCCTGGGAGCGCATTGGCACGGACCGCGCCATTCAGGGCAACCTCGACCCTGGTGTGCTCTTCGGGCCCGGTGAGTACATAAAGAAGAGGGCAGGGGAGGTCCTCGAGCGCGCAGGCGGAAGGCCTGGCCATATCTTCAACCTCGGCCATGGAATAATCCTCGGCACGCCTGTGGAGAGCGTCGCCACCCTCGTGGACAGTGTCCATGAGTTGAGTTGCAGGCGGTAATAAAAAAACGACTACTTGAAGAGGAGAATAGATGAGTACAGAAGACAAGATAGGGGTATTGCTCCTTGCCTTTGGGGGTGTGGAGTCCCTCGAGGACCTGGAGCCCTTTCTGAAGAACGTCCTCAAGGGCAGGCCCCTGCCCACCGGCCTCCTCGAGAAGATAAGGGAGCGCTACAAACTCATAGGCGGGAAATCTCCCCTCCTTGATATTACACGCGCCCAGGCCGAGGCCCTTGGCAGACTCCTTGGAGATAGGTACAAGACATATGTAGGCATGCTCAACTGGGCGCCCTACATCCCCGAGACCCTTGCCCAGATGAAGGCCGATGGAATAAAAGAGACCGTGGCCATCATCATGGCGCCCTTTACCTCGCCCGTTGCCACGGGCGCCTATGAGCGCACCGTGGAGAAGGCCCTCAAGGAGCAGGGCAAGATTCCGAAACTCAAGTTCCTCAGCAACTGGCACGTTCACCCCGGCTTTATCGATATCATCGTCTCCAAGATAGACGAGGCCCTCTCTGGCTTTGACGACAGAAAGAACGCCCTCGTAATCTTCTCCAACCACAGCCTCCCGCGCGAGATGCTCGAGGGCGATGCCTATGAGATGAAGATACGCCAGACCACCGAGGCCCTGGAGAGGGCCCTTGACGTGGAGTGTGCCACTGCGTACCAGAGCCAGGGGAGTTCCAACGTGGACTGGCTCGGCCCGCGGACAGAGGACGTCATAGAAGAGGCGGCGCGCAGGGGTAAAGAAGGGGTCGTGATCGTGCCCCTCTGCTTTACCACAGACCACGTAGAGACCCTCTATGACATAGACATACTCTTCAAGGCCACTGCCGAGAACGCAGGGCTCAGGTTTGCGCGCACCTCGTCGCTCAATACCACGCCCGAGTTCATGGCCCTTCTTGCAGACATAATCAGGAAGTTTGGCGTAGACATATTCTGATGAAGCGCGTGGTAATTATAGGCGGCGGCATAGCCGGACTTGCCACGGCCTACAGCCTTACTTCCCTTGCGCCCGAGGGGGCGGGCCTTGATATCACCATACTCGAATCCAAGAAGAAGCCCGGGGGCAACATCCAGACAGAGAAGCGCCGTGGCTTCATCATCGAGGGCGGGCCTGATTGTTTTCTATCCGAAAAGCCCTGGGCCGTGAAACTATGCAGGGAAATCGGCCTTGGCGGCAAACTCCTCCCCACCAACGACAGGTACCGTAAGACCTATGTGCTCTCAGGCGGGAGACTCCACGAACTGCCCGAGGGCGTCATACTCATGATACCCACCAAGATAATGCCCCTAGCGCTGAGCGGCCTCATCTCGTGGCGCGGCAAGGTCCGCATGCTCCTCGAGGTCTTCATCCCGCGAAAAAAGGACGACTCTGACGAGAGCCTCGGCCACTTTGTGCGCAGGCGTCTCGGGGCCGAGGTCCTCGACAAGATAGCAGAGCCCCTTGTGGCAGGAATCCATGCCGCAGACCCTGACACAATGAGCGTACGTGCCAGTTTCCCAAAGTTCGTCCAACTGGAAGATGAGTACGGGAGCCTCATACGCGGCATGGTCAAACGCATGGCCAAGTTCCGCAACCGTCCAAGTTCCACAAACCCCTGGGGCGACCGTAAGAAGATGACCATGTTCGTAACCCTTGCCGATGGCATGAGCGAACTAATCGATACCCTTGTATCCATAATCACGGAACGCGGCGTAAAGATACGCACCAGGGCAACGGTCAAGGAAGTCTGCGAGGAAAAAAAGGGACGCTTCCGCGTAGTACTGACCAGCGACGAGTCAATGCCCGCCGACGCTGTCGTTATAGCCGCCCCCGCGCACGCCGCGGCGCGCCTCACGCGGGGCCTTGACAGGGATCTCTCCAAGAAACTCGGAGAGATACCCTTTTCGTCAACTGCCACCGTCACCATGGCCTTCAAGAAGTCGGATATACCAAGACCTCTCGACGGGTTTGGCTTCGTGGTGCCGCGCTCCGAGGGCAGGGGCATAATGGCATCTACGTGGAGTTCTGTAAAGTTCGATGGCAGGGCCCCTGCAGACTCGGCCCTGCTGAGGTGTTTCGTGGGCGGGGCCAAGGGGGCCGACCTCCTTGAACTCACGAACGAGGAGATGACCGAGATGGTGCGCCGCGAACTGAGAGAGATAATGGGCATCACGGCAGAGCCGATCTTTACGCGCATATTCCGCTGGAAGAAGGCCATGCCCCAGTACACCATAGGTCATGAAGAACGCGTGCGCCATATCGAGGCCCTGGCCGGGGCCCACCGGGGGCTCTTTCTTACTGGGAGTTCGTACCGCGGCATAGGTATTCCGGACAGCATACATGGAGGGGAGATAACAGCAGGCAAGGTGGTTGAACTCCTCTTCGGAGAAGGCACAAAAAACTCTTCTTGAACAAGGGGTTAAGCACCAGGGGAGAGGGCCTCCGGGGCCTTGAAAAGACTTGTCAAAGGGGTCTCTCGTTGCTATAATATAGTTGGAGGAAGGAAAATAGAGTTATAAGGAGGTGTAGAGTTCAAGGAGGTGAAATAAGATGTTCGGGCATTCCAAGGACGTCATGTACGACAAGAACATGAAGGTCTTTGACGATAGCGACAGTGAGGCCAGGCTCCTCGAGAAGGAGGAGTGGGGCGTCATCGGCATCTTCACCGCTGTGGTGCTTGCCGCGCTTATCGTTGCTTACGTGTTCTAATGCAGGGCGGATGATGGGGTAGCGGGCCCAGGGCCCGAGGTTCTGGGAAGCCCTGCAGGAAGACGTAGTGAGCGAGGGTCTTACAAGACCCCCCGGGGAGAAAAGGCCGGGTGCCTTTCCCCCCTTTTTTGTGTCCAGTTCCTGGCCGCCACCTGCCACCTCATGTCTTTGACCATTTCTTTTCTCCTCCTCAAGAGTACAAAGTACTGCCTGCCTCTCTCAGGTCTTTATTATCGCTCCCATTCTGTTATAATCCCCTTGTGA
Organism: uncultured Thermodesulfobacteriota bacterium; assembly: GCA_964407495.1. Lineage (GTDB taxonomy): Bacteria > Desulfobacterota > GWC2-55-46 > GWC2-55-46 > JADFVP01 > JAJRZX01. Next base: position 50,900 of record CAYOVP010000008.1, read on the forward strand.
TGAGACCCCTGGAACTTGCGAGAAAGATCGACCTTGCGGCCCTTTCGCCAACTACCACCAGGAAAGAGGCCGAGACCCTGGCTGTTCGGGCCCGTTCCCATGCCTTTGCCACGCTCTGTGTGCCTCCCTGTCTCGTTTCCTCTGTCTCACGTCTCCTCGATGGCTACCCCACAGGCGTATCCACGGTGATAGGTTTTCCCCTTGGGTACGAGATGACGGAGGTAAAGGTCACCGCTGCCCGGAGGGCCGTTGATGACGGCGCAGTAGAGGTGGACATGGTAATGAACCAGTGCGCCTTCCATGGTGGAGAATTCGCTTTTGTGCAAGACGACATCTCGGCTGTGGTCGAGGCTCTGCCTGGCACTCCCGTAAAGGTCATCATCGAGTGTTGCTATCTCGATGAGGGTCAGAAGGTCGTGGCCGCCGAGATAGTCGTAAGGGCAGGGGCAGAGTACGTAAAGACATCTACGGGGTTTGGTCCGGGAGGGGCAAGCGAGGAGGACGTAAGGCTCCTTTCCGGGGTGCTGGGGGGCAGGGCCGGGATAAAGGCCGCTGGCGGCATAAAGACCCTTGGACAGGCCCTTGCAATGATAGGGGCTGGGGCCGCGAGAGTGGGCACCAGTAGTGGTATGGAGATAGTGGAGGCCATGGAGAGCGGTGATGGCAAGGGCGCCTGATCTGGTAAGGGCAGGTTGCTTTCATAAAAGACCCCCCTGCAGGAAGGAATCCCTGCAGGGGGGTCTGTATTTGTTTACAGGGCCTTGCGCGGCACCCGTGCCTTGCCTCAGTTCACGGTAAAGTTGAATTGTCCCGTGTTGTCCTGAACAGGATATGTGCCAACATACCCGTTGTACGTGTAGGTGCCAAGGGGCGCGTTCATTGGTACGCCCTGGTTCATGTGCACGTTTTTCGTCTGATTAGGATTGAGGCAGACGTGCACGGGACCGAAGAGCGCTCCAGAGACAGGGTAGGGCGAACCATTGGGCAGGAGGACGTCCTCCCAGTAGTCGACGCACTGCGTGCTGGCCGTGGTATTTACGGCTGTTATCGTGTAGCCGAGGGTTCCGCCCCTGGGAACGGTTGGAGTGTCGGGGATGAGGCTGAGCGAGACCGGAGGTGTGATACCATAGCCCACTTCGCCGACCCATGTACCCCAGTCCCAGACAGAACTCACGCCGGCCACGTTCTTGGACCACTCACCGAATATCCAGACCTTGGTATTGTCGGCAGGGTCTACGCTTACGCCGAAGTAGTCGCCCCAGCGCGAGCCAGTGATGCAGGCCTGGCCTGCCTTGAGGAGTGCGCTTGGCTGAGTGGCGGTATCGGTTGTGAGCCTTCCGCTGTATCTTATGCCTGCGTACTCTGTAGACCCGCTCCGGGCGAAGACAGAGATGATATTTCCAGCGCTGTCCACTGTAATGGCAGGGAACCAGTAGTCCAGTTTGTCCTGCCCATAGGTCTCGTTGACAACGGGCGTGTTCGTCGTGGTGTTTATCTCGAGGAACCTTATTGCCGCCACGGTGCCGCTTCCCCAGTTGTGGGCCTCGTTGAAGCCGGCGTAGAGTCTGCCGTTCTTGTACACAGCGTTGAAGATCCTGTTGTCAATGGTGTCGAGTGTGTCGGTGCAACCTTTCTGCCTGGCATTGGGAGCAGGGCTGTAGGAGCCGATGTTCACCGTAGCCTGCCTTGTGATTACGGGCGGGTTGGGGAAGTTGTGCGTTACGTTCCAGAGTGTTACGTTGTTACCCCCGCCGGAGTGCGAGTTTATCATGTACTCTGTATTCGTGGCGCTGAGAGAGCGCGCCACACGTATGGTGAATGCCTGTGAGCCGTTGGCATTCTTGAGGTTAGTTGCCCTGAAGAGCGTAAGGGGAGCACCGGTGTAAAGTTCGGTCTTGGATATGGTCACTACCTGGGCGGTGGTGAATATGCCGGCGAGGAAGGTAAACTGGTTGGACGAGATATAGACACTCCCGGAGGTGTTGCCATCAAAGCCAATGTCCTCGTAGTCTCCCCAGGCCTTGTTGATTCCTGTTCCGGTGACGCTGCTTATGCTGTAGTTCCACCAGGCGCCTGTTGGGTCAGAGGTCTGGGAGACAGAGAGGAGGTAGACGGCCTTGCTGGAGAAGTCCGATGCCAGGGCTATGAGCATCCAGTGGCCGGACTGTGCGTCATAGACAATCTTTGGATCAAAGGGGCCGCCAGGCGGTGTGAGAGAGGCGAACCACGAGGCCATGCTCGATTCGAGCAGGAGGGAGCCGGACTTGTTGTATATATCTATGGTGGAGTTGACTACTGTAACGATGTGGTTTGGACCTGCGGCAACAGTGGGGTCAGGCGGCCTGTGGAGAAAGCCGTCGGGCTGGCCGCCGTCGTCCCTGCCCTCGAAGTTCACTGCAATAAGAGGGGCCTGGGCCGGGGCCTTTGTAGCAGAGGTGTCCTGGCGAAGGCTTGGCTGTACGCCGCCCTTTGGCGCCGGGACCGGTGCGTTCTTGAGTCTTCTGAGGGTATTCTTGTCAATGGCATAGCCAAGGGGCACCTCTACTGACTTGAGGGGTGTGACAGTGACCTTGGGCAACTGGGATGGCACCATTACTACGGGCGAGCCCGTGGTATCGGTGGTTATGACCGGGCCTGCGGCGAGCGTTGTCACAGGCAGAAGAATTATGGAAATAAACAATAATGCATAGAGGCGCCACGAGGCCCCCCTGCTGCCGGGTCGAACTCCATTCAAGTCCATCCCTGACCTCCTTTTCTGATGTTGCATTTGATTCATGATGTATAGAGGTTACCTCTTAACAAATCTACGACCTTGGTGCGCGGAAGGGACCGTAACGCCGTTCCAGAGACATGCCCCCGCCCTGACCTCAGGCCCCGCACTGCTATCGGCCCCTGTCCAGAGGCCCGCATGAGGCTTTTTAGTGGGCCGGTGCATGGGGAATCGCTGCCAACAGAGCACAAGCAGGGTGGCCAAGTTGGCGGGAGTATCCTTTTCGCCTCTGCCACGCCAGCCACGCCAGCCCCCTCTTCCCCCTCGCCCCCCCAGCCCCCCATACACAGACAGCCGGACCAAGTTTCATAACAATGGTCCGGCTGTGAGATGTACTATAGCATAAGCAGTACTGATCTGTCAATGCCGATACTTACCTGCCAGCAGAGCCGATGGACGAGGCCGCCGCGTTTGGACGCGCCATGCCTGAACTCCAGGTGCCGCTGTTCAGTACAGTTATGCCGGCGCCGTTGTTTACGTAGTGGGTCCAGGTATGGTCGGCCCGTATGACCGTTGTAACTCCTGCGAGGGTGGCAGTGGTGTCGTATCCCATGGTGATGGCAGGGCCCTGGCTGAAGATGTTTGCCACAGTACCGGCCATGTTGCCTGAGTAGCAACCTGTCTCGCTGCCCGAGGCAAGGCCTGTGAACATGTCGTAGGAAAGACTTGCGCCGTCACAGTACCCGTCATATACGATGTTCTGGTTGGCCGCGTGAGATGTGCTTACCTGCCCGAACATGAGCGCAAGGGCCAAGATCATACCTCCAAGAAGTTTCCTCTTCATTTTCCCTCTCCTTTCAAATTGCCGTGGTTTTTGATATTATTTTCTTATCAAGGTTGGTATGTAATTTATAGAAGAGCATCAGCACTCCATTATGTTATAGCATATGCTATGGCACTATGTCTATCCCCCAAAAGTACGAATTTTTGAAAAAGGAGGAAAAAAAACCCCTTTTCTGGCCAGGACCTCCTGCACCAGGTGAAGAAGGCCACCTATTGGTTGAGGGCAAAGGAAAAAGAGGCGCAAGTCTCGATGGAGACGAGGAAGGGCCATCGATTCAGGCCTTGGAGCAGGGCAGGGCGGCTCTGTTCGAGGAAAGTCCGATCAATCCAGACTTTTCTGAGCCCCATGGGGGGCAGGATTTTCAGGGATGCAAGGCCTTGAAAATGTGAGGGAGAGAGAAACCCCGCTTCTTCTCCCCAGGCCCTCACTGATGATTCAGGGGTGGTATTACCCAGGGGTTTCGTAATAATGGAAGGTAAAGGTGCAGAGGGCGCTCCCACCAGAAGAGCGATGCTACTTCTTCATCAATACTGCCTCAAAGCCCTCGTATGCCAGGGCCCTGGCCTTTTCCATGGCCTTGTCGCGCGACTCGAAGTCTCCTGCACGGACACGGTAAAAGACCTTTCCAGAGACCCGGGCCCTTGATATGTAGGCACCATAAAGGCCCTCGGCCTCGAGTGCCCTCAGGAGTCTCTCTGCATAGGACTTGTTCGTAAATGCGCCTGTCTGGACAGTATACAGGCCTGTTCCTGTGCCCCCGGACTTGCTCACGCGTATGTACTTTATGTACCTTTCGTCCCTCCCAACCGGTCTCACGCGTACGCGGGCCGTGCCCTTGTCCACTATACCGAGTTCTCTTGCGCCCCTATACGAGAGGTCTATGATCCGGCCCCGCACAAAGGGCCCCCTGTCATTGATGGTCAGGCGGACGCGGCGCCCGTTCTCCAGGTTCTCGACATCCACGATGGTTCCGAGCGGCAGGGTCCTGTGGGCCGCGGTCAGTGCGTTCATGTCGTAGACCTCGCCGCTGGCAGTGAGTTTGCCGTTAAAATCAGGGCCATACCATGAGGCAATGCCCGTCTCTGTGCCACGCGGGCCGCGGCCTGTGTGCGCGCAGGCAGAGAGGAGGATGAGAAGGGAAAGGAGGAGAAAGGGCCTTTTCATTGGGAGAGCAACCCGCCTCCGTGCAAAGGGGTTGGCGCCGAGAGGACCTCGCGGAGGTAGCGCCCTGTGTGCGATGCCTCTACAGCCGCCACTTCCTCGGGCGTGCCTGCGGCCACCACGCGTCCTCCGCCGTCGCCGCCCTCTGGGCCGAGGTCTATGACATGGTCGGCGCTCTTTATGACGTCCAGGTTGTGCTCGATGACGAGGACGGAGTTGCCGGCCTCGGTAAGCCTGCCGAGCACCTCTATGAGTTTCTGTGTGTCAGCGAAGTGCAGGCCTGTGGTTGGCTCGTCCAGTATGTATAGGGTGCGGCCAGTGCCGCGCTTGGCGAGTTCACGCGAGATTTTTATCCTCTGGGCCTCACCACCAGAGAGGGCGGTCGTGGGCTGGCCAAGGGTGAGGTACCCGAGTCCCACGTCCGAGAGGGTCTGGAGGCGCTCTCTTATGCGCGGGATCTTGGCGAAGAAATGGAGGGCCTCGGATACGGTTAGGCCCAGGCACTCTGATATGTTCCTGCCCTTGAAGCGTATCTCCAGGGTCTCACGGTTGTACCTCGCCCCCCGGCATACATCGCAGGTCACGTATACATCGGGTAAAAAGTGCATCTCCACCTTTATGAGGCCGTCACCGCGGCAGGCCTCGCATCTGCCGCCCTTCACGTTGAAACTGAACCTCCCTGGCCCATAGCCGCGAACGCGCGAGGCAGGAAGGCCGCTGAAGAGTTCGCGCACATAGGTAAAGAGGCCCGTGTAGGTGGCAGGGTTGCTCCGTGGAGTCCGGCCTATGGGGCTCTGGTCAATGGCGATTACCTTGTCTATGAACTCGAGGCCAGTGATGGCGCCTGCCTCGCCGGCAGAGACGCGCGAGCGGTGAAGCCTTCGCGCAAGGTTTCTGTAGATCGTATCGAGGACGAGTGTACTCTTACCAGAGCCAGAGACCCCGGTGACGCAGGTAATGAGGCCGAGGGGGATCTCCACGTCTATGTTCTTCAAGTTGTTGGCTGTAAGGCCCTTGAACCTTAATAGGCGTCTACCCTTTTTTCTGCGCCTCTTGGGAACAGGTATGGAGAGTTCACGGGAGAGGTACCTGCCCGTAAGAGAGGCAGGACTCTCGAGTATCTCGTCATAGGTTCCGGCGGCCACTACCTGGCCTCCGCCAGCCCCGGCGCCTGGCCCCATGTCTATGATGTAGTCGGCCTCGCGCATGGTCTCCTCGTCGTGCTCTACGACTATGACTGAGTTGCCCATATCGCGAAGTCTCTTGAGCGCGCCGAGGAGCCGCCTGTTGTCTCGCTGATGAAGCCCTATGGATGGTTCGTCCAGTATGTACAGGACACCCACGAGGCTCGAGCCTATCTGTGTGGCAAGGCGTATCCTCTGCGCCTCGCCGCCAGAGAGTGTGCCTGCCGAGCGGTCGAGGGTAATGTAGCCAAGGCCCACATTCAGCAGAAAACCCAGACGCTCCCTTATCTCCTTGAGTATGCGCCTTGCTATCTCTGCTTCGAGGTCCGTGAGTTCGAGGCCTTCGAAAAACCGGGCGGCCTTTTCTATGGACATGCAGACCACCTGGTAAATGCTCTTTCCCCCGATGCGTATGTACAGGGCCTCGCGTTTCAGGCGAGACCCGCCGCAGGCCTTGCATGCCTTGCTCCCCATGTATGCCTCGAGTCCCTTTCTCACGGCCTCGGACTCTGTCTCTTGATACCTGCGCTCGAGGTTCCTCATGACCCCCTCGAAGGGCCGCCTGTATGAGTACTCGGCCTTTTTCATGCCATAGCGAAAGTCCATCTCCTCGTCGCCAGAGCCGTAGAGTATTATCTCCCGCACCTTCTCTGGCAGGTCTTTCCAGGGCCTATCCAGGCCAAAGCCGTAGCGCGAGGCAAGGCCCTTCAATATATGCATGTAATAGGACGAGCAGGCCCTGCCGTCACCAGAACGCCAGGGAGCAATGGCCCCCCGTACAAGAGAAAGCCCAGGGTCGGGAATGATGGCCGCGGGATCGAAGTAAAAATCCTCGCCAAGACCCTTGCACTCCGGGCAGGCCCCGTAAGGACTGTTGAAGGAAAAAGAGGCAGGTGTAATCTCCGGGTAACTGATGCCGCAGTCCACGCACGATAGGTTCTCGTTGAAGAAGAATTCCTCTGCCCCGAGAACCTCGACGCGTGCAAGGCCGTCAGAAAGACGCGTTGCCGCTTCGAGCGAATCGCCGAGCCTCGTCATGATGCCCTTTTTTATTACGAGCCTGTCTATGACTACGTCTATGTAGTGCTTCTTGCGCTTGTCGAGGATGATGGTCTCCTCGAGATCACGCACCTTGCCGTCAACTACAACGCGGGTGTAGCCCTCCCTGAGGAGGTTGTTGAGTTCCTTCCTGAACCCGCCCTTGCGGCCGCGCACTATGGGCGAGTAGACGATTACCCGCTGGCCCTCGTCAAGGGCCATGACACGCTCAACCATCTGTTCTATGCTCTGCGCGGTAATGGGCTTGCCGCAGAGGTAACAGAAGGGCCGGCCAACACGGGCGAAGAGGAGACGGAGATAGTCGTAGAGTTCGGTGACAGTGGCTACCGTTGAGCGCGGGTTGCGCGACGTGGTCTTCTGCTCTATGGAGATGGAGGGCGAGAGCCCCTCTATACTCTCGACATCAGGCTTGTCGACCTGCTCGAGAAATTGGCGCGCATAGGCCGAGAGACTCTCCACGTACCGCCTCTGCCCCTCGGCATAGATGGTGTCAAAGGCAAGGGAAGACTTCCCCGAACCCGAAACACCGGTTATTACCACGAGTTTGTCCCGCGGGATGACCACGTCGATGTCCTTCAGGTTGTGCTCGCGCGCACCCTTTATGATGATGTTTTTCATTTGTTTTGATTGTTGGGTTTCGCTTCGCTCTACCCAACCTACGAAACTGAAAAAAAGATTAAGAGTTTATAGATTTTCGGCTTTCTTTTAA
>CAYOVP010000009.1:0-4467 GCA_964407495.1 uncultured Thermodesulfobacteriota bacterium
GTGGGTTGGGGTGCGAGGGGGGTATGGGGGAAAGGGGGCTGAGTGGGCGAGGGGGTTATGGGGGCGAAAGGGTTGAGGGGGCGATGGAGGCTGAGTGGGCGAGGGTGCAGCGGGGCAGGTACTGAGATCTAAAAGGGATGAAAAAAGGTGGCCGGGGTAGGATAATAAAAAGGAGGGCACGAAACCTCTTTCTTTAATCTCGATCCTTGCCCATCTTCATAATATGAATAAAACAGCCAAGGTTTTGTATTATTTTCAGATGAAAGGTCGATCATGAAGAGAACATATCAGCCCAGCAGGAGAAAGAGGCTCTCTACCCATGGCTTCATGGAGCGCATGAGTAGCCCAGGTGGCAGGGCCACCATAAAGCGCAGGAGGGCAAAGGGCAGAAAGAGGCTCACACCACAGGTCAGTTCTCCAAAGTAACTGTGGCTCCCACAAAAAAGGGCCCATACGCCTTTACGCGTCAGATGAGGCTCTTGAGGTCGAGGGAGTTCCTCGAGGCGCGGAAAAAGGGCAAGCGGGCCCATACAAAGAACTTCATAGTCTACACTCTCCCCAATGACGCCGGAACCAACAGGCTTGGCATCACGGCCAGCGCCCGCGTCGGAGGTGCTGTTGCGAGAAACAGGGTCAAGAGGCTGGTACGCGAGTTCTTCCGCCTGAACAGGGAGAGGATCTCGCCTGGAAGGCCCATAGACATAGCAGTATATGTAAAGAAAAACATAGACCTCCGGTCCCTGAGCCTCGCCTCTGTGGAGGAAGAACTCGGAAGGATACTTGTAAACAGAAAACCCTGAAGAAAACGAGTCAGGCTTATTTATGATAAAAGGCCTTTTTTTATTACCCATTCTCCTCTACAGATACCTTGTCTCGCCCTTTCTGGCGCCACGTTGCAGGTTTTTCCCGGGTTGCTCGGCCTATGCCGCAGAGGCCATACGAACACATGGCGCCGCCTACGGGCTCTACCTCGCAACAAAAAGACTCCTGAAGTGCCACCCCTTTCACCCCGGTGGTTACGACCCCGTACCACCCCTTGACAAGGTAGAAAAAACAGAGAAGAGGTTGGACCCATACTATGGATAAAAGGTCGATCCTCACCATAATACTCTCCGCTATAATCATATTCTCCTACCCCTATATAATGAAGCGGTACTTCCCGCAACACAAGAAGGAGGCAACAGAGAAGACCGCTACCGTTGCATCTGGAAAATCAAAGGGAGAGAAGGCACCAGCCACGACTACCTCTAATCCCCCTGATTCCAATACCCAGGTCTCGGCAAGAGAAGTCTCCAACCCAGTAAAAACCCCGGCCCTCGAAGAGATCATCCATGTCGATACCCCCCTTTACAGGGCAGAACTTACAAATATCGGCGGCGGAATAAAGGCCTGGGAACTCAAAAAATACAGAAAGACAGCCGACAAAAACTCCCCCCTCGTTAACCTCGTGGAGATGCCCCCCTCGTCTCCCACCCTGAGTACGCGTCTCGTCTACGACTCGACCATAGAGAGTGCAGACCTCAAGGCACCGGTATCCACCCTTGTACTCTCTGCAAAGGACAAAAAAGAACTCGTCCTGAAGGGTAGAACAGCCCAGGGACTGGAAATAGAGAAGAAGTACATATTCAAGGGCTCAGACTACCTCGTAGAGACAGAACTGCGTATCACCAATACTACGGGGCAGACCTTCAGCGGCTTTGTGGACACAGTGCTCCTTCGCGGCATGGAAAAGCCGAAGAAGAAAAAAAGGTCCCGCGCCTCCTACCACACGGGCGGCATCATACACATAGGCGAACACATCATACGACACAAGGACAAGGACCCTGAAGAGACCCGCACTGCTCATGTTAAGTGGATAGGCATAGAGGACAAGTACTTCCTCTCCTCCCTGATACCCGTTACAGACATACCCGTAAACTGGACCCTGGCCCCGCCTTCTGTTACCGGAAGAAGAGAGGTCGTTCGGGCAGGGACACGTTTTGCCCTGAAACTCGGCCCCGGCGAGACGGCACAGTATGCGTACAAGACCTTCATGGGGCCAAAGAAGTACGACCTCCTCTTGCGAGAAAAGAGCGGCCTCGAAGGAGCCGTGGAGTTCGGCTTCTTTGCCTTCATGGCAAGACCCCTCCTCCGGGTGCTGAACTTCTTCCAGTCCTTTGTGGGTAACTACGGCGTAGCCATCATCATGCTCACCATTGTAATCAAAATAATATTCTATCCCCTCACTCACCATGGCCTCAAGTCCATGCAGGGGATGAAAAAGATCCAGCCCCAACTCCTTGCCATAAAAGAGAGGTACAAGAACGACAAGGAAAAACTCAACAAGGAGATAATGGCGCTCTACAAGAAGTACAAGATAAACCCTGTTGGCGGGTGCCTGCCCATGTTTCTCCAGATACCCGTCTTCATCGCCCTCTACGAGGTCCTCTATGCCTGCATAGAACTCCGCCACGCCCCCTTCATCCTCTGGCTCCAGGACCTCTCGGCCCATGACCCATATTACATCACCCCCCTTGTCATGGGGGGCACCATGTTCCTCCAGCAGAAGATGACCCCCACGAGCGTGGACCCCACGCAGGCGAAGATGATGCTCTTCATGCCCATCATCTTCACGGTCATGTTCCTCAAATTCCCGGCAGGCCTTGTCATATACTGGCTCGTCAACAACATCCTCTCCATAGCCCAGCAGTACTACATAAACAGAACAGACAAGGCTGCTGCCTGAGACCCGCACCCTACTTTCAAATTTCAAGGCCTCCCCTTTTCTGGTATATTTGCACTGTATGAAGAACGCAGATACCATTGCGGCCATCGCCACGCCTTCTGGCGAGGGAGGGGTTGGCATAATAAGGATAAGCGGCCAGGGTGTCTTGGATGTGGCAGAGAAGGTCTTTGTCCCAAGGGGTAGGGGGGGGTGGCCCCCTCGGCACAGGCATCTCGTGTACGGCGATGTCCAAGGACCCGGCGGGCCCATTGACCATGGTTTCCTTGTCTATATGAAAGGGCCCCATACCTATACAGGCGAGGACCTCGTGGAGTTACAACTTCACGGCAGCACCATCGTGCTCCAGCAGGCCCTGGACGCAGTATTTGCCGCTGGCGCCAGGCCCGCAGGCCCAGGGGAGTTCACACGGAGGGCCTTTCTTGCAGGCAGGTTGGACCTGACGCAGGCCGAGGCCGTGATGGACGTAATATCCGCGGCCACGCCCCAGGGCCTCGCATCGGCAAGGGCAAGGCTCTGCGGGAACCTCGCAAGGAGGGCAGAGGAGATATCCGGCCTTCTCACAGCCCTTATCACCCGCCTCGAGGCAGGTCTCGAGTTTCCCGAGGACATGGAGGCAGAAGCAGAGATTGCCCCGCCTTCCGGACTTGCCAGAGAAGGCCGCGAAATCGAAGAGTTGACCTCACATGTGGCCTCCCTTCTCGATTCATACCGCCAGGGCTCTGCACTCAGGCGGGGAGTCCGGGTCCTCATACTCGGCAGACCCAATGTAGGAAAGTCGAGCCTCCTGAACCTCCTTCTCGGCGAGGAACGGGCCATTGTCACCCACGTTCCCGGCACTACCCGTGATGTCATAGAAGAGACCATAAACATGCACGGCCTGGCCGTGCGCCTCATGGACACTGCCGGGCTTCGCGAGACCGCAGACTTCGTCGAGTCCCTGGGTGTGCGCGCGGCAAGAGACCGCATAGCCCAGGCAGACCTGGTGCTCTTCGTAGTCGATGCATCGAGCATTGACCCTGCAGCCGATGGCGAGATACTGAGGGGCCTTGAAGACAGAAGGGTGATAATCGTCGCCAATAAGTGCGATCTCCTCGGCAGAACCGATAAAGAAGCCGTAGGAAAAAAACTCTCTGCCATGAGCACTGCGCCTGTTGTGCTTGTCTCGGCACTTGAGAATTGGGGTCTACAGGACCTTGAGGCCGCAATCTTCAGGAGCGTCACAGGACGTTCTCCTGGCCAAGGGCTGGACGAAGGCGAGGTGCTCGTCGCAACAGAACGGCAACGCGAGGCCCTTCAGAGGGTTTTAAGTGGCCTCGAGAGGGCAGGGGGAGCGCTCTCAGGAGGCATGCCGCAGGACCTCGTTGCAGAGGATCTCCGCACAGCACTTGAGGGCCTGAAGGAACTTACCGGAGAGGTCACTACAGAGGACATACTCGATAGGATATTCTCCAAGTTCTGTATAGGTAAATAGGGCTGGTCTCTGGAGCCCTGTTGATATGTGGCAGGGCCTGTGCAAAGAGTGGTTTTTCTTTCCTCCTCTTTTTCGTAGTGCCATGGCCTGCACGGCGCACTGGTATCCAGAGGGACTCCTACTCTGCGCCAATACTGGTTTTCTCTGTTCCACTTTCTTTTTCCTAAAAGAAAGTGGAAGTGCTGGAAGGGGCATACTGGGTAATGTCTTTCTCTCTTCAGGGCCTGCCGGTTTTTTATCTTGGTCTCCTGGCCAGTCTTGCCACTGGTCT
>CAYOVP010000009.1:4567-52508 GCA_964407495.1 uncultured Thermodesulfobacteriota bacterium
TTCAGGGCCTGCCGGTTTTTTATCTTGGTCTCCTGGCCAGTCTTGCCACTGGTCTTGCCACTGGTCTGGGCGCCATACCGGTCATGTTCTATCGAAGTGTCTCGCAGCGCACCCAGGACGTGATGATGGGGTTTGGAGCCGGTGTAATGCTGGCGGCAACGTCTTTTTCTCTCATTGTTCCTGCCATAGAGTCGGCAACAGAAGACGGAGCAGGCCGTGTCCTGGCGGCGCTGATTGTTGCGGCAGGCATGTTTCTCGGCGCCATCTTCCTGCATCTCAGTGACAAGTACTCTCCCCACGAGCACTTCATAGCAGGCCCTGAGGGCGCTGACCCGCACAATCTCCGCCGTATCTGGCTCTTTATCATTGCCATTACTCTACATAATTTTCCCGAGGGTCTTGCCGTTGGCGTGGGTTTTGGCGGGGGCAATGTCTCCAATGGCGTGGCCCTGGCAGTGGGTATTGGGCTTCAGAACATTCCAGAGGGACTCGTCGTGGCCCTCGCGCTACTCACGGAGAGGTACTCGAGACGTGACGCCTTTTTCATAGCCCTGCTCACCGGACTTGTGGAGCCCCTTGGCGGGGCCATCGGTGCAGGTATAGTCACCCTTGCCAGACCTGTTCTGCCCTGGGCCCTGGCCTTTGCCGCTGGTGCCATGCTCTTTGTCATCAGCGACGAGATAATACCAGAGTCCCACCGCAAGGGTTTTGAGAAAGAGGCCACCTTTGGTGTAATGATAGGCTTTGTAGTTATGATGCTCCTTGATGTGACCTTGGGCTGAGCAGTCATGTGCAAAGGGTTTCTGGGTTCTCGACGGTATTTTCTTTCTTTACTGCCGCCCGGTAGCGAAGACGTGGCGGCCACGGACCACGAACGATCTATGCCACTTCCTCGTGGTCCAGTAGTCTTTTGACGGCCAGTATGAAGGCGCCGGTGAGAAAGAGGTTCAGTGCCAGCGAGAGCATGGCAACGGTTATCATGGGCCCGCCTATCTTGTACGAGATGGAGATTATGAGTACTCCAGCCCCCACCTCACCCCTGGGAAACATGCCAACAGCAAGGGCCAGTCTACTACGCCAGTGCGCCTCTCTTCTATAGCAGAAGAAGGGGAAGAGTTTGCCTATGTTGGAAACTATAGTTACAACGAGGACGTGGAGGGCAAGCATGGGCCACCTTGACCCCGGCCCTCTGAGGGCCTTCTCTGCCACACCCGGCTCCCTGTCCACCACCACCTGCCCCTCGCTGACCACATAGGCGCCAGCCAGTTCCGACTCGGCCCGCTCCACCAGGGGTAAAGGACCGGCAAGATCGCTCACAGCAGGCATGGAGAGACCCACGAGGGCCATGAAAATGGTGGAGGTGACAAGTGCAACGAGCCTCTCTCCACGCCGCTCAAGAATGTCTCGGTCCTCTGCTCCGGCAGGGCCGCCCCGACCTCCAACCCTGGCCATGACACACCCAAGGACAAAGGCAGGAAGAAGAACCTCTATGTGTATGGGTACGAGTTCGTCAATGACCTTGCTGGACATGTAAACCGCCTCGGACAAGAGGGCAATGGCCACGCTGTATCCCAGGACCCAGGGCCATGACGCCGGAATTCTCAGTTTGTGGAGAAATCGCCACGCAGCAAAGACCAGAATGCCCATGGGGATGACAACAACAAACAACTGCCAGCGCATGCCAACGAGCATCATCTGAAGAGGTATCATGAGGAGCACGGTGTCAAGATCGTCGAAAATGGCAAGGACCTTTATCTTCCTGAACATCCAGGTGCCGCCAAGCCCGGCCGCACTGAGCATGGAAAAGAGCACACCAGCAGAAGTAGGAGAGGCAAAACGGGATGTAAGAAGGGTCCTCTGCCAGAGACCAGGCCCGTTGTCACCGGAGAGGATAAAGACAAAGTACAGGGCAACAAGAAGCCAGGGTATGGTGGCCGCAGTGGCAGCAACAACATAATCCCACCCATAACTCCTGAGCCTCGATTTGTCGAGGTCAAACTCATACCCAACGTGTATCATGATGAAGCCCAGCATAACGGTGGTGAGTAGTTTTATGACATGGGCGCTCAACTCGAATGCATGGGCAGAGACAAGAGAAGGCAGGGCCTGGGAGACCAGGAGCCCAAGGAGAAGAAAGAAAGAGAAGAGAAGTATTTTTTTCATCTCAAGACAAAGGCCTTCTTTTGTAATAAAAAAGAGAAAGAAGAGCCCCCTGGCCCCATATCAAAAAACCTTCCACTTTCTTTTAGGAAAAAGAAAGTGGAGCAAAGAAAACCAGTGTTTGCGCATAGTATGCGTCTCTATGTGCACCAATGCGCCGTGCAGGCCCTGGCACTACGAAAACGTGGAGCAAAGAAAACCAGTGTTTGCGCAGGCCCCCGTCTCTCTGGATACCAGTGCGCGATGAAGATAGCAGCAATAGCAAAGAGAAAAACACAAGATTGTAGAGAGGGTACTACCGCTCAATTATCGAGTTCACGCCTGAGGAGGTCTCTCTTCATGTCCGTTATCCTGTCAAGAAAGAGTATGCCATCGAGGTGGTCGATCTCGTGCTGAAGGGCAACAGCCTCGAAGCCGCGTGCGTCTATCTCCAGGGGTTCTCCCTCTGGTGTAAGGGCGAAGACGCGAACCCTTCGCGACCTTGTGATATTTGCCCTGTACTCTGGTACAGAGAGACAACCCTCGCGGCCACGGCGTTTGCCGCTCCTGTAGACTATGCGCGGGTTCATGAGCCTGAGTAACCCGTGCCCCGGGTTTTGGGGTGTTACGTCCACGATGATTATCCTCTTCAAGACCCCGATCTGAGGCGCGGCTATACCAACCCCGCCATGGAAACGCATGGTCTCCACGAGGTCGTCTACAAGACCGAGTAGACCCTCCTTGCTTGGTTCGACTTCTTCTGATACCTCGTTCAGCAGGGGGTCGGGGTATTGAAGGACCTTGAGTATGGGCATTTCTTGGTGCCCTTCTTCTTTCTTAGAGTTCTCCGTAGTCTTCTATGGGATTGAGGCTTATCTTTACGCCAAGGTCTTCCGAGAGTGAGTCGAGTTGTCTTCTGAGGTAGGCCATCTCGACTTCCTCTGGTATGTAGACCTCCATGACCATGAGATAGAGGTCCTTGCCTGCCCCGCCCTTCCGGTGCCTTGCCTTTGTCTCGAGGTCCGTGATATTAATGTTGAGTTCGGCAAGTAGAAGAGCGGTCTTGTACACAATACCCGTTCTGTCCTCACCATGGAGGGTTATGATGTAATTGGAGAGGGGGAGGGCCGCTCTGGTATTGCCCTCCGGGATTTCCTTAATGTCTATGGTGAGGGAGACACGCTCTGCCGCCTCCCTGATCTCCGCCCCAAGGCTCTGCGGGTCTACATCATGGGGTATGCTCATGATGAGTATGACGGAGAACTCTCCCTCGAGTATGGTCATACTCGAGTCTTCTATGTTGCACCCGTGCCTGTATAGCGGCTCTGCAAGGGCCGCGACTATGCCTGGCCGGTCACGTCCCATGGCGCTCAGCGAGTATTTTTTCATCGTACTGTCTCCGGGATCTTGAAGGTCTTAGCCAGAGGTCTTTTCTTTCTTCTCTCTCATCCTCCTGGCGATTTCCTTTTCCTGGCCGCGGTCCGTGGGCCTGTAGTACGAAGCACCCCTGAGTTTCTCTGGCATGCACTCCTGTTCCACTACAGCGCCCTCGTAGTTGTGGGGGTACTTGTACGCAGATGAATAACCGAGTTTTTTCATGAGGGTCGTAGGTGCGTTTCTTAGTTGCATGGGCACAGGCAATGTGCCGTGTTCGCGGACGTCTCTGGCCGCGGCCCTGTAGGCCATGTACGAGGCATTGCTCTTGGGCGCCGCCGCGAGGTAGACCGTTGCCTGCGCAAGGGGTATCCACCCCTCTGGCATGCCTATGAACTCGATGGCGGATTTTACTGAGGTTGCAAGTACAAGGGCCTCGGGGTCTGCGTTGCCTATGTCTTCCGAGGCGAAGATCACCATCCGCCGCACTATGAAGAGCGGGTCCTCTCCGGCCTCGACCATGCGGGCGAGCCAGTACAGGGCCGCGTCCGGGTCGCTTGCGCGCATGGACTTTATAAAGGCCGAGACCACGTTGTAGTGTTCCTCTCCGGCGCGGTCATAATGGAGGGCCTTTTTCTGCAGGGCCTCACGGGCGGTCTCTCTTGTTATGTGCCTCAGACCTTCTCTGTCCTTATCAGCAAGCGTGTACGAGAGTTCCAGGCAGTTGAGCGCGGCGCGGGCGTCGCCCTGGGCCTGCTCGGCCATGAAGTCTATTGCATCGTCCTCTACGCGGGCCTTCATGCGGCCAAGGCCGCGTTCCTTGTCCTCCATGGCGCGTCTTATGATCTTCTTAAGTACCTCGGGCCCAAGGGCCTTCAGTACCACTACCCTGCATCTTGAGAGCAGGGGGGCGTTGAGTTCAAAGGAGGGGTTCTCTGTGGTTGCGCCTATTAGGGTGAGGGTGCCGTCCTCCACGCTGTGGAGAAAGGCGTCCTGCTGGGCCTTGTTGAATCGGTGTATCTCGTCCATGAAGAGGAGGGTCTTGCCGCCACGGGTCTTTCTGGCCTCTGCCTCTCTTATGACGGCGCGTATTTCCTTGACACCCGAGGCCACTGCCGAGAGTTCGACGTACTCGGCGCCTGCGGCACGGGCCAGTATGCGAGATAGTGTAGTCTTTCCTGTGCCTGGCGGCCCCCAGAGTATCATGGAGGGGAGTTCGCCGCGCCGGAGAACGCTCTCCAGGAACTTGCCCTTTCCTGTAAGATGCTCCTGGCCGAGAAACTCCTCGAGTCTCTGCGGCCTCATGCGCTCGGCAAGGGGCGCGCAAGACGAGACACCGGCCTCCGGCAACTTCTGGTCAGCAAAGAGATCCATGAAAAAATACTACATAATGGGAATGAAAATAGCAAGAAAGAGAAAAATACTTTAAGAAGCAAGGTAAGTTGGGATATAATGAAAAAAGAGCGAAAACAAGATCCATAAAAGAAAAAAAGGGCCCCTGGCCAGATATTAAGAGACCTTGCCCTTGTTTTGGAAAAAGAAAGTACGGCAAAGACAACTGATTTCCATGGGCCAAGGTCTACTCTAAAAGATCGAAAAAAATGTCAGAACTCAAGATACTGAAGTATCCAGATCCATTTCTTAGAACGGTCTGCGCGCCTGTAGACGAGGTGGACGACGAAGTGCGCCGTCTCATTGACGACATGGTGGAGACCATGTACGCCAACAAGGGCATAGGTCTTGCCGCCACCCAGGTGGGCGTGGCCAGGCGTGTCATAATCCTCGATGTGCCGGCCGAGAAAGAAGGTGACGAGGAAGAGACGGGCAGGCACGCTGGCAAGGGAGAGAACCTCATTGCCATTGTAAACCCTGTCATAGCCTGGCGGGACGGCAAGACGCGTTTCGAGGAGGGATGCCTGAGCCTTCCGGGTATAAACGCCGAGGTCGAACGCGCGGCCCGTGTGCGCGTTACGGGCCTCGACCGCGAGGGCGGGCCCGTAGACATGGGGGCAGAGGGGCTCCTTGCCATAGCACTTCAGCACGAGGTAGACCACCTCGATGGTATCCTCTTCATAGACCGCCTTTCGTGGCTGAAGCGCGATCGTATAAAACGCCGGCTCAGAAAGGCCGCCCTCGAGTCAGAAGAGAGGGCTGTTTAGGGGCATGGGTTTACGGAGCGTTGCCGTCTTTCCGGTCTTGTTCGCTTCTGGATGGTTGGGCTCAAAGCGGTTTTCTTTGTCTTACTTTCTTTTTCCCAAGGAACCTCTGATTGATTCAGACTTTCCTGCGGCCCAGGGATGGGCTGCCATTTTCAGGACTGATAACTCCTTGAGAATGTGAGGGAAAGAAGGTCCGCGTTTTTTCTTTCCCGTCTCTGAATAATTCGAGGACGAATTATTCAGAGGTTTCTTAAAAGAAAGTAAGAAGATCTGTGTACTTCCCTTTTTTTCAGGTTCTTCCTTTATGAGTGTTCCCTGTACCATAGTTTACATGGGCACGCCGGAGTTTGCTGTTGCGCCTCTCAGGGCCCTTCTCGAGGCCGGCATGGACGTGGTGGGCGTAGTTACCCAGCCCGTTCGTCCAAGGGGGCGTGGCAGGCGTCCCTCGCCCTCTCCTGTAGAGGCCTTTGCGCGGGCCAGGGGAATTGGCGTCTTCACGCCACGGCGTCTGAAGGATGAGGAGTTTCTGGCAGATCTCAAGGCGCTTCGGCCTGATCTCATTGTAGTTGTGGCATATGGAAAGATACTCCCTGCCGAGGTACTCGGCCTGCCGCGTCTTGGGTGTCTGAACCTTCATGCCTCGCTCCTGCCCAGGTATCGGGGGGCCGCGCCCATTAACTATGCCATTATGAATGGGGAGACTGAGACCGGTCTTACGACCATGCTCATGGATGAGGGTATGGACACAGGGCCCATTCTCATGAAGGAACGGGTCTCGATCGGTCCGGATGAGACCGCGGGAGAACTTACGGCAAGGCTCTCGGAGGTGGGCGGGGGCCTGCTTGTACGCACCGTCGAGGCGCTTGTGAGGGGCGAGGTAGATGCCGAGCCTCAGGACGACTCTCTTGCGACCTATGCACCCTCTCTCAAGAAAGAGGACGGTCTTATCGACTGGACAAGGAGCGCTGAGGACATAAAGAACCTTGTGAGGGGAGTAAGTCCCTGGCCTGGCGCACATACGCGCTGGAGGGGGCGGGTTCTGAAGATTCACAGGGTGCGTACAAGTGATGGTGGAGACGTGGCCGTGAGGGAGACGGGTGAGGGTGAAGGAGCCCGGCCAGGTACAATCGTGAGCCTTGGGCGGGAGGGCTTTATTGTCCAGTGCGGGAGGGGGTTGCTGGAGGTATTGGAGTTGCAGCCAGAGAACAAGAGACGCATGAGCGCCGGGGACTTCATAAAGGGATACAGGCCGGCGGCAGGGGAGTATCTTGGCGGAGCATGAGAGGTGGCGAGAGTTTTTTTCGGGGCACGGTGTGCTGGCCCCTTGGTTCTGTAGGCCGCGCAGGCCAGAGGGCCTTTCAAATTTTTTCAATAAGGTCTGATTAATTCAGAAAAAAACGGTTTTGCAAAAATATCTCTATTGTGTTATAAGAAGAGCCCCGGGATTAGGCCGGGTCTTTTTGTGAGAGGCCCTGGATGATGGTGTCTCAGGGTTTTTCTCAAGGTTACGCGAGCCTCAGGTGGGTGACTCCCTCTTGGGGTTTTTTTCTGTGGCGGCACCATGAAGACCACTACAAGAGGAAAGGACGATAAGGACATGGAACAGACCCTTGTAAGCGTAATAATTCCCACCTATAACAGGGCGCAGTACCTCCCCGAGGCAGTAGAGAGCGTCCTCGGTCAGACCTACACCAATATCGAGGTCATTGTTGTCGATGATGGTTCGGATGATGACACACGCGAGCGTTTAAGACCCTATGAGGGGAGGATAAGATACGTTTACACAGAAAACGGGGGGCCGGCCCGGGCGCGGAACAGGGGCATGAAGATGGCCAAGGGTAGATACATCGCCTTTCTCGATTCCGACGACCTGTATTATCCCCAGAAGATAGAGTTGCAGGCCAGGTTTCTTGACGGCAGGGATGACGTGGGCCTTGTCTCCACAGAGTTGTCTGCCATAAGCGACAAGGGTATGCTCGATGAATTTCATCTAAAAAAATACCACAGGTCTGCCTACATGGCCCCGGAAGCAACGTATGAGAACATATACGCCAAGAGCCTCTCTCTGTCGGAAGCAGGGTTGAAGATTAAGGGTTGGGAGGAGAGCAAGGTCTATATTGGGAAGGTCTTTGAGAGGTATTATGATGAACTCATTCTTGCCACCAACACAGTAATGTTCAGGAAAGATCTACTCGAGAGGACGGGGTTCCAGGACGAGGAGTACTGGCTCTTCGAGGATTACGAGTTTGTCCTCAGGTTGGTGAAGTCATGCAAGGTTGCCTTTATAGATGTCCCCACCTATAAACTTCGCTATCACAACTCGCAGATATCCACTGCGAGCAACAAGCCCAATGGCAGGGAGATATTGATCAAGAAGTATACCAATCTCATTGAGATAGCCGAGCGACACGGCCTTCATGACGAGGAGTATTATTCACGCAACAAGGCCAGGGTCGATAACAAACTCGCGCGGTTGAACAGGGCCCTGGCCCTCTTTCTGATGAAGACAGGCAGGGACGTGCTTCGTGCGCGCGAGCATCTCAGGGCCTGTGCGCGCCACAACAACCCCCAGCGCCTGCTCTGGCTCCTGAGCCTGACGCCTTATCCTATGAGGATCATTTCGTTCAAGATGAGGTCGTTGTTGGGCCTGATACATTTGTATTGATGACGAAATGTATCCAGGCGCCGGAACATTGCTGATGATGTGGTCGGTTTCTGGATAGGCAAAAGGGCCGCAACCCCTCGATATCCCGTTAAAATATCGAAGTATCACGGCCCCTGAAAGTGGCGCGCCTGGAGGGATTCGAACCCCCGACCTGCGGATTCGTAGTCCGACGCTCTATCCAGCTGAGCTACAGGCGCACAAGTTCTTTTAATAATAGTAAGATATGACTGACACGGCAACCCCGCCTGGCCCATCATAGGGCAATTACCACGGAGCGTCCGGCTGATCCACATACTATCGGCGGGCAATATGGCAAGACGTGCTTTAACCCGCCTTTCCCTGTAAGTATATTCAGCCCTTACAAGCCCCCTTACTGGCGGAGAGGGAGGGATTCGAACCCTCGGTAGAGAATAAACCCTACAACTGCTTAGCAGGCAGCTGCCTTCAACCGCTCGGCCACCTCTCCATGTCGTAAGATGGGAAAAAAACACCGGCCAGGACCGTGCAAGGGAGGAACAACGGGCTCAGCCGATATTTATTTTTACCACGAGTCTGTGTTATAATCAAGAAGACTGTATGAGGGGCGGTGAAAAATCCGAAGGCAATGGTGGCGAGGGGGTATGAGGGGGGATGAGGGCCGCTCATATTACGCAGGATAGGAGAATCCAGGAGAGAAGAGGGGGAAGTGTAGATGGATGAGGATGTGAAGACCTGCCCGGGGTGTGGTTCAGAGTTTCTGCCCCATGTAGAGACGTGCAACAAGTGCGAGTTGCCCTTGATCTGGCCTGGCGAGGAGCGGCCAAGGGCCTTTACCGAGGATAGGGATGATAACGAGGCGGCCCTCGTGCTCCTTGAGAGCGGCACTCCAGAGGACATGAAGTGGCTCTCGGGCAGGCTCAAGAAACACGGTTTTCGTCCCCAGGTGCTCAATCTCTCTGGAGGCGGCGGGTGTTGCTCGTCAGAAGGTTATGGTCTCTTCGTGGAAGAGCCCTTTGCCATAGAGGCCGTGAGAAAACTCGAGGAGATACGCCTCGAGGCCAGCCCTGAACTCAGGGAGATGACGGAGCGCATCTCTGCAGGCAGGTGCCCTGCCTGTGGTGCGGATATTGGCTTTGCCCTTCATACGTGCCCGGGGTGCGGCCTTGTGATCGGGTGAGGTGAGGATTATTTGAGGAGCGAATCGTTCTTGGGGTGCGCTTTTCCGCTACCCAGTCCGTTAGACAAGGACAGGCTCTGCCTACCAAAAGATAAAAGACGCGGAGATGGAAAGAATCTGGCTCTACCCGCATTTTGAAGAACCCCTCTTTCTCTTTTGGGAAAAAGAAAGAGGGGTAAAGAAAACCAGCAGGAGACGATCATAGGTCCTCTTTAGCCTCGCCCATGGCCCCATGGCTAATAGGGTAGGCAATACCCACCTAAAAGCAAGTCTTGCATCAGCGAAGAGCATCTTTCCCACCTTACGTTACCTTCACGGCCCGTTCTGCCGCGGCCCCGAGGCGTCGTCCCCGTTTCTCGAAGATGGGGTATTTTTTTATTCCCCATTTTTGGAGTCTGAACTGCATGGCCGTTGTCAGGACCCCGAGACCATAGGTTACGCTACGGTTGAAGTTTATGGACGATGCCTCGGGAAAGTACTTGGTGGGACAACTTATCTCGCCTATGCGGAAGCCGAAGTACACGGCCTGTGCTATCATCTGGTTGTCAAAGACAAAGTCGTCGGAGTCCTCGAGGAGCGGCAGGGTCTCGAGGACTTCACGTGAGAAGGCGCGGTAGCCCGTGTGGTATTCCGAGAGTTTCTCGCCGATGAGGAGGTTTTCCACAAGGGTAAGGAATCTGTTGGCAATGTACTTGTAGAGGGGCATTCCGCCTGCAAGGGCCCCTCGGCCAAGGATACGCGAGGCAAGGACCACGTCGAACTCGTCGGAGGCTATCATGGAGGCCATGGCTGAGATGAGTTTTGGTGTGTACTGGTAGTCCGGGTGTAGCATGACGACAATGTCGGCTCCGAGGTTCAGGGCCTCGGCATAGCAGGTCTTCTGGTTGCCGCCGTACCCGAGGTTCTCCTTGTGTACGAGGATATGCCTTATGCCGAGTTTCTTGCCCTCCTCCACGGTGTTGTCGCGGCTGCAGTCGTCCACAAGTACTACTTCGTCCACGATATCATGGGGGATTTCGTTATAGGTCATGAGGAGGGTCTTCTCGGCGTGGTATGCCGGAAGGACAACGACTATCTTCTTTCCGTGGAGCATGGGAAGGCCTTTCTGTTTTTACCCCTTCAGGGGCGCTTCTAAAAATTATAATAAAATTAAGCCCTTTATGTCAAACAAAAGGCTCGCCTTTCCTTGGCCGGGCTCTCCCGGTGCCCCAGAGGAGGTGGCTGTTCGGGGTGAAAGACCGGTCTCTGCGGCTTGACCAGGACGCTTGAGGTGTGGTATTTTGAGCCAATTATGGACGTAACCAGGGATGGACGCCATTAAGACAAGGACTACATCGAGCGGAGGCAGGTGCCTTCCCCTTTATTCATATCCATACCTCTTCCTTGCCCTCTTCCTCCTTCTCTCGGGTTGCACTCCCAACAACCCCTACCGGCCCGGGGACAGGGGCAAGAATATATTCTACTCCACCTTTACCGAGCCGCCAAAACACCTCGACCCTGCGCGCTCGTACAGCGCCGATGAGTACCGCTACATTGCACAGATATACGAGCCGCCGCTTCAGTACCATTACCTGAAGCGTCCCTATGAACTCGTGCCCCTTACGGCCACGGAGTTGCCGGTGCCGCGCTATTATGACAGTGCGGGCCGGGCACTTGCAGGCGAGGTTCCGCCAGATAGAGTTGCAAGGGCGGTATATGATATTACCATAAGGAAGGGGATAAGATACGCGAAGCACCCGGCCTTTGCCCGTGGCGAAGACGGTGCGCCCCTGTACAGGGACCTTGACGAAGAGGCGCTCCGCGGCATAGAAGAAATAAAGGATTTTCCTCTCTCAGGCACGCGGGAACTCACTGCCGAGGACTATGTCCTGGAGATAAAGCGCCTTGCCGACCCCATGGTAGAGAGCCCCATTCTTCCCATACTGGAAAAATACATACTCGGGCTCAGGGAACTTGCCGAGAAGATGCGCGCAGATATCGAGGCAATAAGAAAGGCGCGGAAAGAGGCCGCAGGGCCTGCCTACAACCAGAGCCTCGACGAGATGGCAAACCCCATAAGACTTGACTATGATAGGTATGACCTTGCTGGTGCGCGTGTAATAGACAGGTATACCTACAGGATCACCCTCAAGCGCAAGTACCCCCAGTTCATATACTGGCTCGCCATGCCCTTTTTCTCACCCATGCCCCGCGAGGCCCTCGATTTTTACGCCCAGGGCCCCCTTGCGGCAAAGAACATCACCCTCGACCGCTACCCCGTTGGCACAGGACCCTTTGTCATGGATACCTTCAACCCCAACATGGAGATAATCCTTCGGGCCAATGACAACTTCCGGGGCGAGCCCTACCCCAGCGAGGGAGAGCCAGGGGACAGGGAGGCCGGGCTCCTTGCTGACAGTGGCAGGCCCATGCCCTTCATAGAGCGCGCCGTGTACAGGCTCGAAAAAGAGGCCATACCAAGGTGGAACAAGTTCCTTCAGGGCTACTACGACACCTCGGGCATCACGAGCGAGAGTTTTGACCAGGCCGTCACCTTCGGGAGCGCCGGCAGGCCAGAGATAACGCCATACATAAAGAACAAGGGCATACGCCTCCAGACATCGGTTCTGCCCTCCACCTACTACGCGGGCTTCAACATGCTCGACGACGAGATCGGGGGCTACACCGAGGCCAAGCAGAAACTCCGCCAGGCCATATCAATTGCCCTTGATTATGAGGAGTACCTCGAGATATTCAATAACGGCAGGGGGATACCGGCCTTTTCTCCCTTACCTCCCGGCATATTCGGCCACGTGGACGGCAGGGAGGGGATAAACCCCTATGTGTATGAGTGGGACGAGGCGAAGAACCGGCCCCGGCGAAGGAGCCTGGAGTATGCGAAGAGACTCATGCGCGAGGCCGGTTACCCCGGCGGGCGCGACAGAACGGGCCGGCCCCTTACCATTACGTTTGACAATGCCTGGACAGGCCCTGGACAGGCAGACCTCATCAAGTGGTACATCAAAAAATTCCGTTCCCTTGGAATACAACTCGTGAACCGCACCACAGACTATAACCGTTTTCAGGAAAAGATGCGCAGCGGCAACTTCCAGTTCTTCTCCTGGGGCTGGAACGCCGATTACCCGGACCCGGAGAATTTTTTATTTCTTCTCATTAGTTCTAACAGCAAGGCAAAGCACCAGGGCGAGAATGTCGCCAACTACATGAACCCGCGCTTTGACCGCCTCTTCGAGAAGATGGAGAACATGGACAACTCGCCCGAGCGCCTCGCCGTAATAAAAAAGATGATAGGCATTGCCCAGCGTGACGCACCCTGGGTCTGGGGGTTTCACCCCATGTCGTTCGGGCTCTTTCACAGTTGGGTAAAGAACACAAAGCCCAATGCAATGGCCAACAACACTCTCAAGTATCTGCGCATAGATGCGTCGGAGAGGGCGGTGAAGCGCGAAGAGTGGAACAGGCCCAGGGTCTGGCCCATCGTAGTACTGGGCCTTGCCATTATATCTGCCATACTCCTTGGAGTGTACTCCATGAAAAAGAGACAGGGGGCCCTCTGATGAAAAAGCGGGGAGAGGAGGAGGCCTGATGCTATCCTACATCATAAGGCGCATACTCTACGCCATACCCATAGTAATCGGCGTGAACGTACTTACGGCCATGCTCTTCTTTCGTATCAATACGCCTGATGACATGGCGCGAAAGATCCTTGGCGAGAAGTTCGTCACCCCGGCGGCCATAGAGAACTGGAAAAAAGACCACGGCTATGATCTTCCGGCCTTCATCAACACAGAAGAGCGGGGCGTGGGTATTGTGACGCAGACCATATTCTTTCAGAAGTCCGCGCCCCTACTATGGTTCGACTTCGGCAGATCTGACCGCAACAACATAGACATAGGCCGGGAGATAAGGCACCGCATGTGGGCGAGCCTTGCCATAAGCGTACCCACATTTCTCCTTGCCATACTCGTTAACCTCTTCTTTGCCATGATACTGGCATACCTGCGGGGAACCTTCGTTGACACGGGCGGGCTCTTCATCTCGGTCATCATGATGTCCGTATCCGTGCTCTTCTATATCATAGGCGGCCAGTTTCTCCTCGGCAAGGTCCTGCGCCTTCTGCCCATTTCAGGCTACGACACAGGCCTCCATTCCATAAAGTTCATAATACTGCCCGTCATAATAGGGCTCCTCGGCTCCCTTGGCGGGGGCATCAGGTTCTACAGGACAGTATTTCTCGAAGAGTTGGGCAAGGACTACATACGCACGGCCCGGGCAAAGGGCCTCGGAGAGGGCCGCGTCCTCTTCAAGCACGCCCTCAAGAACGCCATGATACCCATACTCACGAACGTCGTGGTCTCCATACCATTTCTCTTCTATGGCAGTCTCATCATGGAGAGTTTCTTCTCCATCCCAGGGCTCGGTTCTTTCACCATCGACGCCATACAGGCCCAGGACTTTGCCATAGTGCGCTCCATGGTATACCTGGGCTCCATACTCTACATAGTGGGGCTCATACTCACTGATATAAGTTACACCCTCGTGGACCCGAGGGTGGTCTTTGAGTAAGAGACAGGCTGCTTAGTATATAAAAGGAACAAGATGCCGGTAATACTCGCAACCGACCTCATAGTCTTTCTCGTAACAGGCGCGGCGCTATACTTTCTCGTGCGCGGCGCGGTGCGCGGGGGCCCGGTCTGGCGCGAGGTAAAGCGCAACCGCCTCGCCGCCGTCTCCATGGTCTTTCTCGTCCTGTACCTTGGCGTTGCCTTCCTGGACAGCGTGCGCTGGCGCGACCGTGCCTCTGACGAGCACGGCGTCTCGGTTACGGCAACAGACGGGACCAGCGTGTACGAGGGCCAGGCCCTGAGCCTGCTTGACCGTGCCCTCACTCCACTGCGGACAGGTACGGAGAAGACCTACTCCGCGCCCTTTGCACGCACCCTCTTCGTAAAGGAAACAATGGAAGGCCCGGACGGAAGACCAGTGCGCGGATACCCGCCGCTACGCCACCCCGGCCTGCATCCGCTGGGAACGGACAAGGTGGGCTCAGACGTCCTCTACCGCGCCATAAAGGGCGTACGAACAGGCATAGTCATAGGCACGGGGACCACGATCATAGTCATCCCCTTTGCCCTCTTCTTTGGCGTTATCGCAGGGTTCTATGGCGGTCTGGCCGACGACATCATCCAGTACATCTATACGACCCTCTCGTCCATACCCGGAGTCCTCCTCATCGTGGCCTTCATGCTCCTTTTCGGTACGAGCGGCTTTCAGGGCGGGCTCATCTCGCGAGAAGACCTCTTTCTCTCTGTCTTTGTCCCGAACGAGCGCCTCTTCTGGCTCTGCCTCATCCTTGGCATAACATCGTGGACAGACCTCTGCCGGCTCGTACGGGGAGAGGCCATGAAACTGCGCGAACTCGAGTACGTGAACGCGGCCCGCGCCTTTGGCGTTACCGGGCCGGGCATCATCGCGCGCCATATCATCCCAAACCTCATGCACCTCGTCCTCATAACCATGGTCCTCCAGTTCAGCGGACTCGTCCTTGCCGAGGCAGTGCTCAGTTACATAGGCATAGGCGTTGGGCCGGAGATGGGGTCCTGGGGTAATATGATAAACACGGCACGCCTCGAACTCAGCCGAGAACCCGTGGTCTGGTGGAACCTCTTCGCCTCCTTCCTCTTCATGTTCGGACTCGTGCTGCCTGCAAATATCTTCGGTGACGCCGTAAGAGACGCACTTGACCCGAAATTGAGATATAGATAAGAAAAGAAGAGTGGATGGGTTGGGGCGGGCTTCGCCCGCAAAGAATAAAAACTCCCTTACTTTCTTTTAGGAAAAAGAAAGTAAGACAAAGAAAACCAGATTTGTAGGATGGGTAGAGCGAAGCGAAACCCATCAAATGGTAGTGGACATAGAACACCACAAGGTTTTTACAATGGCAACTCCCGTACTCGAAGTAAGGGATTTAAGGACGTATTTCAGGACAGGCGAGGGCCTTGCCCGTGCTGTTGATGGTGTTTCCTTCACTATTGAGGGCAACTCCACCTTTGCCCTTGTGGGCGAGTCTGGTTGCGGGAAATCCGTCACCGCTCTATCCATCATTCAACTCCTTGGCAGTACGGGTGTGGAGGCTTCTGGAGAGATCCTCCTGGGAGGCACGGAGATTACGCGTCTTACGGAGGTGGAGAAGCGCCGCATCCGCGGCAATCGCATCTCCATGATCTTTCAGGAGCCCATGACCTCGTTGAACCCGGTCTTCACCATCGGCAACCAGATAACAGAGGCACTCACTCTGCACCAGGGTCTCACGAGGCGTGAGGCCCGGCGTGTTGCCGTAGAGATGTTCTCACGCGTAAGACTCCCTGAGCCTGAGGCCGTCTTCGACGAGTATCCCCACAGGTTGTCGGGCGGCATGCGTCAGCGCGTGATGATAGCCATGGCCCTCTGCTGCAAGCCTGATCTCCTCATCGCCGACGAGCCTACCACAGCCCTTGACGTGACCATACAGAAGGAGATCATGTCTCTCATGCAGGAACTCAAGGCCGAGATGAATACAGCCGTTCTTCTCATCACCCACAACCTTGCCCTCGTGTATAACAACGCCGAAACTGTCGGCGTCATGTACGCAGGGCGCATCGTGGAACTGGCCCCGGCAAGGGAACTCTTCAGGAACCCGCTCCACCCATACACCATCGGGCTCATGCGTTCCATCCCTGGTGCCACGCAGAGGGGCCGGCGTCTTGCCACCATCACCGGAAGCGTACCGCCTGCTACAGCGTACCCTGCGGGCTGCCGTTTCTCGGGCAGGTGCCCCCGCGAGATGGAGGGCTGCGCTACCGTGGAGCCAAGGCTCGTAAGTCAGGGCCAGGATCCAGTCGCCCACCTCGCGGCCTGCCATCTCCTCGATAGGACCTTCATGAACAGTCCCCTCGCAAGACCCGTTGCAGCAAGAGAAGAGGAGAGAGAGAAGAGGGCAAGTGTTTTCTCAGGAGAAGAGGCCGGCGAGCCCATACTGGAGATAAAAAACCTCAAGACCTGGTATCCCGTAAGAAAGGGCGTCTTCAAGCGCGTAAAGGGATATGTACGCGCCGTGGACGGCATAGACCTTACTCTATATCAGGGCCGGACACTGGCCCTTGTGGGCGAATCTGGCTGCGGAAAGACTACTGCCGGCAAGACCATACTCCGCCTCGTGGAGTCCACTGGCGGGAGCGTATTCTTCAGGGGAAGAGACATCATGGCCATGACTCACGGCGAACTCAAGGCCATGAGATCGAAGATGCAGATAATATTTCAGGACCCCTATTCATCTCTCAACCCGCGCCTCATGGTAAGGGACATCATCGAGGAGGGTATCAGGACCCTCATGCCGGGGCTTAAAAAACCCGAGAGGCTCTCTCGCATAAGAGAGGTACTCGATCTCGTGGGCCTCGGCGCTGCGGCCATGGAGCGCTATCCACATGAGTTCTCCGGCGGGCAGAGGCAGAGGATAGGCATTGCCCGTGCCCTTGTGGTTCGGCCCGAGTTCATCGTCTGCGACGAGGCCGTGAGCGCCCTGGACGTATCCGTGCAGGCCCAGATACTAAACCTCCTCAAGGACATTCAGATTGAATACGGCATCTCCTATCTATTCATCACCCATGACCTTGGCGTTGTGGAGTACATAGCAGACGACGTTGCCGTGATGTACGGCGGAAGGATAGTGGAGCATGGCCCTGTTGAGGAGATATTCTGGCGGCCACGGCACGAGTATACGAAGAAACTCCTCTCTGCCGTGCCAAAGATGCCCGAGACAGGAGTAGAAGAGGATGTCTTTTGATTGTAAGACAACACCTTCCCGCTTTCCCCATGCATTTTGGAACTTAAGACCTGAAATGTTGGTCTGCCGCAAAAAGAATTTGTCAAAGAAAAACCGTATCATATACTTTTTTTCCAGCGGCCCGCAGGGCCGCTGGAACTGGTTTTCTTTGCTCCACTTTCTTTTTTCCAAAAGAAAGTGGACTCTCTTGGTGAGCGGCCTTTGGCCGCGTTTTTTGTCTTTTTTCCTCACCTCGTGGTCACATCCAGGTCGTCCATTATGACGCGCTCGATGAGTTCTCCCCCCACACCAAAGGCCTCCACCTTTATGGGAAGGCCCGTGGTCCTCTCGAGATAGAGGACATATCGGTTGACGTCTCTTTCAACGGTGGTGCCGCCGGCGCCCCTGATAGTGACTATATCCGTAAGCCTTCCGTTTATCGCCTCTTCCCCGGTATTTTCTATGGTGCCCTTTTTCCCGAGTTCCGCGGCGGTCGAGAGGAGCGTGCCGATGTCAGATTCATCCACCCTGTGACCGCGCGAACTCTTTACAATGGAACTCGAGGGGTCGAAGATGAAGTAAAGGGACTCGAGGGACTTGAAGGGTCTGACATGAACCTTTTTTTCGTCGGGGTCATAGGTGACCACTGTGCCGTGGTGCGGGGTTACAAACTCCATGTAGATATAACCCGGTCTTCTGTAGGAATACTTGATGACCTCTGTGCCGCTCTTCTTCTCTGACCTCAGGGTCACGGTGTAGGACTCAACACTCTCGTATCTTTTAATGGCGCGGCTCAATAGGTCGGTCATGGCCCATGAGAGAGACGGTCCTGCGAGGATGCCCAGGACAGCCATGGCAGCGGCTATCACAGGGGCGGCCCTGGGTCTCAATCTCTCACCTCCAGGGTCCCTTCCATCCCCTTTTTCCTGTGGCTCTTGAAGAATAGGAACCTCTTGTCACAGTAGAACTTGAATGTCCCCGCGGTATGAGGGGTAAATTTTATGACCCTCTGTTCAGAGGATTTCAAGGAAAGGTTTATCTTCTTGCCATCCTCTTTTGCCCCTTCCAGCACAAAGTTATGGGGCGTAATGCCCGGTTCTTTCCTTACCCTGATCTCAACGGGCACGCCCTTCTGCACTACTATGTGATCTGGCCTGAAGAAGTAACTCCCTCCGATTATCTCCACGTGTTGGACCCCGTCAGGGCCCGGGGTGGCGACAAAGGGCCCCTTTGCCGAGGCAACGGCAATTGTGCCAAGGACAATGGCTGATATCAGGGCAATGGTCTTCATGAAGACATCCTCCCTCTCTTATAATGATAGCATATTATAAGCGTCTTGGTGATTAACTGGCCGCGGCCTCTCTTGGTCTCAGAGGCAGGTCTAGTGTTTTTTGTCCCCCAGGGCCCCGATTCTTTGCCTTTTTCTTCCTTTTGTGTTAAAGGTGAACAACCTACAAGACAGAGAGGAGGAGCAGATGCCGGATATCGAGATTTCCATTACCTGCCCGGTCTGCAACAAGACCTTCAAGAGGATGACGAGCGAACTCGGGAAAGGCACGGTCCTCAAGTGTCCTGGTTGCGGCGAGACTACCACGATACAGACCGACATGTTCACCAACATGCTCGAGGAAAAGGACGGGAGCGCCTCCTGAGGCCCTGCCTTGGTCCTCTCATGCCCCCGGCCCACCGAGGTCCCCTTATACCCCGCTCTCTTCCGAAGAGAGCGGGGTTTTCTCATGCGCCCTTTTCCCCTCTGCCCAAAAGTATTGTATAATATGAGTAACCCCTCGAGTTGCTTGCAGATGGAGGTATGCACATGGCCCTTCCAAAGGCCCTCAGGCGGATTTCCCAGACTGCCTGGGAGATACCCACGTCCTACAAGGCCGGGATGCTCGTGCCGGCGCGCATCTATGCCACGGAAAAACTCTTGACCGCAATGGACGAGGGCGTCTTCGACCAGGTTACCAACGTAGCCTGTCTGCCCGGGATACTTCACCGCGCCTACTGCATGCCCGATGGCCACTGGGGCTATGGTTTTCCCATAGGTGGTGTGGCGGCCATGGACCCGGACAGTGGCGTAATCTCACCCGGCGGCATCGGCTTTGACATAAACTGCGGCATGAGGCTCGTCCTCACGAACCTCACATACGAAGAGGTCAAGCCTCGTCTCAGGGAACTCGTCGACGCCCTCTTTCGTCGCATACCCGCAGGTGTTGCCTGCAAGGGCTTTGTCCGCCCCACGCGCAGTGAATTTCGCGAGGTGCTGGAGAGGGGCGCCAGGTGGAGCGTGGAAAAGGGGTTTGGCTGGCCAGAAGACCTGGAACTCACCGAGGAGGGGGGGTGTTTTCCAGGGGCCGACGCCTCGAAGGTGAGCGAGAAGGCCATTGACAGGGGCATCAACCAGATAGGCACCCTTGGCTCAGGCAACCACTACTGCGAGATCCAGGTTCTGCGTCCAGAGAATATCCTCGACAAGGCCGCGGCGCGCGCCTTTGGCCTCACCATCCCGGGCCAGGTGGTCATCATGTTTCACTGCGGGAGCAGGGGCTTTGGGCACCAGGTGGCAACTGACTACCTCCGCGTATTTCTCTCTGCAATGGAGAAGAAATACAATATACGCGTCCTCGACAGGGAACTCGCCTGCGCGCCCTTCCGTTCTCCCGAGGGGCAGGACTACTTCTCTGCCATGAAGTGCGCCGTGAACATGGCCTTTGCCAACCGCCAGGTCATACTTCACCGCCTCCGCGAGGTATTCTCCGAGGTCTTCGGCAGACCAGCCGAGGACCTTGGAATGCGCATGGTCTATGACGTCACGCATAACACGGCAAAACTCGAACGCCACGAGGTGGACGGGCGCCTGCGCGAGGTCCTTGTGCACAGAAAGGGTGCTACCCGCGCCTTTGCGCCGGGTATGCCCGGTCTGCCCGCACGTTACGCGGGCCTCGGCCAGCCGGTAATAATAGGCGGGAGCATGGAGACCGGGTCTTATCTCCTCGTCGGTGTGGAGACAGGAAAAGAGGCCTTCTTTACCACGGCCCACGGGAGCGGGCGAACCATGAGCAGGCGGAGGGCCAAGAAGACCTTCAGGGGCGACAAACTCAGGCGCGAGATGGAACACAGGGGCATATACGTTCGGAGCGTATCGAGCGGAGGTCTCGCCGAGGAGGCGGGGGCCGCTTACAAAGACATAGACGCCGTAGTAGAGGCAACGGAACTCGCAGGGCTCAGCAGGCGCGTAGCGAGGCTTCTGCCCATAGGCAACATCAAGGGATAGGCTCCCATGAAATACAGGTATCTCGATGACGTGGCCATCTCGGATATTGCCTTTGAGGCCGAGGGCAGAACCATCGAGGAGGTCTTCGTCTCAGCGGCAGAGGCGCTTGCCGGGGCAATGGTCGAGGACCCTGCTTCCATTGGTGATGGGAAAAGCATTGAAATCAGACTCGAGGCCCGGGACCTCGAGATGCTTCTCTTCGATTTTCTCTCGGAACTCGTCTACATAAAGGACGCAGAGGGCCTCCTCCTTCGCGTGGAAGACATGAGTATAGAACAGAGGGGCAATGCTCTTTTCTTGAGGGCCGAGGCCGCAGGGGTCCCTGTCCGCGAACTCCAAGACCTGCGCGCAGATGTAAAGGCAGTTACCATGCACCAGTTCCGCCTGAAAAAAAAAGAGAACGGGGCTTGGTGCGCCCGTGTTGTCCTCGATATCTGAGAAGGAGGTGAGAAGAGTCGGGGCATTGTGCCAGGCAACCCTGCCCCCCCTTGCCCCTCTCCTTGCCCCGTTCTATTCTACGGCCACGACCTGCGCCCTCGATATCAACGGAGAGATTCCCTTCAAATACCCCTCTTTGGTCTTTTGAACCTCACTGCAGACTGTCGTCTCCCGCCATTTTGTTCAAAAAATTTTTTAATATAATTCTAATCCTGTTATAATTATTTTTTTAATACTCCTGCGGTATAAGGATAAAGGATGG
Source organism: uncultured Thermodesulfobacteriota bacterium (assembly GCA_964407495.1). GTDB lineage: Bacteria > Desulfobacterota > GWC2-55-46 > GWC2-55-46 > JADFVP01 > JAJRZX01. The sequence goes on from CAYOVP010000009.1 coordinate 25,836, forward strand.
CTGGAAATCTCGATCTGCCCGGAGAGGGCAAGGTATATCTCGTTGGCGCAGGGCCCGGCGACCCTGGCCTCATTACCGTCAAGGGCGTAGAGGCCCTGCGCCGCGCCCAGTGCGTCATATACGACTTTCTCGCAAGCGCGCGCCTTCTCGATCATGCCCCACCTGGCGTGGAGGCCATATACGTGGGCAAGAAGGGCTCGGAGCGCTCCATTACCCAGGCCGAGATCAACGCCCTCATAATAGAGCGGGCCCGTCGGGGCCGCGTGGTGGTAAGGCTCAAGGGCGGCGACCCCTTTATCTTTGGCCGCGGCGCCGAGGAGGCCGAGGCCCTTGTAGAGGCAGGCATTGCCTTTGAGATAATACCGGGAGTAACATCTGCCATAGGGGCCCCGGCCTACGCAGGCATACCGCTCACGCACCGCGACCTCGCCTCCTCCGTTACCTTCATCACCGGGCAGGAGAGCCCGCTGAAGGAACGAAAAAACATCGCCTGGGACCGTCTCTCCACAGGGCGCGGAACGCTCGTATTCCTCATGGGGTGGAAGAACCTGGGTCTCATTACAAGAAAACTCCGGGCCAATGGCTGGCCCGTGGAGACGCCAGTGGCGCTCATACGCTGGGGAACGCTGCCAGTTCAGAAGGTAGTCACGGGTACGCTCGAAAATATCGTAAGACTCTCGAAAAAAGAGGGCATAAAACCGCCGGTCATCACCGTGGTGGGCGATGTTGTAAAATTGAGGGAAGACTTCAACTGGTTCGAGACAATGCCCCTCTTTGGACGCACCGTGCTCGTCACCAGGGCCTCCGAGCAGGCAGGGGAATTTACCGAGATACTCGAAGAAAAGGGTGCCATACCATATCTCTATCCCACCATACGCACTGCGCCGCCAAGAGACTGGAAACCCCTTGATCAGGGCATAAAGAGGCTAAGCGCCTATGACTGGGCAATCTTTACGAGCGTTAACGGAGTAAAATTTTTTTTCGAGAGACTCACGAAACTCGGTAAAGACCTCCGGGAACTGAAGGGCCTGCGCATCTGCGCCATAGGCCCGCGCACAGCCGAGGCCATAGAGGCCCTCAACATCCGCGTAGACCTTACGCCCTCTGTCTACAGGGCCGAGGCCATTATAGACGCTCTTGGCAGAAGGGGCATAAAAGGCAAAAGGTTCATACTGCCGCGCGCGCTCAAAGCACGCGAGATACTCCCCGAGACAATAAGAAAACTCGGCGGAACCATAGACGTGCTCCCTGCATACCGCACCGTGCGTCCGAGGAAAAACGCTGCGGAGATGAGAGAAAAGGTCTTCGCAGGAGAGATCGATGTTTTGACTTTTACATCGTCATCAACAGTGACCAACTTCATGAGGTTCTTCAAGAAAAACGAGGCCAAGGTCATAAACCAAAACTCCCGCATAGCCTGCATAGGGCCCATCACCGCGGCAACCGCCGAAAAAAAGGGCCTGCGCGTGGACATAATGCCCGAAGACTACACGATACCCGCACTCGCCAGGGCAATAGAAGAATATTTCAGAAAGACGTAGAAGAAAAAAAGAGCGTAGAGGGGGCGGACTCCGCCCGCCGGAAAGAAAAGATCTTCTTACTTTCTTTTCGAAAAAAGAAAGTAAGACAAAGAAAACCCGTGCCAGCGGCCCTTGCGGGCCGCTGGAAAAACTCGTAGGTTGGGTAGAGCAAAGCGAAACCCAACAAATAATACTGTCCATAAAAAAACAAAAACAGAGAGGCAAAACCCATGAACTTTCCAGAGTACAGGCCGCGAAGGCTCCGGCGTTCCGAGACAATGAGGAGCATGATAAGAGAGACCCGTCTCTCACCGCTGGACTTCATACTCCCGCTCTTTGTGAGTTACGGTAAAGACGTACAAAAGCCCATTGCATCCATGCCCGGCCACTTCCAACTCTCAGTGGACAGACTCGCCGGAGAGGCACGAGAGATAAAATCCCTCGGCATTCCCGCTGTAATACTCTTCGGCATACCCGAGGAAAAGGACGAAGTGGGCTCCTCGGCCTCAGACCCCGCAGGGCCCGTCCAGGAAGCAATACGCGCCATAAAGGACGCTGCCCCTGACCTCCTCGTCATAACAGACGTATGCATGTGCGAGTACACCTCCCACGGGCACTGCGGGATAATAAAAGATAAAGACGTGGATAACGACGCGACTCTCAGGGTCCTTGCCGAAGAGGCCCTCAGCCACGCCGAGGCAGGCGCCGACATCGTCGCCCCCTCGGACATGATGGACGGGCGCGTTGCGGCCATAAGAAAGGCCCTTGACGAGAATAACTTCGGCAATATCCCCATAATGAGTTATGCCGTAAAGTACTCGAGTGCCTTTTACGGCCCCTTCCGCGACGCCGCCGAGTCGCCCCCCCAGTTCGGCGATAGGAAGACCTACCAGATGGACCCGGCAAACGCCGAAGAGGCCCTCCGCGAGGCAGGCCTCGATATAGACGAGGGCGCGGACATAATAATGGTCAAACCAGCGCTCCCGTACCTCGACATAATACGCCGCGTAAAAGACGCCTATGGGTACCCCATGGCCGCCTATAACGTGAGCGGAGAGTTCTCCATGATAAAGGCCGCCGCTGAAAGGGGCTGGCTCGACGGCGAGGCCGCCATGATGGAGAGCCTCGTCTCCATCAAACGCGCCGGTGCCGAGATGATACTCACCTACTTTGCAAAGGAAGCGGCAAGGGTCCTGGGAGCCTGAACAACTACTATGGTTTTCAGGCCAAAAGGCCAATTTTATGGTAAAATAAAAAAGTAAGATAAAAACGCCCTTAAGGCTGTAATTCAAGATAAGGAGAAGAAGTTATGCACGGAGCAAAAGGAGGCGCGGGACATGGGGGGCACGGCCACCCCGGAGCACATGGCGGTCATCCGGGCGGCCATCCCGGAGGACACCCGGGCGCCCATCCCGCTAACCGCGACGGCCACGACGGCAGTACCGATAAATCGGGCGGCAGAAGGTGGCTTCCAAGGCTCATCGCCTGGGAGATGACACGCACCTGCAACCTCAACTGCATACACTGCCGGGCCGCGGCAAGGTTCGGAAAATACAAGAACGAACTCAATACCAAGGAGTGCAAGGCCGTCCTCGATAACGTGGCCTCGTTCTCCAACCCCATTATCATAATGACCGGCGGCGAGCCCATGCTCCGTGACGATATATTCGAACTGGCCCGTTACGGCACGGACCTCGGCCTTCGCATGGTCATGGCACCCTGCGGTACATATGTCACCGAGGAGACGGCAAAGAAGATACTCGACTCCGGCATCCAGCGCGTGAGTTTCTCCATAGACGGCGCCACTGCCGAGACCCATGACAACTTCCGCCGCGTCGAGGGGGCCTTTGATACGGTGATGAAGGCCATCGAGAACTGCAAGAAAGTGGGCCTCGACTTCCAGGTAAATACCACCATCACCAAACACAACCTCAAGGAACTGCCGGACATACTGAAACTCGTCGTAAGCCTCGGCGCAAAGGCGCACCACCCCTTCCTCCTCGTGCCAACAGGCAGGGGCTCTACCCTCAAGGACCAGGAAATCTCCCCCGAGGACTACGAGAAGACGCTCTCGTGGTTCTACGAGATGAGGGGCAAGGTGCCGCTCCAGTTCAAACCCACCTGCGCGCCCCACTACTACCGCATCTTCCGCCAGAAGGAAAAAGAAAAAGGCATAAAGGTGACACGCCAGACCCACGGCCTCGACGCCATGAGCAAGGGGTGCATGGGAGGACAGACCTTTGCCTTTATCTCACACACGGGCAAGGTACAGATCTGCGGGTTCCTCGAAGAAGAGTGCGGAGACGTGCGAAAGCAATCCTTCAGCGAGATCTGGGATACCTCGAAGGTCTTCCAGGAGATGCGCGCCTGGGACGACTACAAGGGCAGGTGCGGGTACTGCGAGTACAAGAGCGTCTGCGGGGGTTGCCGCGCCAGGGCCTTTGCCTTTACAGGAGACTACCTCGAAGAAGAACCCTTCTGTACGTACGAGCCCTCAGAGGCCGCAAGGGCAGCCAATGAGGCCAAGAAAAGAAAAAGCGCCGCAGGCTGAGAAGGGGCAGGGAAAGAAAACGTAAAAAGAAGACTTCCTTACTTTCTTTTAGAGAAAAGAAAGTAAGACAAAGAAAACCAATTCCAGCGGCCCTCCGGGCCGCTGGAAATAATAAAAAAATCCGGGTTGAGGCCAAGCCTCACCCCGGAATATTTTTCTGAAGAGAGGAACGACTCATGGACATGGACCTCGAAAAACTTACGGATACGAGCGAACAGGGCAAGCCAGGAAAGGACGGAACGCCGCAACGCCTCGACAGGCGCCTCTTCATGCAACTTCTCGTCTTCACGGGGAGCAAGGATGCAGGGCCTCTTGTAGTAGACCTCGAAAAAGCCGGTATCGAGGCCGTCCTCTACGCCGACATAAACGACCCCCTTGGCGTGGGCCTCCTCACCATGAGTGAAGACCCGTCCTTCTTCACTGATACGCTCCGCGAGTTTATCGTGGGTAGTTCCTTTGTAGCGCTTAAGCAACGCCACCGCTACACCATGCTCGGCAGGACATACTCCCTTGGCCACGAAGAGAACCTCGAGGACTGGCTTATCCACCGCTCGCGCCGGGTGGTGCGCAACAAAGACTGGCCCTGGGCTGTGTACTACCCGCTCAGACGCACAGGCGAGTTCGCCAAACTCCCGCCCCGCGAACAGGGCGCCATACTGCGCGAACACGGCCTCATAGGACGGGCCTTCGGCAAAGCCGACCTGGGCCACGATATAAGACTCGCCTCCTTCGGAATAGACAGGAACGATAACGACTTTACAATAGGACTCATCGGCAAAGACCTATTCCCCCTCTCAAGACTCGTGGAGACCATGAGAAAAACCGTCCAGACATCGACGTACATAGAACGAATGGGACCCTTCTTCATAGGAAAAACAATCTACCAGAGCAGCCTGTAAAGAAGAAGACCGCTCAGACTTGTAAGGCAGGTTGCGCTTCTCGCAACCTGCCTTACATATTAAAAGAGAGTAGGTTTTTGCCGGGCTTCGCCCGACAAAAAGACAAGGCCACCCCACTTTCTTTTAAAAAAGAAAGTGGGACAAAGAAAATTAAGACCAGCGGCCAAGGGCCGCTGGAACACTGGTTTTCTTTGGGCGCTTTCTTTTTTCCAAAAGAAAGCGCGATCTTTTTTTTCGGCGAAGCCGGACCAGTCACACCACCTTATCTTCTTATTTTCTTCCCCTGTATTTTTTTACCCTTATTTTTCCGTCTTCATACTCGAGGTATGTTCTTTCTCCCTCCCATCCTCCGGGGTTGGCGTAGGTTCCGGTCTTTATCTTGTGCACTCCTGCGATGTGCGAGTGTGCCATGACCACGAAGTCTGCGCCTTCAGCGAGTTTCGTCTTCGCGAACTCTTTAAGGCGGCTGTCAAGGTTCGGGCCTTTTGTATTGTAAGACCTGCTCCTTCCCGAGAGGTGCATGGCGATATTCCAGACCACGCTCGATGGCATGGCCGAGGCAAGGGCGTCATAAACGGGAGAGCGGAGAAAACCGCGCCACCGTCTGTACCCCTCTGTCATCTCCACTGTGTCGCCGTGGGCGAGGTAGAATTTTTTATTGTCAAGGGCGACCTCTTCGGCTTCTTTTATGACATGGGCCTTGAGGGTCTCTATAAAGAAGGGTCCCATCAAAAAATCGTGGTTCCCCTCTACGTATATTATGCTGGTGCCTTGTCTCGTCAGTTTCTCGAGGGCCTTTAGAACCGGTGCGTAGCGGCGTTCTGCCACCTTGTTGCCTCCTGTCCAGAAGTCGAAGAGGTCGCCGAGAATGACGAGGCGGTCTACTTCCTGGAGCGAGTCGAGGAAGGCGATGAGGTCGGTCTCCCTTCTCTCGCCCTCGCCCTTGAGGTGGGCGTCGGCAATGAATATTATCTTCATGTTTCAGGTAGAGTCTCTGCGAGGGCCTCGAGGGCGGCCTTTCTCATAACCTCAAGAGGGGCCTTCCTGCCCGTCCAGATCTCGAAACTCAGCGCGCCCTGCCCTATGAGCATTCCAAGGCCGTGATGTACCGTGAGACCAAGGGCGCGGGCCTTCTTGAGGAGTCCTGTCTCCATGGGCGTATACACGATGTCCGAGACAACGGCGTCTTTTTTCAGGTGCTCAAGGGGCAGGTCGAGGTCACCTCTACCCTTCATACCAAGGGAGGTGGCGTTTACGAGGATGTCGGTTTTCTCAAGGAGTTTTTCCATCTGCCCAGCCCCGAGGGGTATGGCTTCGAGTATCGAGCCCGGACAGGCTGGCCCGAGGTCGGCGCAGAGGGCCTCGGCCCTTGCTGGCGTCCTGTTGGCTACGAATACTCGGGACGCGCCGCGAGAAGCCAGGCCATAGACCACGGCGCGGGCCGCGCCTCCTGCGCCAACGACAAGGGCGGTGCTACCTTGCGGGTCAATGCCCGTCTCTGCAACGAGGCTGGTTGCGAAACCCTCGGCATCCGTGTTATGGCCGCGAAGCCTGCCGCTATCATTCTCAATGGTATTGACAGCGCCAAGGGCGCGGGCCGTCTCGTCGATCTCATCGAGGAACTCCATGACCCCTTCCTTGTGGGGAATGGTTATGTTTACACCGCGAATCCCAAGGGCGCTTATGGCGGCCACGGCACGGCCAAGGTCGGCAGGTGCTACGCAAAAGGCGAGGTATACCATGTCGAGGCCCACGGCCTCGATGGCCGCACCCTGCATCACCGGTGAGATGGAGTGGTTCACAGGGTCGCCGAAGATGGCAAGGGCAGTGGTTCTCGCAGTAATCTTCATGACCCGAATCCCTCCCTTGAAAGCGCCTTCTCTGCACAGAGCCTGTCGCGTTTCATCTGTCTCACGAGGGCCTCGCTGTCAGGGAAGGCCTTCTCGTCGCGGAGCCTCTCCATGAACTCCACGCAGACCTCCTTTCCGTAGATGTTTCCGCAAAAGTTCAGTATATGGACCTCTATGGTCATGTGACGCCCATTGAACGTGGGCCTGGTCCCGATGTTCACCATGGCCCTCTGCCTCTTTGTCCCGAGGCATGCCATGGCCGCGTACACGCCTGTAGAGGGTATGAGTTCAGAGGAGGGATCGATATTGGCTGTGGGAAAACCGAGTTTTCTGCCCATGGACTCGCCGCGCACCACGTGGCCGCGTATGAAGTATGGCCGGCCCAGGAGGGTGGCGGCCTCTCTTACATTGCCAGAGGCTATGAGCCTTCGGATGCGTGAACTACTAACTATCTCTCCGCCGATCCTGCATGTGGGGACGGCTCGTACTTCAAAGCCCAGTTCACGGCCCAGTTCACAGAGGCGGCCTACGTTGCCGGTCTTTGCCCGGCCAAAGGAAAAGTTCTCGCCCACGAAGACCTCGCGTGCGCCAAGGGCACCGGCTATCACCTTGCCTGCGAAGTCCTCCGGCGACATGGCCGCCAGGGCCGGGGTGAAACCTGCGAGCACGAGGTAGTCCATCCCAGCCTTCTCCATGAGCGCAGTCTTGTCCTCTATGCCCAGTATGAGGGGCGGACACCTCTCGGGAGATACCACCTTCAGCGGATGGGGGTCAAAGGTATAGGCAAGGGCAGGGGCACCCAGGGCACGGGCCCTCCTCACCACGCTCTTCAGTATCTTCTGGTGCCCCAGGTGTATGCCGTCGAAGTTGCCGAGCGTAACCACGGGACGGCTCGAACCCCTAAATTCAGACTCTCTTCTAAGTATCTTCATCACCCTCGCAGACACCCCTTGTTCAGAGTTTTCCAGACCTTATGATCTGTACAACGAGCCATAGTCCAAGGAAGGAGGCCACGAGAAACCCCAGTATGCCTATGGCCGGATAGCCGAAGACCAGGGGTTTGACACCCGAGGTGATGACGAGTGCCGAGGCAATGACAAGGGCCGAGATGATGAGTCCAAAGGTAAGGCGGTTGCTCGACCTGTCCATCTCCCGCATGAAGGAGTCGAGTCCCCTGTGCAGAAACTCTATTCTCATTCTGCCCTCGGAGAGTTCTTCGAGTATGCTCGCGGCCCGTACGGGAAAATCCTTGAAGAGCGTCCTGTAATCCGTGGCCACGGTGAGGGTCTCTTCCATGACAAACCTGGGGTCGAGTTTTTTCTTGAAAAGTTTCAGGGCATAGGGCTGGCTCGCGTCTATGACGTTGATGCTGGGGTCGAGGTGACGCGTAATACCCTCGAGCTCTATGACACATTTGTCGAAGAGGATGAACTCACTGGGAAGTTTTATGTGGTGGCGCGATGCCAGGCGCACGTGGTCCATGAGGAGTTCGCCGAAACTCACGTCGCTTGCCGGGCGTTCGAGGAAGTTTACGAGGGTGTCGGCGTACTCGCGCTTGAACCTTGCGCGGTCTATGTCCTCGGGGAGTATGCCCATGCGGAAGTATACCTTTGTAATGGCCTCGTAATCTTCGCGCACGAGCCCTATGAGGATATCCGCAAGGTTGCGTTGCATGGCGCGGTCCACGCGTCCCACTATGCCGAAGTCCACTAAGGCGACTTTCTCGTCGTCCAGGACAAAGATGTTGCCTGGGTGGAGGTCGCCGTGAAAGAGACCGAACTCGAAGACCTCCTTGAAGAAGACGTCTATGAGGACGCGCGCCACCTTTTCCCTGTCTATTCCACGGGCATCGAGCCTCTCCAAGTCACTCACCTTGACGCCTGAAATCCTGTCGAGGGTGAGGACACGTCTTTCCGTGAGGTCCCAGTATACGCCGGGCACCACGACGCGCGGGTCGAGCGCAAAATTTTCTCGAAACTTCTCCGTAAAACTCGCCTCCAGTTTGAAGTTGAGTTCCTTGTGTATTATGGTGCTTATCTCGTCGGCCACTGCCACGGGGTCGTAGGGGCGGCTCTCGGGCACATGGCGTTCGAGGAGCCCGGCAAGGTATCTAAGGATGGAGATGTCTGTTGCGATGGTCTCTTCTATGCCCGGCCTCTGCACCTTGATGACCACCTCGTTGCCAGAGAGGGTCACTGCCCTGTGCACCTGCGCAATGGAGGCCGCGGCAACGGGCTCGCGCGTTATCTCCCTGAAGAGTTTGTTCCATGGCCGGCCCAGTTCGCTCTCTATTACACCGGACACCATGGCAAAGGAGACAGGGGGGATGCGGTCCTGGAGTTTGAGGAGTTCCTCGATGTACTCTGCGGGAAAGATGTCCGGACGAGTGGAGAGTATTTGCCCCACCTTGATGAAGGTGGGGCCAAGTTCTTCGAGTGCGAGGCGCAGGCGCTGGGGCTCGCTGAGAAACTCTTTCTCACGCGCCTTGCGGCTTCCTGAGAGGCGCGCGGGTATGGAGAGGAGCCGTGTCATGTGGAGGCGCTCCATGAGGGGCTGAAACCCGTGCTTCAGGAGTATGCCCACTATGTGACGAAGCCGCTTTATGTTCCTGTATGCAAGGTGTGCCCGTAGGGCCCTCATCTGCGTCGACCCCTCCTCTTTGCGTTGCCTTTCCCGGCCTTCTCATCTCCCTCGCCTGCGAGAGAGAGGTCGATGCGCCGCCTGCTGATGTCCACGTTGTCTATCTTGACACGTACGGCCACCCCCACGCGGAAGGCCTTTTTGGTATGCTCGCCGCGCAGGATGTGCCTCGTCTCGTCAAAGACGTAGTAGTCGTCCTGGAGAGTGGAGACGTGCACAAGGCCCTCGACAAAGTACTGGTTCAGTTCCACGAAGAAACCAAAACTCGTCACCCCCGAGACTATGCCGTCGTACTCGAGCCCCACCTTGTCCTTCATGAACTGGGCCTTCTTTAGATCCACAACCTCGCGTTCGGCCTCCATGGCCTTGCGTTCCTTCGCAGAGGTAAGGCGGGCGATATCGGGCAGGACCGCTTCCATGCGCCCCTGTTCCTCCTCGGTGTAACGCCCGTCGATGAGGAGTTTCAGGAGCCTGTGAACCACGAGGTCGGGGTAACGCCTTATGGGCGAGGTAAAGTGTGTGTAGTCACGAAAGGCCAGTCCAAAGTGGCCTGCAGGCCTCTCGCTGTATATGGCCTGCTTCATGGACCTGAGGAGCATGACGGTTATGAGTTTTTCCTCTGGCCTGCCCTGCACTGCCTTGAGCACCTTCTGGTAGGCCCGCGGTCCCTTCTCGGACCTCTCCATGCTGAGGCCGAACTCTGCGATGAACTCCCTGAAGGACTCCATGCTCTCTTCGTCGGGCGGCTCGTGGACGCGATAGAGAAAGGGGAGCCTGGCCCTCTTGAAGCGTGTGGCCACGGCCCTGTTGGCCGCGAGCATGAATTCCTCTATTATCCTGTGGGCGATGTTTCGCTCCGAGCGCACGATGTCCTCAACCGTGCCGTTTATGTCTATGATTATCTGCGGCTCCGGCAGGTCGAAGTCTATGCTCCCGTGGCGCATCCTCTTCTTCCAGAGTTTGGCCGCAAGTTCGCGCATGAGGGCAAGGTCTGAGCAGAGATCCTGGGGGAGAGCGCCCTGTACCCGTCCTTCGAGCGAATCCCGTACCTCTGTATATGTAAGGCGGCGCGCGCTCTTTATGACGCTCCTGTAGAAGGCGCAGTCCTCTACCGTGCCGTTCCTGTTGAGGGTGAGTTCAGCGGTCATTGTGAGGCGGACCTCCCCTGGACGGAGGCTACATATGCCGTTGGATAGCGACTCCGGGAGCATGGGCACACACCGGTCGGGAAAGTACACGCTCGTGCCGCGCGAGAAGGCCTCTTCGTCCAGAGCGCTCCCTGGACGAACATAGTGGCTCACGTCGGCTATTGATACAAAGAGACGGTATCCGCCGCCACTGGTGCGCTCTATGCCAACGGCGTCGTCAAAGTCCTTTGCAGTCTCGCCGTCAATGGTAACGATGAGTAGGTCGCGCAGATCCCTCCTGCCCTCCATCTCACCAGGCGTTACCTCGTGGGCAAGGTCCCTTGCCTCTTCGAGTACGGAGCGGCCGAACCTTGAGGAGAGGCCGTATTTCTTGAGTATTATCCCGGCCTCTACGTCAGGGTCATCCGGGTCGCCGATAACCTCGATGACGCGGCCCATGGCAGAGGAGTGCCTGGTGGGCCACTTGGTAATCTCCACCTCCACCACCACGCCGTCAGGGGCGTTCTTGTCGCAGCCACTGGGCACGATTATCCTCTCAAGTATCCTCTCCTCGGCTGGCACGAGTTCGCAGAGCGACTTTTCGCGGTGGATCCTGCCCACAATGGTCTTGTTGGCGCGCTTCAAGATCCTGATTACGCGGCCCTCGCGTTTTCCACCCTCCTTCACACCCTCTACACGGGCCACGACCGTATCGCCGTGCATGGCCCCGCCAAGGCGGCGCCTGCCGATAAAGACGTCTGCCTCGCGCCCGGCTCCCTCTACCTTCTTCTCGGGTATGACAAAGCCGAAACCATCGGCATGGCACTGGAGCGTGCCTGTTACGAGGTTCATCTTCGAGGCAAGGCCGTACCTGCCGCCGCGAACGCGCACAAGAACCCCTTCGTCCACCATGCGGCGTATCCGGGCCTTGAAAACTGCCCTCTCCTCAGGCGGTACGGCAAATACCTTTACGAGTTCCTTCATGGACACAGGCCGAGCCACCTTCCCCTTCATCTCCTCCATGAAACCAAGGACCGCCTTGTCCGTTATTCCCCTCTTTCTTCTTGCCAAATCACTTCTCCTCAAAATCCACGGCCACTATTGACGAACACAACTCGTTCAGGCGCCCGGCTACGGCCACATGGGCCGGGTGCTTTCTGTATGCTTCGAGGCCGGCGAGGTCATCGAACCGTGCTATGAGCCCCATGTCATAAGACCGTCTAGCGCGTACGACGTCGCGGCCAACTGAGAGGCCCCTCAGCGAGGGCACAACCCCGTAAAGCGCCCTGAGAGAGTTCAATACCCCTTCCATCTCCCCTTCACTCTCCTCCTTGAACTTGAAGAGCACTACGTGCGTAATCATCGTTGTCTTAATCTCCTTGTCGTCTGCTTCTATCTATTCAGGTACTGCCAAGGGGCGCCCTTACCAACCCACTTTCCCTCTCCCCCATTGCGCCTCATGCCCATACCCGACATAAAAACTCCCTTGACTTGTAAGAACTCTCGTGAGAATATCTCCTATTGAATCCGTCCCCTTGCACGGGGCCGGGGCCCTGGGCAAAAAAGGCCGCCTGCCAGGTATCGGAGCAGGCCCCAGGCATGAGCGTCAATGGACGCTTGTTATGCCATCAAAGGCGAGGGCACCTGCGCATGAGCAAGAGCGGACCGACTCCACCTGATTTCAGAGCCATCTGGCCCTGGTACCTGAGCATGAGAGCCTGCGCTGGGTCACGGCGCCAGAGCCTTTCTCATGAAGGAAGGTGGAAGACCGGCTCCATTAAGTAGGCCCCTCGAGGGGATCGTTTCCGTGGACGTATCCAGTTTAAATATATACCGAAAGACCGCATGGCTCAAGGTTTTTATATTTCACGGGCCCCTCTGTTATCTGCCCATTGATACAGGCCGAAGTGGCGGAACTGGTAGACGCGCTAGATTCAGGATCTAGTGGGCTTTGCGCCCATGGGGGTTCGAGTCCCCCCTTCGGCACCATCTGCGCTCGCGTCCAGGAAGGTTTTTCCTCTTTCTGCCCCAGCGCCCTCAGGCCTCTCGTCTCTGCCTGCAGGATGGGTTCAGGAAAGAGCCAATCCCGGAGATACACCCTGATTCATTCTCTTGCGCGAGGAGGGACGAAGAGGGAGACGACCCCACGGATTTTCTCCTCAAGATGCCCGATGCTTCGCGGGAACTCTCCCGCCGCGGGGCACGAAAGACCTCGAAGACCTGCCAATGAGCCGCCCGAAACCTAAAATTCTCATAATAATACCGGCATTCAACGAAGAGACCAGCATCCGCGCAGTCATCGAGGGCGTCAGGGCACACCAGCCCGAGGCCGATATCGTCGTCGTGAACGACGGCTCAACAGACCGCACGGCAGATATAGCCGGGTCCTGCGGCGTTACCGTCCTCTCCCACCCCTTCAACATGGGCATAGGGGCCACCATGCAGACGGGCTTCAAGTACGCCCTCATGAAAGACTATGATATCGCCGTGCAGGTGGACGGAGACGGCCAGCACCCGGCAGACCAGATAGAGGACCTCGTGAGTAGCCTGCTCGGTTCAGGTGCCGACCTCGTCGTGGGCTCTCGCTTTCTCGACAAGACGGCATACCAGCCCTCTATGGCGCGGGGCGCAGGCATGGCCATCTTCTCGCGCCTCGTCTCCCTCATCATAGGCGAGAAGGTAACAGACACCACCTCCGGGTTCAGGGCCTCTGGCAGGAGGTGCATCGAGTTCTTCAGTACCCATTACCCTGATGACTACCCAGAGGTAGAGGCCCTTGTCTTGCTTCACAAGAAGGCCTTTAGTATAATGGAGACGCCGGTGAACATGGCCCCACGGCAGGGTGGGCGCTCTTCCATCACACCTGTGAGGAGCGTCTACTACATGATAAAGGTCCTCCTGGCCATCTTCGTGGACCTCTTGAAACGTGTGGACTGACCCCTGCCCTCTCAGCGCAAAGGGACTCGCGTAAATGTACCTCTACCAGATACTCGCCATAGCAGGCGCCCTCGTGCTCTTCGTCCTGGTGGTGGATTTTGTCCGCCGGGGCCTCCTCAAGGAAAAATACTCTGTGCTCTGGCTCGCCTCTGCGCTCGCAATCCTGGTGCTCGCCCTGAGGAAGACCCTCCTCGATACCATAGCCGGCTACCTCGGGGTCTCGTACCCCCCATCGCTCCTCTTCCTCGTGGCCTTTCTATTTGTAATGCTCATAATCCTGCACTTCTCTGTGGTCATATCAATCTTCCATGACAAGAACAAGGTCCTTACGCAGGAGATAACGCTCCTCAAGAACTCGCTTCGCGAGGCAGGCCTCATGGACGGGAAGAGCAGCAAAACACCTGGAGAGAAGAAAGATTGAGCCTCCCGCCAGGGCCCCACGAGGCCTTGACCACCAGAAAAGAAGACGGACAGGCACCCTCTCGGCAGGCCCCGCGCCCCGGCGTTGAGAGACTATTTGAAAACAAATGGGCCGCCCCGCTCCTGCTCATGGCCCTCGCCCTGCTCATCTTCGCGGTCTATTACCCCACCATCAACGCCGCCTTTCAACTCGACGACGATGTCTGGATAGTAAAAAATCCGGTAATCAAGACCCTCGCCAACCTGCCGGCCATGCTCAGGGCGCAACGCGGACTCACCATGCTTAGCCTTGCCCTCAACTATGCCACAGGAGGCCTCGACCCGCGAGGTTATCATCTCGTCAACATCCTCATTCATATCGCCAACGCGGTCCTCGTGTACCTCCTCGTCTTCCGGACATTCATCCTCACCGGCCTTGCCGCGGCCAGGGCGCGTCTCCTCGGACTCTGCACAGCCACGGTCTTCTCGCTCCACCCCGTGCAGACAGAGGCCGTCTCCTACGTTGTACAGCGCATGGAGTCCATGAGCGCACTCTTTACACTCCTTGCGCTACTCGCCTTCATCCGGGCCTCCTCGGCCTCTGTTACAAGGAGATACACCTGCTACGCCCTCACAGCACTGGCCTATGTCGCGGCCTTTTACTCAAAAGAAACCGCTATCACCACACCAGCCCTCATACTCCTCTATGACCTCTTTTTTGTTGCCCGTGGCTCTTCTGCAGGTCTGCTCAAAAAATGGCCGCTCTATGCCGTCCTCGCAGTCCTCTCCCTCTTCTTTGTCGTGAACACCGTGGCCCCTCTCGGTGGATTCAACGATGTGAGCCAGGAGGCCCTCAGGGAGACCGCTCCCTCCAGCATCCAGACTACCACAGGTGGCAAGAACAGATACGCCTCACTGCCTGCGCTCAGACGTATGCCAACAGCAGGCTTCGGCGTCACGGCCATCTCGCCCTACCAGTACTTCCTTACAGAGTCCAACGTCATCCTCTACTACTACGCACTACTCCTCCTCCCTCTGGACCAGAACATAGACTATGACTTTCCTGTCTCGACGGGACTCTTCGAGAGACCATCCGTCCACCCAGGCACACGCCTCCTCATACCCCTGCCACCGCCGATCGTATCTCTTATCATACATGCCTGCATCCTCGCCCTCGGCCTATATCTCTTCGTAATATCCTTGAAAAGGAAGATGCCCAGGGCCGTCTCAGTCTCTTTCTTCATCTTCTGGTTCTTCATAATCCTCTCGCCCACCTCGAGTTTCATCCCCATAGTGGACGTCGTCTTCGAGCACAGGCTATACCTCGCCTCTCTCTCATATGCGGTCCTGCTTACACTGCTTCTTGAAAAGATGCTCCTCAATACCCGGGACAGGGAGCATGCCATGGCACTTTCAAAAAAACATTGACTTTAAAAGTACTTGTGTATTATCCTTACTAAATAACCACTGTAGGTTATGGGGTGTCATGATGGCAAAGACGAAAAATGAAAAGGCAAAGGGGCAGCGTGTCCTCATTGCCGAGGACAACGAGAAGACGAGGGCCTTTCTCGCGGGCCAACTCGAACTCCTCGGTCATAGGGTCGTGGCTTCCGTGGCCAATGGCCGCGAGGCCGTGGACCTCGCAGACAAACTCGACCCTACACTTGTCATCATGGACATCAAGATGCCCGAGATGGACGGCATCGATGCCGCAAAGGCCATTAGCGAAAAAAAATCCGTCCCCATCATCCTCATCACCGGCATTACCTCCAACGATGTTGCCACAAGGGCCATCGAGGCCGGCGTATACGCCTATCTCCTAAAACCAGTCACAAAGAAACAACTCGACCCTGCTATAAAAGTCGCGCTCAGCCGTTTCAGAGAATTTCAGGGGCTAAAGGGAGAGGTCCACAGCCTCAAGGAGGCCATTGAGACGAGAAAACTCATCGAAAAGGCCAAGGGCATTCTCATGAAACGCTGCACCATCTCCGAGGAAGACGCCTACAAGGTCCTTCAGCGGTACTCGCAGAAAGAGAATAAAAAAATGCGCGAGATAGCAGAGTCCATCATCTCCGCAAGCCGCATCATCTAACCCGGGCCAAGGGGGGGCAGGGGGGCAAAAAGGGGCCGGGAGGTGGCCAAAGGGGGCACAGGGGGCACAGTGGGGATACTGCGGGGGTGACAGCATGAATATATTGGGCCAGGGCGACAAAATATAAACTTGGCCGTGAGAGGGCGCTGCTTACCTGAATAGAGAGCAGTGCCGTAACATGCTCAGGAACAACTCCTCATCATTCACTTCAAAAGACCGGTCTTTTTCTTATACTCTCATTTAAAGAGTACCCGATCCAGGGGCCCGCAGGGCCGCTGGGAGTGGTTTTCTTTGCTCCCCTTTCTTTTTTTCCAAAAGAAAGCGGCGTCTTTCTTGCCCTGCCTTCCCCCTGCCTGTCTCTCCTTTTTCCCCAACTTTTCTTCTATCTGTAAGTTATCTGTAAGTTCCGCTGTTGTATAATCTTGCCACTAGTGTCTTCCTGCGCACGAGTTCCAATGAGGAAGGACCTATGACGTGAGAGTATTTTTAGCAACTCAACTTAACCCACAACAGAAAAGGAGAAAAAATGAAGAGGCTCCTAATGGCATTATCCATTGCCGCCCTTGGGCTCGCGTTCGCAGGCTCGGCCCAGGCATTCACTCAGTCAACAACAGGCACCCTGGCTATAAGTGTCACAAAGACCGCCGCCTGCACCGTAACAACCGCACCCCTTGACTTCGGCACCTATGACGGATCTGCCAGTGTGTACAACAATACCACTATCACCGTTAACTGTAGTAACGGCACGGCCTACCGGGTAGACATAGATGCCGGTTTAAACAGTACTACTGTAGGCAGATATGTCAAACACAGCACTACCACGGATAGAATTTTTTACAAACTCGGCCAGGACAGCACCCTGATAACCCAATGGGGTGATAACGGCGCCACCTTTTGCGCTACCTGCACAACCGTACCCCAGGGCCTGACCGGCACTGGTTCAGGAGCAGACCAGGTTCTTACGGTTTATGCTGGCTTATGGCCATCCACCACTCCAATTGGTACCTATGGTGATACCGTGACCGTAACAGTAAACTACTGAGGTAAGATCGCTCCCTCTTTTATGGCGAGGGATAAAGCCTGGAAAGACAAGAGGGGCTATCCATTTGGATAGCCCCTCTTTTTTATTATGGTGCCGAAGGGGGGATTCGAACCCCCACGGGTCTCCCCACTACCCCCTCAAGATAGCGTGTCTACCTGTTCCACCACTTCGGCAAGTCTTATAATCTTTATCAAGGCGCCGCAGGCGCCGGGCCTCTTGACTTAGATTTCGTGGAAGCCGGCTTCTTGGAAGTCGCGGGCTTTTTCGCTGTGCTCTTCGTGGAAGGCGCGGCCTTGGTCTTACTCTTTGTCTTGGTCTTGGTCTTGGTCGCGGCCTTGCCCTTTGTAGCGCTCTTTCGCGTCTTTGCGCTCTTCTTGGCCGCTGGAGCGGCCTTTTTTGTCTTTTTAACCGGTTTTTTCTTGCCCACAATGGGCGCAGGCTTCAGGGCCTCTGTGGTCGCCTTCTTGGATTCTGCGGCCTTCTTTGCCTTCTCTGCTGCCGCCTTCTTCGCGGCCACGGCCTTCTTGGCGGCCTCTGCCTTTTTCTTCTTTGGCGTGGTCTTCACCTCTGTCATGACCGATGAAACAGAACTTCTGCCCGCCGTGACCGTCATGTACATGGACGTGGCCATGAAGATGACGGCGCAGGCAATGGTTATCTTCATGAGGAACGAGGCAGGGCCCGCGCTGCCGAAGAGGGTCTGGCTCCCTGCCCCGCCAAAGGCTGCGCCAATGCTCGCGCCCTTGCCGCTCTGTAGGAGTACGCTTATTATGAGCACGACGCTCACTACTACATGTATTATTATAATTGCTGTAAACATATCTCCTGTTGAGTTGCAGGGTTGAGAGCAAGCCTCGGCCCCTTCAAGCAGTCCGCCAGAGGGTTAATGTAGCATTTTACGTTTTTCAACTAAAAATGCAAGAGGAAAAAACGCAGTCAGAAAAAATGACCAGATGCGACCTTGACTGCCCTGCTTTATTATTGTATGGACGGTTGAGCAAGCTATGCCTCAGGCGGTATAATTTCATTGAATCTTAGCGCTCTTCTGAAGATTGTGGCGCGCACAGAGTAGTTGGATATTCTCAGCCTTCAACGATGTCCCACCCTTGGAATAGGGGAGGATGTGGTCAAAATGAAGTTCATCTAAAGCGCCACATTGTACACATCTGCCTTTATCTCTCTTCCATACTTCAATCTTTACCCTTGTTGGAATTATTCTGGTACGTGCAACGCCTCTCTGAGTCAAGTCTTCTGCCGAAGCCTCATCCTCATCTTCTATATCGTTTATGGCAACTAACTTGAACCTGAAAACTTTGCGATAACCGTCGGATTGGATCCACGAATCAACAAGATGGAAAAATCCGTTGTCAGACCAGATGCCTGGTTTAATTTTTTCATAAACCTTTACGATATCAGGACGTTTAATGCCTGCTTTATACTCTTGTGCTGCCTTATGAAATTTTCCGTTCTCTGTAAGGACGCCTGATCTCCTAAACTCTGGCTGGTCCACCACCTTTGGGTTAATAACACCTTTTTGCTTTGGTACGTCGTGCCCTTCATAAATCAAAACAGTGCCATCTTCTTGAATTTCGTCCTGATAGGGAGCATTTTTGCGTAAAGACATTAAAATGACTGAATGAGCGCCTCTTAACCTGAAATTCATGCCCCTCTGAAGGCTAATGCCCTCTTTTTGGCACATCTCAATATATGAAATTATATTACCCCTCACCTGATGCTCTATTCATACCATTCAAAGACTCAACCAATGCCCTCAAACCTTACTATCCTCGCAAAACTCTCGGCCTTGAGGCTCGCACCGCCAACAAGTGCCCCGTCTATATCGACCTCTGCCATGAGGGAGTCTATGTTTTCAGGCTTTACGCTGCCACCATAGAGAATTCGCATCTCCTCTGGCAGGCCGGGGCCGAATATCTCAAGAAGGGTCTGGCGTATGGCAGAGTGAACCTCCTCGGCCTCGGCAGGAGAGGCCGTCCTGCCGGTACCGATGGCCCATAGGGGTTCATAGGCAATAACAACATCAGCGGCACGTTCGCGACCAACACCCTCGAGAGCCCTTCTCACCATGGAACTCACGAGTGCTATGGTCACGCCTTCCTCGCGTTCCGTAAGGGTCTCGCCAACGCAGACTATGGGCCGAAGACCCTCTTCAAGGGCCGCAAGGACTTTTCTGTTCACGTCCTCGTCAGTCTCGTGAAAGTACTGCCGCCGCTCCGAGTGCCCCACTATCACGTACTCACACCCAACGTCCCGGAGCATTACGGCCGAGACCTCGCCTGTCCAGGCCCCGCTCTTCTCCCAGTACACGTCCTGCGCACCAAGGGCCACGGGCCCGCCGGCAATAATGCCCCCAACCTCCTGGAGGTAGACAAAGGGCGGAGCCACGACAATGTCCACGTCCTCTGCGTCCTTGACAAGATCGCAGAGCCCGCGCGCAAGGGCCCCGGCCTCCTCAGTTGTTGTGTGCATCTTCCAGTTTCCGGCAATAAGTGGTCTTCGCAAGGCAGGTCCCTCCCGACCATTACAGAAATACTATGGCTCACAGATCCCAAAGAAGCAACTCGTATCACCAACACCAACCGCGGCCCCCCTCTTCAAGGCCCCTCACCCGAGACTCTGGCCCGACACAGACCCTCCGGCCCTCTCCCCCCTGTCCTCTCCTTCCTCTGCCCGCAGGGCCGCGATACCCGGCAGGTCATGGCCCTTGAGTATCTCCAGAAAGGCCCCGCCGCCAGTGGAAATGTAACTCATCTTTGCGAACTCGCCTGCCCTGTGAACAGCAACGTCCGTGTCTCCCCCGCCTACAATGGTGAGGGCGTAACTGTTGGCAACACTCGATACAAGGGCAAAGGTCCCCCTGCTGAAGGCGTCCATCTCGAATACACCCATGGGACCGTTCCAGACAATGGTCTTGGCATTGCTGAGCACCTCGCCAAAGAGCGTCACAGTGGCAGGCCCGATGTCCAGGGCCATCCAGTCCCTTGGTATCTCCTGGTAGGTCACCACCTTGGTCTCGCTTGCCGGGTCGAAGTCCGTGGACACAACGAAGTCCACGGGAAGATAGAGTTTTATACCCCGCTCCTTGGCCTTTTCCACCACCTCCAGGGCCTCGTCCAGAACGCTTTCCTCGATGAAAGAGGTCCCGACCTCGTAACCCATGGCCTTGAGAAAGGTTATAGCCATGCCGCCGCCGAGTATGAGTTTGTCAACGCGCTCGCAAAGGGCCAGCAGCACGCCAACCTTGTCGGATATCTTCTTTCCCCCGAGTATGGCCACGAGGGGACGTACCGGGTTGTCCATGGCCATGGCAAAGTAGGCCATCTCCTTTTTCATGAGAAAACCCGCTGCGCAGGTCTTTACGAACCGCGTGATGGCCACATTCGATGCATGAGACCTGTGGGCAACGGCAAAGGCGTCGTCAACGTACACATCGGCCAAGGTGGCGAGTTTCTTGGCGAATTCCTCGTCATTCTGTTCTTCCTCGGGGTGGAACCTGAGGTTTTCCAGAAGCACGATATCTCCTGGCCTCATGGCCTTGACAACGGCCTCGGTCTCCGGACCTATGCAGTCCGGGGCCATGACGACAGGCCTGTCAATAAGGCGGGAAAGACGCTTGGCCACTGGCGCGAGGCTCATCTCTTCTACACGCTTGCCCTTTGGCCTGCCAAGGTGAGAGGCAAGTATGATCATGGCCTTCTCGTCGAGGGCATAGTTTATGGTGGGCAGAACACTCCTGATACGCGTGTCATCAGTGATATTGCCGTTCGCGTCCAGAGGAACATTGAAGTCAACACGCATCAAGACACGCTTGCCACGGATGTCTATCTCGTCTATGTACCTTGGCTCCCTGTTCACGGCCACCCCTCCCTCCTTGCCATCTTCTGGGAGAAAGAAAGCAAGACAAAGAAAAACCACTATACTGGTTCCAGATATTCCCTGCTCTGCCCCCCTGCTCTGCCCCCACTGCTCCGCCCCCCCTGCTCCGCCCCCCTCCGCGTCCAAGATCGGGGACCCAGGTGACAGGGCCCTGGACATGGGGGAACTCCCCCCCTCCGCGTCCAAGATCGGGGTTCACGTGCGCCCGCGCGACTTTAACGGACTTGCAGAAAGAGGAGGCCGCGGACATCTAGGTTCACGTGCGCCCGCGCGACCTTAACTCCCCCCCGCGCGTACAAGACCGGGCGTAAAAACAGCAGGTAAAACTTAAGGAGATAACGAGACGGGGCGAGGCATTACCTCACCTCTGCCTACAACCCCCTCGATGCTATATACAGGACAAGGTCTATCATCCTCGACGAAAAACCCCACTCATTATCATACCAGGCAAGAACCTTTACCATGTTCTGGCCAATGACCTTGGTCGAGGGCGCGTCCACTATGGAAGAATGGGGATCAGCCCTGAAATCCACAGAGACGCAGGGCTCCTCGCAGTACCCGAGAATCCCCTTCATCTCTCCCATGGCCGCGGCCTTGAAGGCACTGTTGACATCCTCTACACTTACGTTTTTCTCAAGTTCCACAACAAGATCTACGAGCGAGACCGTTGGCACGGGCACCCTCACCGCAAGGCCGTCGAGTCTGCCCTTGAGACGGGGCAAGACAAGGGCCACGGCGCGGGCGGCACCAGTTGACGTTGGAATGATGGAGAGACAGGCCGCACGTGCGCGCCTAAGGTCCTTGTGCGGAAGATCCAGTATCTTCTGGTCATTTGTATAGGAGTGAACAGTGGTCATGAAACCTTTGACTATGCCGAACTTCTCATCAAGGACCTTGGCCACAGGGGCCAGACAGTTGGTGGTACAGGAGGCATTGGATATGACGGAATCCTTCTCAGGATCGTATTCTTCTTGGTTCACGCCCATGCAGACGGTTATGTCCTCATTGGTGCCGGGCGCCGATATTATTACCTTTTTCGCCCCTGCGCCAAGGTGAAGGGCAGCCTTCTCACGGCTCCTGAAGAGCCCGGTGCATTCCAGCACAATGTCCACGCCAAGGTCTTTCCATGGCAGTTTCGCAGGGTCGCGCTCGGCAAGCACACGTATAGGCCTGCCGTCCACCACGATGGAATCTCCCTCTACACCTACATCAGCGCTTATCCTCCCGAGCACAGAGTCGTACTTGAGAAGATGCGCCAGGGTAGCCGCCTCAGCAAGGTCGTTTATGGCCACAAACTCGATGTCCTTATTGCCCAGCGAGGCCCTCAAAACATTCCGCCCTATCCTGCCAAATCCGTTGATGGCAACACGTATCGCCATATAACCTCACCCTCCTTCAAATATTTAAAAGATTGTTGTCATCAAAAAACCCTTACTTTCTTTTGGAAAAAAGAAAGTAAGACAAAGAAAACCAGTTTGAGGTCCTCCATCCCGCTACTTGTTCAACGATCTGAGACCAAAAGGCCCCCTGCCTCACCCTACATAACGAAAAAAAAAGTAAGACAAAGAAAACCAGTCAGGCCGGCGCCTATACCCTTACCTGCCCCCTTATACCATATGACGCGAAGGCCTCTGCCAGTTCGGCTACAGACATCTGACCCGGTGCAGTACTCTTCGTAACCGAGCCATAAGTGGTAAGCGAACCGAGAAGGGGGAAGAACACACGGGATGCCTGTCCCAGGGGCCCCATGGCTATTACTATGAGAGGCCCTCTCTCCTCGACAAGGAGCCTGGTAAGCCGCCTGAGGTCTGCCCGCCTTCGCGCCGTGGCCGCTATCTTGACAATATCACCCTCGTGAGAGAGGGCCTGATGTATGATCTCTTCGAGTTTGACGGTAGAGGGTGTGGCGCGAAAATCATGGTATGAAATTATCACGCCCACACCTGCCCTGCCTGCCTCGCCGATGATATCGCCAAAGAGAGAGGCCTTCCTCAACTCTATGTCGATATAGTCCACATAGGGCATAAGTACCCTGAAAATTTGCCTTTTTTGCCGTGCTCCAATGGCGTTGAGGCCGCCTTCGCCCTTGTCCCTGCAGGTGAGTATGACGGGTACCCCAGAAGACTCTTCATAGGACCGAAGCCTCTCGAAATCTCTCTGGAGGAGCCCGGGCTCCCTGCGCGCAAAACCATCAACCCTTATCTCAAGGGCGTCAGCCCCTGAGCCAAGGGCCCTTCTTATGGTTCGTCTGTCTATACGCTCCAGTATTACGGCGGTAATGGAAGGCGCCTGTTGGACGAGGGGGTCTGGTTTTGTCATCATCGAGCATCTGTTTGGGGGAGAGACGTTGGCGGTAGCACGAACCACTCATGCCCCTCTCTTGTATTGCCCAGCGTTGAGAAAACGCCTCAACCAACCCCCCCCTTGTCATTGGCCGGCATCAGATGGCCACTCCCAGCGGAGAGGGCCGGGAATGATGGTTGGACGCCCCTATCGACAAGATGCATAGAGGATTTAGTTTGTCTTTTATTTTCAAGAAGTTGAACCCCGTGAGACGGGCGGGCCCAGGGGCCCTGCCAAGGACGCGGATCTCGTCCGGAGACCTCTATCTATGAATACTTAAATGCCGCCTAAAAGTCAAGACAAAAGCCTACAGAACATGATTGCTATGTGCTATAATATATGCCTTGGCGCTGATCGGGCCTTTCATGGTAGGATCATCTTGGAAAAAGAAGGAAAAAAACGACAAAAAAAGCCTTTTTTAATAAAAATTTTAACCCTTTTTTAATCTAAACAAGTATAATATAGACTCGTAGTATAAGGTAAAAGCGTAGAAGTGGGCACCTTGCCCGAAAAAGGCCTCTATTTTTTTAAGGAAACCTGATGGGTGCGAGTCTCTTAGTAAGCATGTTTCTTGCCTTTTCCCTGTCCCTGAGTTGGTTCTCAGGTGACCAGGAGAAGGGTATGCTGGAGGAGACTCTCCAGGAGACGGTCGCCAAGCAACAGGCAATCAACGAGGAGTACCGCCTCCTTACCGTCAAGATGCGTGACAAGGAGGCCAAGCGCAAGGAACTGGAGGCAAAACTCAAGAAAGAACTCAAGAAGCAACAGGACCTCAGGCGCAGCCTTGCAATGGAAAAGAGAAGGCTCCGCCAGGCCGTTGAGAACGGACAGGCAATAGACCTTGATACCGAGCGCGAGAAGATCCGCCAGGAGGTCGAGGACAGGGCGAACAAGGAAATTGCCAAACTCGAACAGAAAATAGCCGCCATCGAGGCAGAGAAAAAACGCATCGAGGCCGAGGCGCGGAAAAAACTCATGGCCCGGAAAGAACAGGACGCCGAGGCCTGGAGACAGGCCGAGAAGGCCAAGGCCCGCGCCCGCGAGGCCATGATAAAGTACAAGGCCCTCAAGACAACGCTCAAGTCCCTGAAAGAGGCCAAGGAAAGGGCCGAGAACATACTGCGCATACAGGCCATGGCCAGAAAGAAGGCCGAGGAGGCCCTCGCAAAGGAAAAGGCCAACAGGGCGGCCCTGGAGGCGCGCTTAAAGGCCGTTGAAGAAGCCCTCAGGCTCACGGCGGCCCCTGGTGCGGACAAAAACGTAAAGAACGCTGCCGATGCCCTCGTCGCAGAGATGGAAAAGGCCAGGCAGATGCTTCGCAAGCAGATAAACGACGAGAACAAGGCCATCTCAAAACTTGAAAAAACGCCTGATATCACCGAGGAACTTGCAAAACTCGAGAAGGACGGCAAGGAAAAGGCGGCCCTGCAGGCAAACCTCGAGGAAAAGATCCAGAGAATAGAGGAACTCGAAAGAGAACTACGCCTCTCGAAGACGAGAGAGCAGGCGCTACGGGCCAACCTCGAAAAGAAAGCAACCACCACGGCGGAAAACGCCGCCAAGACCGTTGACAACGACAAGATAGACGCCCTCAGGGCAAGGATTATGAGCCTTGAGGCCAAACTCCGCGATGTGGAGGAAAAGAAAAAGGCCTTTGCCGCAGAGGCCCGCGCCAAGATAGACGAACTTACGAAGAAGACCCGTCAGCTCGAGACCAGGAACATAGACAAGAACAAGGAGCAGAAGGGCGGGCCCCTTAAGGCCAACACCATAAACCCCGAAGATAAAAACTATCCGCAGATTACCCCTACTCAGGGCCCCGGCGTCTCGCCCGTGCCCGTGGAGATGCAGACAAAACTCGAGAACAGGGACCTACTCAGCCTCCAGGGACAGGTCTCCAACTATGTTGCTCAGAAGATGATCGACAGGAACATGGAACTCGAGGCAGAACTCCAGGAGACCCGTCTGCAACTCGCAGAGGCACGCAACGCCTACAAGAACGCACGCTCCAAAGGGCTTGGACAATCCCCTGGTCTTGACGAGGTCAATACGGATACAAAGACTATAATAGCCCGGTATCGCAAGGCCGCAACCACCATCACGGCCCTCAACCAGCGCAACCTCGAACTCGAGGCCCAGGCAACGGAAAAGGAACGGGCCATAGCCGAGGCAGAGGCCGCCCGTTTCATCATAGCAAAACTCCAGGAACAGAACCTCCAACTCATGAAGAGGCTTCGTGAACTCGAGGCCGCACAGAAGGCCGAAAAATCCGTAAAGACCGCCTCCTCAGAACCAGCGGCGCCGAAGAAGAGCGCAGAGGCGGCCAGAGAAGACTCAAAAAAATCCTCACCCACGGATACGGCAGAGGCCGCGAAAACTACTGAGCCAGTTCCCGCTCACAAGAGTAGCAAGACCGCCAAAGATACGAAAGACGAGGCCCATAAGGCAATAGACGAGGCCAGGGCGGAAAAACCCCTGAAGAAAAGGGCAGGAACAGCGGCTACTGATAATAAGGCCGAGGCAAAGGGAGCAGAGGAGAAGGCCCATCAAGAACACTCGGCCCGGCTCGGTACACTTGAGCCCGTAACGCTGGACCTTGCAGACCTTATAAGACCAAAAAGGTACAAGTTGACCAATACACCACCCCTCCTTCTTGCGAGCCTTGAAGCCGTTCCGGGCATGGTTGCCAGACATGAAGAGAACGAGCCCACTGTAAACCGTGAACTCAGGGCAGAACGGGCCATGGCCATCCGGCAGGTGGTAAACCGTATGGAAGACCTCAACAGGGCCCTCCATGAGGCCAGGAACCACCCCGGCCCTGAGAGATTGACCTTTGTCCAGGTACACGAGGAGATACGCAAACTCAGAAAGGCTATACTGCACAACGTGGAAAACAAGGTCTTCTCCTGGGAGGACATCGCCTCCTACCTCGAGAACAAAGGAGGAGACTTTGCCTTCTATCTCCTTAAAAAGAACGAGAGCCCCGAGGATGTCGCCGCCAGAAAAGACATACTCGGCAATGCCTCTCTCTGGCCGCTCCTCTACAGGTACAACCAGCAGGGTATCGCAAAGCCTGATATCTTCGAGACCCCTCACCTGCTCATTATATACAGAAACATCCCTGAGGCCGAAAAACAGGAGGCCTTGAATAAGGCGCACTCCCTCGGCCAGTGGAAAGACTGGCCAAAAGAGGCCCGCCGTGCCTGGTTAGAAGACTGGATCATCTGAGGGGTAGAGAGGCAACCCGGTCAGCAGGGGCAGGGCACGTGGAGATTCACTAATGGGCAGGGGGGCCAGAGGGGGGCGAGGGGGGCGGAGGGGGGGACGGGAGGGGGCGGAGGTGGGGGGGCGGGGGCGGAGCCGGGGGCGGGGGGGGACG